>DDSQ01000075.1:5815-8697 GCA_002343845.1 Planctomycetes bacterium UBA2386 | reverse complement strand
CCGCGGTTGGCGATCAGGATCTTCTCAAACATGGGATTCGGCCACGGATTTGCGCGGATCGACGCGGATGGGGCGGGAGGTGAAGATGCGGCGCTTGAACTGCGGGCGGGGACCGAAGTTCAGCAGCAGCCCGACGGAAAGGCCGGTGGCCTTGAGGTAGTTCAGCAATTGCGCTTCATGGACGGGCATCAGGTTCGCTTGTGCCTTGATTTCGACGATCAACGAATGCTCCACCAGCAGGTCGGCGCGGAATTGACCGATGCAACGCCCTTTGAAGACGATGTCGATCGGGTGCTGCTTCGTCACCGATATGCCGTTTTCTTCCAGGATCATCGCCAGCGCATTCTCGTAGACGCTTTCCAGGAAACCATGTCCGAGAGCGTTGTAGACATCGTAGAACGCTCCCAGGACATGATCGGTCAGTTCCTTGTGCAGTAAAGCCTTATCCGCGTTCATCCGTGAAATCCGTGGCGAAATCCTTTATCCGGCAGCGTGGCACACCGCCTCGATGTTGTGGCCGTCCGGGTCGATGGCGAAGGCGCCGTAGTAGTGGGGGTGGTAGTGCGGGCGCAGGCCGGGGGCGCCGTTGTCGCGCGCGCCGGCGGCCAGGGCGGCGGCGTGGAAGGCGTCCACCTGGGCGCGGGTCTGCGCCGCGAAGGCGATGTGCACGCTGCCGCTGGCGGCGCCGTTGCCGCAGGCGCCCACCCAGAAGTGCGGGCGCCCCGGCGGGCCGAAGCCGCAGCCTTCGTAGCCGCCGCTCATGGCTCGGGTCACTTCCATCGCCACGCCGTAGCCCAGCGTGGCGAGCACGGTCTCGTAGAAGGCGCGGCTGCGCGGGTAGTCGGCGACCTGGATGCCGAGATGGTCGATCATGGGTTCACTCCTTCGCCGCCCAGGCGGGCGCGCGCTTGTCGAGAAAGGCCGTCAGGCCTTCCTGGCCTTCCGGGGAAATGCGCAGGCGTGCGATCAGCTCGGCGTTGGCCCGGTCCAGCGCGTCGCGGTCGCCGTGCCTGGCGACGTCGCGCACCAGCCGCTTGGCGCCGGCGCAGGCGAGGGGACCGGCCTTGAGCAGCAGAGCGATCTGCCGGTCCACGGCGGCGTCCAGGGCGTCGGCCGGCACGACCTGGTGCAACAGCCCGATCCGCTGCGCCTCGGGGGCGTCGAAGATCTCCGCGGTGGCGAAGTAGCGCCGCGCCTGGCGGGCGCCGATGGCGGCGACGACATAGGGCGAAATCACCGCGGGCAGCAGGCCCAGCTTGCTTTCGGTCAGGCCGAATTTCGCCTCCGGCGTGCCGATGGCGATGTCGCAGCAGGCCACCAGCCCCACGCCGCCGCCGAAGGCCGCGCCGTGCACGCGGGCCACGGTGGGCCTGGGCAGTTCGTCCAGGGTGCGCATCAGCCGGGCCAGGGCCAGGGCGTCGGCCCGGTTCTCGGCCTCGCCGGCCGCGGCCATGCCGCGCATCCAGTGCAGGTCGGCGCCGGCCGAGAACGAGGCGCCGCTGCCTTCCAGCACCACCACGCGCACCGACGGGTCGGCGGCGAGCCCTTCCAGCGTCGCGGTCAGCGCGGCGATCAGGCCGGCGTCGAAGGCGTTGTGCAGCGCCGGGCGCTCCAGCCGCAGGCGGGCCACCGCGCCCTGCCGCAGCACCGCGAGGGGCCCGTTCCGGGACGATTCCGTCATTCCAGCCACTCCGTGCAAGGTGGCCGAATGATAGCGGCACGGCCCGGCGCCGCCTTCCTGCGCTGCGGCGATGCTATTATGAGAATAGTTCGCATTTGAGATCCGCGCGTGACCCTGATCGAATTGCCCTGGCGCACCCCGGCCATCGTTGACTCCGTCGAAGACCGTGGCCCCCAGGACAGCATTGCCCGCCGCCTGCGCGAGCTGGGCTTCGTCAACGGCGAAGAGGTCGAGATCGTGGCCAAGGGCCCGCTGGGCGCCGAGCCGCTGCTGGTGCAGGTGGGCTTCACCCGTTTCGCGCTGCGCCGCTCGGAAGCGGCCCGCATCCGCCTGCGCAACGGGGCCGCGGCATGAGCGCGGCCGATGCGTCGACGCTGCGCCTGGCCCTGGTCGGCAACCCGAACTGCGGCAAGACGGCGCTGTTCAACCAGTTGACCGGTAGCCGGCAGAAGGTCGCCAACTACGCCGGCGTCACCGTGGAGCGCAAGGAAGGCCGGCTGCATTCGGTCGCGTCCGGGCGCAGCTACGCGGTGCTGGACCTGCCGGGCGCCTACAGCCTGCACGCCGCCAGCCTGGACGAGGCGGTGACGCGTGACGTGTGCCGCGGCTTCTATCCCGGCGAAACCGCGCCGGACGTGCTGGTCTGCGTGGTCGACGCGACCAACCTGCGCCTGCACCTGCGCTTCGCGCTGGAAGTGCGCGAACTCGGCAAGCCGATGATCCTGGCGGTCAACATGATGGACGCCGCGCAGCGCCGCGGCATCGCCATCGACCTGGCGGCGCTGGAGCGCGAACTGGGCGTGCCGGTAGTGGAGACCGTCGCCGTCCGCCACGGCGGCGCGCGCGCGCTGGTCGAGACGATCGACGCGATGGCCGCGCAGCCGCACGAGCCCCGCGCGCGGCTCGCCGAAGGCGCCGACCTGCACGCCGAGACGCGCCGGCTGCTGGCGCTGGCGGTGGCCATGCCCACGCGCACCGCGAAGGTCGACGACGCGCTGGACCGCTGGCTGCTGCACCCGGTGTTCGGCCTGGTGGCGCTGATCGTCGTGATGTTCCTGATCTTCCAGGCGGTGTACGCCTGGGCCACGCCGCTGATGGACCTGATCGAGGCCGGCACCGGCGCGGTGGGCGAATGGGTCGGCGGCGCGCTGCCGGAAGGCCCGCTTAACAGCCTGCTGGTGGACGGCATCATCGCCGGCGT
>DDSQ01000075.1:0-5758 GCA_002343845.1 Planctomycetes bacterium UBA2386 | reverse complement strand
CCGCTGCTGTCCAGCTTCGCCTGCGCCATCCCCGGCATCATGGCCACGCGCAGCATCCAGGACCCGCGCGACCGCCTGGCGACGATCCTGGTCGCGCCGCTGATGACGTGCTCGGCGCGCCTGCCGGTGTACGCACTGCTGATCGGCGCCTTCGTGCCGCAGAAGCAGATCGGTGTGTTCAACCAGCAGGGCCTGGTGCTGTTCGGCCTGTACGCGGCCGGCATCCTCAGCGCGCTGCTGGTGTCGTGGGTGATGAAGAAGTGGCGCCGCGACAAGAGCGAGCACCCGCTGCTGCTGGAACTGCCGTCGTACCGCATCCCGCATCCGCGCGACCTGCTGATCGGCCTGTGGGAACGCGCGATGATCTTCCTCAAGCGCGTCGGCGGCATCATCCTGGCGCTGACCGTCCTGCTGTGGGTGCTGCTGTCGTTCCCGGCCGCGCCGGCGGACGCGGTGGGTCCGGCGATCGACTACAGCTTCGCCGGCCGCATCGGCCACGCGATGGCGGTGTTCTTCGCGCCGCTGGGCTTCAACTGGCAGATCTGCATCGCACTGATCCCGGGCATGGCCGCGCGCGAAGTGGCGGTGTCCTCGCTGGCGACGGTCTATGCACTGTCGGCGGCCGACGACGACGCGGCCGCGCAGGCGCTGACCCCGCTGATCAGCGACGGCTGGTCGCTGGCCACCGCGCTGTCGCTGCTGGTCTGGTACATCTACGCGCCGATGTGCATCTCCACGCTGGCCACGATCAAGCGCGAGACCAATTCGTGGAAGCAGATGGGCTACGCCACGCTGTACCTGTTCGCGCTGGCCTACGCCGCCTCGCTGGTCACCTACCAGGTCGCCCGCGCGCTGGGAGCGGGCTGAGCATGGACCTGCCGCTCGCCCTGCAGTACGCCGTCATCGCCGTCGCGGTGGCGGTCAGCGCGTGGGTGGTGCTGAAGAAGCAGTTCCCCGGCCCGCTGCGCAAGGCCCGCGTCGCGCTGGCGCTGCCGTTGCTGCGCGAGGGCCGGCCGCCATGGCTGCGCGCGCTCGGGCGCTGGATCGCGCCGCCGTCGCAACGCGGGGGCGGCAGCGCCTGCGGCGGCTGCGACAACTGCGATCCCCCTGCGCGCTGAAGCGTCAGCGCGTCTTGGCCTACCGTCGACAGCCGCCTGCGGCGGCGGCGTTCATTGGCTGAAGAAGGCGCTCAACTTGCCGATGACCATCAGGACGATGAACACCCACCAGTAGTTCGCCAGGTTCTCGCTCCAGGTCCCCTGGAGCGGCTTGCGCGGCGGGGGTGGGCCTTGCCTGGATTCGTCCATGACGTTGGCCAGGTTCTCCCAGCCTGCGGGCATGGGCGCCTTTTGCGACGAAGCCGCCGGTTTCTGTTCGCGCCATTGCCCGAGTTCGAGGAAATCCAGTGCCGGCGCCAAGGCCGGATGGCGCCGCAGGCGCGCGTCCACGCCGAAGAAGTGCATCAGCGTTTCCAGATGCCCGCGGTGCGGATCGAGGACGCTCGCGTTGTGGGCGAGGGTGTCGAACACGTGCGGCGTCAGCGCCCACTTGAGTTCGAGCGAATACAGCTCGGGATGTGCATCCAGCCACGCGCGCAGGTGCTTGGGATCGCGCTTGCGGATCTCCTCGGCAAGCGCCTCGAAGAAAGGCCCGAAGGCGAAGCTGCGTTCCTCGCCTTCGCTTCCGTCCGCGGTCGCGGGCGCACTGCCGTCGGCCGGGGCGGGTTCGGCGTCCAGCGGTTTCCCGAGTTCCGGCAGCGGGGCGTCCGGGGCCGGGACGGAGGGCTCCGGTTCCGTGGATGGGGGACCGGCCGACGGGCGTTCGGCGGCGGCCTGTTCGTTCTGCAGTCGCCGTGCATCGGCGCAGGCCCATTCGAAGGCATCCGTCAGCAACTGGAACGCGGTGGCGTCCTCCTCCGGGCGCGTGGCCTTGAGCCGGGCGGCATAGGCACGGCGGATCGCCCGGCTGTCGGCGGTTTCCTCGATGCCGAGGACTTCCCAGGCGCTCAGCGTCATAGCGGTTCCCTGGCCTCCAGCGTATCCAGCGCCTGCAGCAAGGCCGCGCGCTGGCGTGCCACCAGGGTCTTGTCCTGGGTGGCCAGCACGGCCTGGAAGTCGACGATCAGCGCGTGGACCTGCCGGCGCTCCTCGCCCAGCGACTCCGTATACAGGCGTTCGGCGCGCGCCAGGGCGGCGATGTTGGGCTGTTCGTCGCGGGGATGGGTCTTCAGCTCGGCCAGTTCGGCCAGACGCTGCCGGGCCTCTTCCTCGGTCAGGCCGCCGTCGTCCTGCATCAGCAGCAGTTCGCGCACGATGCCGGTCTTCTTGACCCGCGCTTCGACCTGCAGCACGCCGTTGATGTCGTAGGTGAAGCGCACGTCGACCCCGCGCTCGTCGGCCGCGCCGGGCGGCACCGGCACTTCCAGCGCACCCAGCGCGATGTTGTTCTCGGCCCAGGGATTCTCGCCCTGGTAGACGCGCAGCGTGATCGCGGTCTGCTGGTCGTGGATCGGGTAGTACTCGCGCATGCGGCTGACGGGCACCGTGCTGTTGCGCTCGATGATCGGGTCGAAGTGGCCGTGGCTCCGCAGTCCCTGGCCCAGTTCCATGCTGATCGCCACGCCCAGCGAATGCGGGCAGACGTCGGTGAGGATGATTTCCTCCAGCGCCTGGTGGCGCGCCTTCAGCCCGGCGGCGACGCAGGCGCCGTGGGCGATGGCCTCGTCCGGCGCCACGTGCCGCAGCGGCAGGCGGCCGAGCAGGCGCGCCGCCAGCCTGGACAGTTGCGGCATCCGCGAAGCGCCGCCCACCATCACCACTTCGGCCAGGTCGGCGCCGCGCAGGCCGGCATCGCGCATGGCGCGTTCGATCGGGCTGCGCATGCGCTGCACGAGCGGGGCGACCAGTTGGTCGAAGCCGGCCTCGTCCAGCCGCAGGGCGTACGCCTTGCCGGCGACGTGCAGGGCCTGCTCGGTGGACTGGCTCGTGGCCAGTTGGCGCTTCGCCGCCTCGGCGCGCTGGCGGAGCTGGCTGGCTTCCTGCGGCTTGAGGGCTTCGCGGCGCAGGTGGTGTTCGGACAGCCAGTGCTTCTCGATCGCCTCGGTGAAGTCGTCGCCGCCGAGGAAGTTGTCGCCGGCGCTGGCATGCACCTTCACGACGCCGTCGAACAGTTCCAGGATCGAGACGTCGAAGGTGCCGCCGCCCAGGTCGAGCACCAGCACGTGCGCCTCGTCCAGGCGCTCGGCCAGGCCGTAGGCCAATGCCGCGGCCGTGGGCTCGTTGATCAGGCGTTCCACCCGCAGTCCCGCCAGTTCGCCGGCGCGCCGCGTCGCCCGGCGCTGGGCGTCGCTGAAATAGGCGGGCACGCTGATGACGGCTTCCCGCGGCCGGCTGCCGAGCGCGGCCTGCGCATCGTCCAGCAGCGAGCGGATCACCAGCGCCGACAGTTCCTCCGGCAAGTAGGCGCGCTGGCCCAGCCGGGTTTCGCGGCGCGAGCCCATCCAGCGCTTGAAGCTGGCGACGCTGGACTGCGGATGGGTGATGAGCCTGTCCAGCGCGGCATCGCCGACCAGCAGCGTGCCGTCCTCGTCGACGCTGACGGCCGAGGGCGTCAGCAGTTTCCCGAGTGCGTTGGGTATCAGGTGCGGGCCTGCGTCTCCGTGCAGGCCGATCAGCGAATGCGTGGTCCCCAAGTCGATACCGACGATCATCCTGCCCCCTGCTGGCATCCTTGTCGGCATCGAGTGTATCCGGCCGCCGGGAGGGGCGGGAAGAGGTCAGTGGCGCATGCGCTTGCCCTTGGCCGCGGCGGGATTGAGCTCGACAGAAAGCACGAAACTGCGCCGTTCGTGCGGTTGCATCGCGCCGACGCCGACCACCTGGCGGGTGACTTCCTCGCCGCGGTCGTTGCGGATGGACAGCACCACGCTGTACTCCCATGCGGCGTCTTCCGCCGGCGGTTGCAGGGTGCCTTCGATCCGCAGCGGCGTGAGCGAAGACATGGCGCCCGCGCCCGCGCCCGGCTCGAAGCGCAGGTGATGGCGGCAGCCGGGACAGACCGCCGCACTCTCCAGGATCGTCGCCTTGCAGTGCGGGCAGGTGCGGGTGGCGCCGGCGCTGCCGGGGCGCGGCTGGCTCATGCGGCCGCGCCGGGCTCCGTGGCGTTGGCCTTGCCGCCCTTGGCCGAGGCTTCGTCCCAGCCGAATTCGGCCTGGCCGCGCATGCGCGAGCCGGCGGCGACGGTGAGCGCGCCGGCCTTGACGTCGCCGATCAGCACGCCGGACGACAGCAGTTCCACGCGCGAGGCGGACTCGATGTTGCCCTCCAGTTCGCCGGCGATGATGACCTTCTTCGCCCGCACGCTGCCGTTGAGCTTGGCGCCGGTTTCGATGGTCAGGTCGCCCTGCACGTTGACGTCGCCCTTGAACTTGCCGGCGATGCGGATGTGCCCGGTGCCCTCGATCTTGCCTTCGATGGTCAGGTCGGCGGCGATCAGCGATTCCTTCAGCGCCTCCTGCGCCGGGCGCTCGGCCGGCCGGGTGCCCGGCGGCGCGGTGACGGCGGGCGAGAAGTCGGCCGCCGGCGTGTCCCGCGCGGTGATCGGGGTGGGTTCCGGCGGCGGCACGGCGGCGTCTTTCTTCGCGGGGCCTTGGTCTTTCCAGATGGACATGCAGGGGATGCTCCGGGCGGCAGGAGCCCGGGACTATCGCCGCTGCGCTTTGCGCGCGCTGTGACCGGGACGGCCAATTGGCCGCGCCGCCCGTCGGAGGCGGCCGCGGTTCACCGTGGAGTCGGGCATGTGCACGCCGCGCTCACATGGCTGAAGAGGGCTGCTTCTCGACCGCCCGGGAGCAACGGCGCGAAGACTGCGGATGGGGCCGGCGCTATCCGCCCGCGCCGGTCGCGGCCGGCGACGCCTCCATGGGCGTCACGGCCAGGCGCAGGGCGCCCTGCAGGGGCAGGGGTTCGCGCTCGTCCATGCGGCGCCATGCGATCCGTTGCAGGCCGTCGTGTTCGAGCCCGGCGTCCACGGCTTTGGCGAAGGCTTCCAGCGGCGGCGGGAATGCGTTGTCGCAGTACACGCGCAACGTGCGGTCGCCGTCGACGATGCGCAGCAGCCACTGGGTGCCGTCTTCGACGTCGCCGCCGTAGTGGTCCTTCAACGCGAACAATTGCAGGCGTTCGATCTCCGCACGCAGGGCAGCCCGGGTGGAAGGCGACAGGGGCAGCGTGGCGGTCTCGTGGTGGAATCGGATCGTGTCGTCCCGTGCTTCGTGGGCGAGGCGGTACAGCGTGGCCGGGCCCTGCGGCGGGATGTGCACGCTGTCGAAGCCGTCCCATTCGCTGCCGCGTGCCAGTTCGATCAGGGGCGCGGCGGCGGGCGCCGGCGCCTGCTCCGTGGCGACGGGAGTGGCCTGCCGGCAGGCGCCCGCGACGGCGAGCAGGGCGCAGCACAGGGCCAGGGCAAGGCGTCGCACGGACTGTCTCCTACATCCGGAACACGCCGAACTTCGCCGGTTCGATCGGCGCGTTGAGCGAGGCCGAGATGCCCAGNNGGGTCGATGATGCCGTCGTCCCAGAGCCGGGCGGTGGCGTAGTAGGGATGCCCCTGGGTTTCGTACTGCTCGCGGATGGGCGCCTTGAAGGCGTCCTCCTCTTCCGGCGTCCACGCCTTGCCGGCGGCTTCGATGCCGTCGCGCTTCACCGTGGCCAGCACGCTGGCCGCCTGTTCGCCTCCCATCACGCTGATGCGCGCGTTC
>DDSQ01000057.1 GCA_002343845.1 Planctomycetes bacterium UBA2386 | reverse complement strand
CCACCACCGCCGCCGCCGCCACCCCCACGACGACGCCGACGCCGACGTCCCCCGCGCCAGCGCCGCCGTTCGGGGCCGCCGCCGTCAGAAGCCTGTTCCATGCCACCGGGGAAGTCGTTCTCCGAGATACTCATGCCGTGCCAATGCGGGCCGGCGATGAGAGCCGGCCATCAGGTCGACGGGCTCCTTGCCCGTCGGGGCTCGTGCGGCGACTGCCAACCGGCGAACGCCCATGAGGCGTCGTTCGCGAGCTGCGTTTCACCTCTGAATCTCGTCCGCAGGCCGGGTCGGAACGCTCCGATCCGAGGTTCGCACGCGGACTTCGTCGTCGGGGACCCCGACGCCGAACGTGTTCGGGCAAGCGGCACACCGCAGTGCACTGCCTCCCGTCCATCACCCTCGCCTGGGCCCGGGTTCTTCGGCCGGAACGACCTCGGAACCGATCGCGCGATACGGCAACCTGACCGTCGGCGCGGGCTCGTCTCGGCGATCCGGGCCTCCCGGCCCGGTTCCGCCGATCGGCGGCGAGTGCTGCTGGCCTGCTGATCCACCAGCCGGCCCAACAACGGCTGCGAACGGTAGCGCCGCCGTTGCCACGGCGCAAGCAGCGGGACCTGTTTCCGCGGCGGGCGCGGGGCGGTCCGCGCGCCAGGGTTGCCTGTCGCTCCGCGGCGCGCTATCCACGGCGCCGATGGGATCGGCGGTACGGACTCAATTCCACCGGCGCTCGATTCCGAAACACGCCGCAGCGGGGAATCCCGCCGCCGTTTCCCGACCAACACGATGCCCAATCCCCTCGACCTGGATCCCCGCCGCCTGCGTCCCGAAGAAGAGGACGACGATCACGAATGCCCCGACCAAGGCGGCGAGAAGGGCTCCGCGACGCCCAACCCCTACGAGAAGGCGCTGTTCGAGGCCCGCACGCTGCTGATCAGCGGCCCGGTCGACGACAAGATGCTCAAGGAGGCGACGGTTCGTTGCCTCGCGATGGAGCAGAAGGACAGCAAGAAGCCGATCACGGTCTTCATCAACTCGCCGGGCGGCAGCGCCGACGCCGGCTTCGCGATCTACGACCTGCTGCGCTTCGTCAAGCCGCCGGTGATCACTGTCGTGAACGGGCTGTGCGCCTCGGCCGGCATCCTGATCCACCTCGCCGCCGACAAGAAGCGTCGCTTCTGCATGAGCGAGAGCCGTTTCATGATCCACCAGCCTTCGACGATGGGCCGCGGCACCGCCAGCGACCTCGACATCACGGCGAAGGAGATCCTGAAGCTGCGCGACCGCTACAACCGCATCATCGCCGACGCCTGCGGCAAGAAGCCCGAGGACGTCACCGAGTCGGCCCGCCGCGACTTCTGGCTCGATGCCGGGCAGGCGCTCGAGTACGGCCTGGTCTGCAAGGTCGTGAAGAAGCGCGACGAACTGCCGGAGTGAAGCCGGCGCCATGCCGAACGGCGAGCACGCGCGGCGGGGCTTGAACCCCGGCCGCGCGTCGTCGTTGATGGCGACCATGTTCCGGGCCGGCATGTGCGCGCTGCTGCTGCCGATGGCCCCCGTCGTCGCGCAGGCCGCCGAGACGTTCGTGGTGCTGCTGCGCGACCCGGCCGGAAATCCGGTCGCCGGCGCCACGGCGGCCGTGACCGTGCATCCAGCCGGCGAGATCGCCGCGCTGACCGACTGCTTCGCCGGCGATTCGCCGTTCGCGAGTGCCTTGCCGACGGCGCATCGGCGCACGGCCACCAGCGATGGGCGCGGCGAACTGCGCATCCCGCGCGGCGACGGCGGCACCGCCTCGGGCCACGTCGTGACGGCGGACGGACTCGGGGCGCTGCTCGACGGCCTGCAGGCCGGCCGCGCGCAGCGCGTGGTGATGGCGCCGATGGCGGCCGTCACGACGACGACGGGGACGGAGCCGTTGCGCGTGCATGCGCGAGCCACCACGGCCGACGGACGCACCGTCACCTTCGCGCCGCCGCCGGGCGCCGTCGTGCGCCTGCCCGAGGGCGACTACGAACTCTGGGTGCACAGCTCCGATGGCTGGCTCTGGCTGCGCAAGGTGCTGACGAGCGGCGAACGATTCGCCGTCGCGTTCGCGGGCCCCGCCCGGCGCATCCAGACGTCGTTCGCCGAGACGTTCCATCCCGCCGGGCGGCCCGACGTCCCGCTGTTCGCCGCGGGCGCTGCCGAGACCGTGCTGCGCGGCGACGCGCTGCTGGCGCCGATGATCGTTCGCTGCGGCGCTGCCTTCATCGGCCCGCACCGCTTCCCGGCCGTGCGTCCCGACGCCGTGCTGGTGTGGCCGCCGGTCGACCGACCGCTGCCCACGGTCGTGGTCCCGTCCCCCGCCGCGAGCGAACCGCGCGTCGCGATGTTCTCGCTGCTGCAGCGCACGAACGGCGACTTCGCGGTCGTCGGCGCGAGCCAAGGCAACGAACCATCGAACGGGCGCGCCCCGGCATTCACCTTGCCACCGCGGCCCGAAGGCGACGCCTGGCTGCTGCTCGCAGCCGCCGGCCACGCGCCGCAGGCACGCCCGTGGCTCGATGCGGCCGGCGACGCGTTCCGGCTGGAGCGCGGCACGCCGCTGGTCGTGCTCGCGCGCGACGAACGCGGCGAGCCGATCGCCGATCTCGCGCTCGACTACACGCCGACCGACATGGCGCCGGCGAAGGTGGTCGGGCGCAGCGACGGCTACGGGAAGTGCCGCCTCGGCCCGGTGCTCGCGCCCGGCACGCTGCGCGTCAGCGATCCCCGGTTCGCCAACCAGCGCATCGACCTCGCGTCGATTCCCGGGGCCGGCGTCAACGTCGTGGTGACGCCCGGGCTGACGATGTCCGGCGTGGTGCGCTGGCCCGATGGCGAACTCGCTCGCGGCGTGCTGGTGACGCTGCGCGACGCAGCCGGGGTGCTGCGGCCAGCGCAGCGCACGATCGTCACCGGCGCCGACGGCGGCTTCACGTTCGCGGGCTTGCCGGAGCAACGCGCCTTGCTGCTGTTCGGCTCGGCCCCACGCGACGGGCGCACGTGGTCGGGCAAACTCGACCGGCTGCTCGCCGGCGGCGAAGCGATCGAGTTGGTCCTGCGCAACGAGGATCCGGAGTTCGGCGCGGGACGCTAGGGCCGTCGCGGCGCGGCGCGTCAGCGAATGCCGAGCGTCACGCGGATCGCGTTGCTGGCGACGAGGCCGAGTGTGTTCGCGGCGGGGTCGACCACGAATGCCTGCTGCTCGAACCACGCACCAGCGAGCGACGTCGTCAGCGGAAGCGCCTTCGCCCACTCGGCGGTCGCGCCGTTCGCAGACCGGAACTCACAGACGTCGATCGCGACGAGCAGGTCGCAGCCCGGCGCGCCGTACGACGCCAGCGACACCGGCGCAACCGAGCCGAAGCCCGCGGCGAAGAACGCGCCGGGTTGGCCGGCCGGAACACTGCCGACGACGTGGCGCGTGGTGTCGCCGAGCCACGGCAGGGTGAACGGCGCCGCGGCGAGCGCGGGCGTGCCCGCGCTGCCCGGGCAGCCGCTGCCGAACGGTGTGACGTCGGCCGGCGACGGCGTGCGGTACTGCCACGTGTCGTTGAAGAAGTAGTTCGCTCCAGCAAGGGTGAGCATGCCCCCGTGCACGAGGACGCGCCGCTGCGCGGCGTCGTAGCCCATGCCGAACATGTACCGCGGCGCGGGCGTTGGCTGGTACGCGACGGTCCACGCGTTGCCACTCCACTCCCAGGCGAACGGATCCGCGCTGAGACCGCCGAGCAGCACGATTCGCTGCCGGTGCAGGTCCGTCACCATGCGGTGAAGCACGCGTGCTTGCGGTGGCGTCGCGGGCTGGCGCTGCACCCACGCCGTGCCGTTCCAGGTCCACGTGTCCGTGAACAGCGTCCCGCTGCCCAATCCAGAACCGATGCCGCCGAACAGCAGCACGCCGCCGTCCACGGGATCGAACGCCATCGTCGCTTGTCCGCGCGCCGGCGGCGACGCGCTCGGGAACCGCTGCTGCCATGCCAGGCCGTTCCACTCCCAAGTGTCCGCCAAGGGCACAAGGGGGCTCCCTGGACCGAACCCACCGAACAAGACGGTGACGCCGCGTGCGCGATCGAACGCCATCGACGCCGACAGCCGAGCCGGCGGCTTCACTGCGACGACCGCCTCGGTCCACTGGGTCCCGTTCCACCGCCACGTGTCGTCGCGCAAGTCAATGCCCGGATTGTTGCCGCCGAACACGACGACTTCGTTTCGCACGGCATCGAACGCGATCGCCGGCTCGGTGCGATACGGCGGCACGATGCCCGACTGCAACGACCACGTGTTGCCGGAAAACACCCACGCCGTCGTCGCGGGCACTCCCGCTTCGTACCCCCACAACAGGACCGCCTTGCCGAGGGTCTCGTGCATGGCGAACGTCGCCTCCAGGCGAACCGGCGGGGCCATGGTCGGATAGAGCATGGACCAGCTCGCTTGCGCCGTGAGCGGCGCGGCAACGAGCACGAACGAAACGAGCGACGCCATGCGCATGGGGATGTCTCCGAGGAGACGAAACTCTAGGAACGCCGCGCCACCACGGGCAGCCCCCCTGGTGCTCGCCCGCGGCGATGCGCTCTTCGCGACGCTCCGCTCCCGACTATCGCAAGCGGAAGACGAGCACATCGTCGCCCGCCTCGATCTCCAGATCGTCGCTGCGCTGGCTGTGGTCTTTGGCGAACGCGAACGCCTTTGGCGTCACGCCGGGCCACGGCAGGAAGTGCAGCGTCGCCTCGCCACGTGCGTCCGTTCGCACGGGCCGGATCTGCGCGGCGAACGTGTTCCAGCCGAGTTCCCGCAGCAAGGCATCGAGCCCGGCAGCGCGCGACAGAGCATGCTGGAACTCACCCGGTTCGAACGAGGCGCCCACGACGGCCTGGCCATCGCGGTCGAGCACGCGCACGCGCCGCTGCGGCATCGCCGCCAGGCGCAGCGTGAGCGGCCCCTCGATCGGGGCTTCTGCGCTGAGTTCGGTGGCCACCCATCCGGTCGCGTCCATCGCGAGCAGCGTCCAGCGGCCACGCTGCAGCCGCCGTTCGACGCGACCGGCGGCGTCGAGCACCAAGGGCTGCACGACCATGTCCGTGCCATGGTTGGCGAGCAGCACGCGTGCCGCGGTCGCCGGGCCGCCGCCTTCGTCGAGGACCTGGAGCACGAGATCGTCGCTTTTCGCTGGCTCGACGCTCGGCAGCGTCGGCGCATGCGTCGGCGCCGTGACGGTGCGGCGCCCGTCGAGCGGCGGCAGATGCAACTGCAGGGTCGTGGTGCCGGGCGCCAGCTCGGGCAGCGTGTAGGAACCGTCGGCGGCGATGACGACTTCGTAGTGCCGCCGCAGGAAGTAGCGACCGTCGGGGAAGTGCACGTTCCCCATCGCCTCGATGCGCGCCTTCCGTCCCGCCAGCGCCGCGTCGACGACGCCGCGTGGCGACTCGCCGATCTTCTTCAAGGGCACCACCAGCACGGTGCCCTTGTGCTTCTTGACGATCTCGAAGCCAACGAACGGTGTCTGGCAGATCCAACCCGACGCCCCCTCCGAGAAGCCGGCTTTGCGTGCAACGACGTACAGCGTCTGCGGTGGGCCTTCGAACGGATCGCGCCACCCGCCCCAGAGCAGGGACGCGTTGCCCGACGCGTCCGTCACCACCGGCGGTCCCTCGAACACTTCCCCGGTGCTCCCGTCGTGCATGGCGGCTCGCGCCCCCTCGACGGGCTTGCCGTCTTCGTCGACGACGCGGATCGCGATCGGCATGGCCGTGGGCAGCCACGCCACCGGATCCCCAAACGACGGCACACCCACCGTGCCGAGGAACGCGCCATTGCCGTCGCGCAAGGTGCACTCGGCGATCGCCTGGATCGGCGGCACGTCGAGGCCTTGTTCGCCGATCGGCAGCGTTTCGTGGTGGCCCGGGCAACCCGGAAACTCCATGCGCACGTGCAGACCGGGCACGGCTCGTAGTCCCGCATCGAGCGGCATCGCGATCATGCGCCGCCGGCCTTCGACGTCGACGCGCAACGCGCACAGCTGACCGCACGACAGCCCCTGCACCGGCCTCGCCACCAAGGCACGCCCCTCGACCTCCGGCCCGATGGCGAACGCCGTGTAGCGAACGCCGACCAACGCCGAGGCCACGAATCGACCTCGCTCGTCGGAGGTCGTGCGGCAGACGTCGACCGGGTCGATCCCCGCGAGGTCCGCGTCGTCCTCGACCAGCGTCACCTGCGCGCCGACGAACGGCTTGCCGGCGGCGTCGACGACGGTGCCGACGATCGGTTGGCGTCGCTGCGCCGCAGCGACTGCACAAGAGAGAAGGACTGCGACGAGGGCAGTGAGAGCAGTGCGCATTGTGTGCGTTGGAGGAGCGAACCGCGTCCCGGCCCACCCGGAACCCACGCCGCCACGATCCGCGCCTCCCGACACCGAATCAACGCCCCGGCTTCCCTGACCGCGGCGGCGGCGGCGATCACTGCAGCGTGACGCGCTGCGTGTTGCCGCCGAAGTGGACGTCGCTGCCGTCGAGCCACGCCTGCTGGAACGCAACCTCGGCTCCGACCAGGGTCGGCACCGCCGGCACCGCGATCTCGACCGCTGTGTAGCCGCTGCTGCCGTAGACCTGCGTTGGCAGCAGTACCGCCGTGGCGATGTCGAGCAGCAACACACCACTGACGCCGGGCACGGGCGTGGGCGGGCCGAGCCCGAGTGCGCCGATCGGCACCGAGGTTCCCCCGACCGGACCGCTGCAGCCCAGGCGCAGTCGCGAGCCCAGCGCGCCCAAACCGAGCAGCGTCGCGGCGCCGTCGGCCGGCACCGCCGTGATCGCGAAGCCATCGATCAGCACTTCGACCAACGACGCGAACTGGTCCTGGGCGCGGATGCGCACCTGCATGGCGTCGGTCAGCGGCGGGCGCAGCGGCAGCACGACGCGCTGCCAACCGGCGGTCGGCGTGGTCAGCGACAGCAGCAGTTCGTGGCTGACGCCGCCGTCGCGGCTGAGCTGCACGAGTAGCGGGTCGTCGCCGACCGACTCCGCGAACCAGAGATCGAACGCGACCTCGGCGGCGGCGAGATGGCGCAGGTCGAACGTCGGCGACAGCAGATCGGTGAGCCCCGCATCGACGTCGTAGGTCGTCGCCGTCGTGCCCGGGCGGCCGTCGGTGACCCAGCACAACGAGCCGCCCGGCGTCGTCTGCGTGCCTGGCTGGATCGGTTGCCCCGCGTTCGACGTCGCGAACGACACGGCGCGTTCGAAGCGCCCGGTCGTCGCGGTGTCGACGGCACCACGCGCGAAACCGCGCGCCAGTTCGAAGTCGTCGTCGACGCACACGCGCACCTCCACGAGCGGCACCTCGAGCACGAGTTCCTGGCTGCGTCCCTCGCCGCTGACCACGAGCTGCAGCCGCGCAACCGTGCCGGCGAACGTCGGCGCGACGGTGAAGGTGAGCGGCAGCGCCTGGTTGTCGAAGCTGCCGAGCCCCGCGACCGACACGGCGCTCGCGGCGCCGTTGCCGACGACGACGCCCGCGTCGAGCGACGTCAGCGTGAGCAGCACCGGGGCTGGCGCGACGCCGACGTTCTGCACCGACACGACCACGTGTGCCGTCTCGCCGGGATCGACGCGCTGGTTGCCATTGCTGCCGGGCGCCTCGCTCGCCACGGCCGAGGCGATGCGGAACGCGGCCCCGGCGGTCAGCGCCACCTTGCGGAACATCGGCTGGTGCCGCCGCGCGATCGTGGCGATCGTCGGCCCCACCGGCCAGAACCCGCCTTCGTTGCTGCGGCCGAGTTCGGCCGTCCACGCCAACGATCCATGCTGCGCGTGGTGGTGGTCGACCGCGGTGCCCGACGAGATGTAGAGCAGCGTGCCCCAGCGGCCGTGCGCAATGCCGTTCTCCTGCACCAGGAAGGCGCCGAGCTGCTGGTACGTCCCCACGTTCGGCGGATCGGTGGTCGCGTAGGCCCACGGCCGCAGCAGCACGTCGGTGTAGGTGTGCGTGCTGAACACCTGCACGAAGTCGCGACTGCTCGCGAACGCGTCCATCGCCGCGGCCTCGGGCTCGGAGAACGGGGCCGTGCCGCGGTAGGTCTCGCTGGTCGGTGACGTCGAGCTGCCGCCGTTCGGCGCGTTCCAGAACGTCGCGTAGTTGCGGTTGAGGTCGACGCCGAACGAACCACCGGCGTTGGCGCGGCGGTTCTTGCGCCACATGCCGCCGCCGTTCGGATTGGTCTGCCGGTTGTGTTCGTAGCCGTCGGGGTTCACGCACGGCACGACGAACAGCTCGCGTTCGTCGATCAGGAACGTCGCCTCGGGATCGATGCCGTAACCCTCGAGCAGTTCGGTCAGGAACAGCAGCGTCGCCCCCATCGACAGCGGTTCGCGCGCGTGGTGCAGCGCATCGAACAGCACTTCGGGTTCGTTCTCGTCGATGCCGACGTTGTCGCTGATCTTGACCATCCACAGGTCGCGCCCCTGGATGGACTGCCCGATGCTGGTGCGCGCGCTGCACAGCTGTGGGAAGCGCGCGGTCAGGTCGTCGAGGATCGCCAGCATCTCGGCGAACGTGAAGTGGCCGCCCATCGCGCCTTGGCCGATCGCCGGCACCGGACCGTCGGGCAGCGCCGCCGGCGAGGCCGCCAGCGCCGCGGCATGCGCCTGCTCCAGATCCGCAACGAGCACGCGGTGCACGAACCCCGCCTGCGTGAGCAGGGCCACGTCGGCAGCCGACGCGATCACTTCGATGCGCCGCTGCGCGAGCAACGGCGCGCGACAGCCAGCGAGATCGAGGTCCATCGCCAGCAACTGCTGCATCTGCGCTGGCCCCGTCGTCACGACTTCCACCAGCGCGCGCGGCCCTGGTTGCTGCGCCACGAGTCCCACCAGCGGCACCAGCGTCGACGTAACGAGCAAACGCGCCAGCAGGGTCACCATGGTCGGCGACACCATAGCCCGGATCCGGCGGTGCGGTGCGCTGGGCGCGCGGGCCGCTGCAGAGTCCTGGGAGAACGCGACCAGCAGGCAGCGGTCCTCGCGCGACGGCTCCCACCAGGGTTCGAACCGCAGGAGGTGCACGAGGACCGGAGGAGCGCGCGCAACGCGGAAGTCGGCAATCGGCGAACCGGCTATCGTGCCCCCCTTCCTCGACGAGCTGAGGCACCGCATGTGGATCATGGTCTCCGGCCCCTACACCGCAGGAGCGGCGTCACCCGAACAACGCCGCGCGAACCTGCGCGCGATGAACGTCGCCGCGGTCGAGCTCTTCCGGCGCGGCCACGTTCCGGTGATCGGCGTGAACATGGCGCTGCCGATGATCGAGGCCGCTGGTGAAGCGGCGTTCCACGAGTTGATGATGCCGATGTCCCTCGCGCTGGTGGAACGCTGCGACGCGTGCGTGCGCATCGGCGGCGCCTCGAACGGCGCCGACGACGAAGCCGCGGCGTTCCGTCAGCGCGGCAAACCGGTCTTCACCGCCGTCGACCAGGTTCCGACGGCACGTCACAACGGCTGACCCCACCCGTCGCGCCAGGTTGGGAGCGCGGATGGCCAGATCGGATGTTCGCGGAAGAGGGCCGGCGCGACAGCAGGGCGACGCTGGTGCACGACGCTGCGGTGGTCGACGCCTGCGTGTTCCGCCAATGCAGCCTCCGTGGGCGACCGCGTGCGCGGCGGCCGCTGCCGTTGTCTTGTGCACCGTCGTGTGGAACAGTCCAGGCTCCCCACCACGATCCACACCATGCTCGACGGCACGACGATCACGAACGCGATCACCGAAGCGTTCCGCGAACAGCCCCACGCTGTCGGCTACGCACTGACCCGCAAGCTGGGCGCCGTGTTCCCGGGCTGCTACGTGCTCGAGACCGATGAGCACGGCTTCGACCTCGGCCGCTTCGCCGAGGCGAAGCACTGCAAGGTCGTGCCGGTCGTCGGTACGGCCTGCCAGGTCACCTGGCATTGGCGGCATCACGCCTACCCGCACACGTGGATCGGGGCCTGGTCCATCGAGTGGCCGGGTGCTTCGGGTGCCCCGATGTACTGCGTCGCGGTGACGTGGGGAGCCGGCGATTGCACGAAGACCGTGCGATACATCGTGGCGCCGCGGCATGACCAAGCCGAGGCGTTGTTCGCGGCGGTGTGCCGCTGGAACGACGACCTCGCTGGCAGCGTGCTGGTGTTCGATCGCGGCAGCTGGCACAAGGTCCGCGCGTTGCGCGCCGACATCGATCGCACGCGGCCCGAAGACCTGGTACTGCCCGCCAGGCAGCGTGACGAGATCCTCGGCGACTTGCAGCGCTTCCTCGACCGCCGCGCCGAGTACGAGCGCCTCGGCGTGCCATGGAAGCGCGGCGTGCTGCTGAGCGGGCCACCCGGCAACGGCAAGACGATGTGCATCAAGCTGCTGGCCAACGCCCTGCGGGTGCCGGGCGCAGGCGAGGAACGGCGGCCGATCGATCCGCTCTACGTGCGGAGCCTCGCCGTGCGCGGCTGGCCCGACCACTACACGATCGACGCGGTGTTCGAACGCGCCCGTCGCCATACGCCGTGCCTGTTGATCTTCGAAGACCTGGACGCCTTGGTGACCGACAAGAACCGCTCCGTCTTCCTCAACGAGCTCGATGGCCTGGCGATGAACTCCGGCATCATCGTCGTCGCGACGACCAACCATGCCGAGCGGCTCGACCCAGCACTGCGCGACCGGCCGAGCCGCTTCGACCGCAAGTGGCACTTCGCGCTGCCAGCGCTCCCGGAACGACAGCGCTTCCTCGCGCAATGGAACGAACGGGCCGACCCGTCGCTGCAGCTGGCGGTGGAGGCACACGCGCGCATCGCCGAATTGACCGATGGCTTCTCGTTCGCCTACCTGAAGGAGTTGATGGTGTCCTCGACGATGCGATGGATCGACGACACGACGCGGGAGCCGCTCGCCGACACCGTGTTGCGCCAGATCGGGCAACTCCGCGAACAGATGAGCGAGAACGTGCAGCCGCCTGCGGCGATGCGGCCGGCCGAGCCGGACGACGACGAAGACGACTGACGCCACTGCGCGTCCAATCCTCGCGCAGCTCGGGTTCGGGCGGGCGCCGCGGACGGCGAGGTTTCCTCGTTCGAGGTAGAGACCGAGCGCAGTGCCGCGTCTGATTCTCGATCTCGGGCATGACGAGAACCCCCGAACGACTGCTCGCGATCGACTGGATGCGCGGCCTCGTGATGGTCCTGATGGCGCTGGACCACGTCGATCACGCCACCAACCCGAACCACGCCCAGGGCGATGGCGCGATGTTCCCAGCAGGCGGGCCGCTGTCGGCGCCCGACTTCACGCTCCGCTGGTTGACGCATCTGTGCGCACCGACGTTCGTCCTGCTCGCGGGCATGAGCGTGGCGCTGTCGGCGGCGAACGCGCGGGATCGCGGCGCGAGCGCATGGCAGATCGATCGGCATCTGCTCGCGCGCGGGCTGGTCATCCTCGGACTCGAGTTCACGCTCGTGTCGATGTACTGGCGGATTGGCGAGGGGGCCCCGGCCTTCGGGCTACCGGTGTTTCCACAGGTGCTGTGGGCGATCGGCGGCGGCCTCGTGCTCATGCCGCTGCTGCGGCGACTGCCCGCGGGCTGGTTGCTCGGCACCAGCATTGGACTGCTCGTGCTCGGCGAACTCTGGCGAGCGGCGACGCTCGACACGGCGTGGGAGCAACCGCTGGCCGTCGGCATGATGGTCACGGGCGGTGGCTGGTGGTGGGATGGCGATCGCGAGCGCATGCCCGACGTGATCACGCTCTATCCGCTGCTGCCGTGGCTGCCCGCGATGCTGGCGGGAGTGGTGCTCGGGCGCCTGGCGCTCGCGGGACGGCTCACGCCACGACTGCTGTTCGGCGCGGGGTTCGCAAGTCTCGCGCTGTTCCTGCTGCTGCGCGGCGTCGACGGCTTCGGCAACATGGGCTACCACCGCCGCTCGCTCGACGTGCTCGAGTGGCTGCACTGCAGCAAGTACCCCCCGAGCATCACGTTCTTCGCCGTCGAGCTGGGACTCGCAGTGATCGTGCTCGGCGCGCTGATGACGTTCCGCGGAGTGCTCGAGCGGGTGCCCGACCAGAATCCGCTGGCGGTGCTCGGCCGGGTGCCGATGTTCTTCTACCTGCTGCACCTGCCGATGATCGGCGCGCTGATGGGCATCGGCCTGCTGCCGGGGCGCGGCCAGGGTTCGGCCGCGATGAGCTTGCTCGGCACGATGATCGTGGTCGTCGCGTGTTGGCCGCTGTGCGGTGCGTACGGTTGGTACAAGCGGCGGCATCGCCACGCGTGGACCCGCTATCTGTGACCGGGCTCCCTCGAGCGGATCTCGCTCCGGCCGCGCCGATGCGCCGACACGGACGACTGCGTGGACACCCTGCGGCCGTCAGTCGGGCCAGAACTTGACTGAGACAACTCTGCCGTCGACGAACCGGATATCGCCCCAATCCGCATTGAAGCGCGCATCGTTGCTCCATCGGTAGAGCATGACTCCGGTGAACCGCTGGCGCTCTCGACTGCCACCATGGTCGGGCTCCCGGTACGCCTCGGATGAGGCCTGCGCCAACTCGGTCTCCGTCGCTGCGTCGCCAACCAGCGGGTCCGTCGCCGGCAGTTGCCAAGCCGGTCCCGCGCCTCGCATGTAGCCGGCCATGATCGCTTCGACCTCGTCGACCGACATGCCAGTCTCGACTGCGAACACCCGGCCAAGGAACGTCTTGCGCGGCCCCCACTCGACAACCACCACGGTCACTGATGCGAGCAGCGCCGACCAAGACACGGCCCGAACGTACGAGGATCCTCGCTTGTCGGAGCGCGAACGCGTTCTGGCGAGTGCCCGCGCCGATCGAAGGCGGGGACCGCTGGCGAACGCAAGCCACCTGGCAATCCAAGGCGTGGCCACCAACACCAGGGATGGGGCAAGCGCTGTCGCCGCGGCGCGCGCGAACACGCTCGCATTGCCGGCAAGCCAGTCGATCGCCAGCGCCCAGGCCACAGAGCCCATCGCCAACACTGTGTACACGCAGGCTTGCATCCTCGTTGACCGCATTCGATCCATCGACTCTGCGACCTCTACTGCCAACGTCTCGCGCGTAGGAAGAACCAACGGCGTCCCGGAACACCGCGAACGAAGCTGACACGGTCCGCGCATCCGGCAACCGCGTCAACGCCCCTGCCCTTGCCCCACCGCTACGGGTTCCGCCCAAGCCTCCGGTCGCCGCGTGTCGGCGCGCAGGCGGGATCGGGCTCGGCGAAGATCGGGTAGTGGCCGCCTATGGCGAGCCAGACAACGGCGAGCAGCAAGCAAGCGGAACGACGAAGCCGAGCAGCGGCGTCACAGCTTCGCCGTCATCGCCGCAGCTTTTCGCGCCTGCGCCGCCAGCTCAGGGTCCGCCGCGATGACCGGCGCTCGACGATCCGAGCGAACGTGCGCAGCCAAGGCCGAGGAGGATCCGCAGCGGCGGCCGCGCAGCGCCTCGAAGTCCCGGTCCCGCCACGCCGTCCGCGCCGCCGCGAAGTCGTGGCGCTGGTCCGTCGCGGCTCACGCCCAGAGCGCGCAGCGACCAACGGTGAAGTCGTGTCCGGCGATCATGCGCGCGATGACGTCGACCATCTTGGCGCCGCCGATCGCCGACGGCTCGATCGGGTTGGCGTAGTCTGCCGGCGCTCGGAACACGCGGCGCAGGTCGACGACCGGCACGCCGGCGTCGCCCGCAGCGCGCAGGATGGCATCGTTGAACACCGTCAGCGCGACGTCGGCGAGCGCCTTCTTCGGCGACGCGAAGTTGCTGTCGTAGATCGTGCACACCGCGGTCGGCAGACCGCGTGCGCGCACCGCCGCCAGCATCTTCGTGTAGCGGTCGAGGAACGCCGCGCGCACGCCGGCGAGTTCGCCGAGCAGTTCCGCCGAGGTGGCGGCGCCGCGTTCGAGCAGGCCTTGATGCCCGAGGGCATCGTTGCCACCAGCGCTCACCACGAGGTGCGTCGCGTCCTTCGGCACCTTCGCGAGCTGTCCCGTCACATCCGCGACGACATCGCCGTCGAGCGCGCACAACGTCGCGGCATGGTCGCGGCCGAGCACCTTCTGCAACTGCTCGATCACCGGCGGTTCCCCGGGCACGTAGCGGCCGTTGTCGAAGATGGAGTCGCCGAGCAGCACGATGTGCCGACGCTGGCCAGGATCACTCTCGGCGAAACAACCGGACATGGCGGCACCGGCCGCAGTGGCGGCGCCGAGGGTGATGAACTGCCGACGGTTGTGCTGCACGACATCTCCTTCGCGAACATCCTGGTCGTGGGGAATGCTCACTGTCCACGAGGCTATCCAGCCGACCGCTGCCCGCGCTCGGGCGAGGCAGTGGAAGTGCAGGTTGACCCGCAAGCCCGCATCGAACCGCGGCACGAACGAGACCGCCCCCGCCCGCTGCCGCGGGCCCCTGCTCCACTGTGCGCGGTGGCACGGCCGATAAGCGGCGGATGCGTGCCGGGCCGATCGCCTCCGGCGACACCGGCTGGTGGTTCGATCGTCACCGGCCGGACTACATCGTCTTCCACAAGCCGATCTGGACCGCCTTCGAAGCGCCCGCGGCGGCGCGCGCGGCGTTCGCGGAGCAGTACCGTCGCCTGCCCGTGCGATTGCCCGGCCCGGGCCTCTCGGTGTATCAGCGCATCGAGGCGCCCGCGGCCACGCCTCGCTGAAGGTCACTTCGGCGCGTTCGGGCCCAAGGCCGGCAGCGTGAGGGCGGTCGGCTCAGCGCGCCAACATCCGGCCGAGCTGCAGCAACGAGCGGGGGCGCAGGCTCTGCGTCACCGCCTGACGGCAGAGCACTTCCCAGCTCACCACGAACACCGCGATGGCCGTCGCACTGCCGAGCCAGATGCGCAGGCGCGGGTCGTTCAGCCCGGCGACGACGCTCCAACCGAAGGCCACCGCCACCGCAGCCGTCGCGAGCGGCGGCACGAGCACGCGGCCGAACGTGCGCATCGGCAGGTCGAGCAACCGGCCGCACAGGACCATCATCGCGACGCTGATGCCGACCGCAGTCGCCGAGACACTCAGCGCGGCCCCCGGCAAGCCCAGCGCCGCGTGGCCGAGGTACAGCGCCGGCACGAAGCACACCGCCTGCACGGCCATGATCCGGTTGAGCCATGGCAGCTTGCCGTGCACGACCAGCACGGGGCCCAGGCACGCGTTGACCGCGAACGCCAGCACGAACGGCGCGAACGCGCCGGCGACAGCACCCGCACCGCTCCACCCGCCGCCGCCGAGCAGCCGGAAGAAGTCGCCGGCGAACGCCAGCATCAGGCCCGCCAACAGGCCGATGACCGCCATCATCGTGCCCAGCGCCGACGTGACCAGGTTCCGAGTTCGCGCCGGGTCGTCGCGCATCACCGCGTAGACCGGCATCAAGACGCTCTGCAGGCCCTGGGCGACCATCTTCATCGGCAACTGCGACCAGCGCTGGCCGATGCCGTAGATGCCGAGTGCCGTCGCGCCGGCGAGGTAGCCGACGAAGATCGCATCACCGGCCAACAACAGGTAGCCGAGCACGCCGTTCAGCAGCAGCGGTGCAGCACCGCTCAGCAGCGCGATGCTCTCGGCCGGGGCGAACACCAACCGCGGGCGCGGGGCGATCAGCAGCAGCGACGACAGCGCGCCGACCAGCGGCCCGGCGAGGTGCGCCACGATCAGCCAGATCGGTTCGGGTGAGAACAACAAGGCCGCGAGAGCGAACGCGCTGGTGGTCAGCGGCGACACGCTCTCGAGCAGGAACGCCGGCAGGAAGCGCAGCTCGCGGCGCAGCTGCACCGCATGCAGATTGACGAGTCCGGTCAGCGCGAAGGCGAAGGCGAGCAGGCGCAGGTAGTCGGTCAGCACCTCGACCGCCCCGAGCCACGCCGTGATCGAAGGAGCCAGGTACCAGAACGCCGTCGTCAGCAGCGCGCCGCGCGCCACGGCGATCGTCCAGGCGATGTCCACGCGTCGGCTGAGCAACCGAGGCTCGCGCACGAGAACCGTCGCCAGCATCGGATTGGTGAGCACATCGGCGAGTCCCTGCGCCGCGATCGCCATCAGCACGATGCCATACGCGTTGGCATCGAGCCGGATCGCGACCAGCACGGTGACCGCCATCGCGAGCAACTTGACGCCGAGCTCGCCGGCCAGAGTGACCACGGCACCGCGCGAGGTGCGGCCGGCCAGGTCTCCGTCCGTTCGCAGCGCAGTCCCACGCATGGCTGCGATGTCATCGGGAAAACCCGGCCCCTACTGGAGTGATTCCACGCGCGGGCCCTGCTCTGATTCGTCCATGCCCAGAGCGGTTGCCGTGGAACGCCACTCGATCCGGACCACGCCAGCGCCGACCTGTCCGGTCTGCCGCGGCCCCGGCGCCCCGCTCCACGCCGATCTGGTCGATGCCCTGTTCGACGCGACTGGCCGGTGGTCGATCCGCGGCTGCGCGGCAGCCAACTGCGGCACTGCCTGGCTGGATCCGCGGCCCGTTCTCGAGGACCTGGGCGAGGCGTACACCAACTACTACACGCACTCGAACGGGCCCGCCGCGGCACCACCGCTGCGTTGGGACGATCGCCTGTTCCGCTGGCTGCGCACCGGCTACCTCGCGGGGCGGTATCGGCATCGGCGCAGCGAGTGCAGCACGGTGCGCCGCTGGCTCGGCAAGCTGCTGACGCTGCACCCCGATCTCGCTTCGCGCGTCGATCTCGAGGCCTTCTACCTCGACCCCGTGCCGGGCGGCCGTTTCCTCGAGATCGGCTGCGGCAGTGGCGATCACCTCGCGGCGATGCGAGACCTCGGCTGGCAGGTGCAAGGGGTCGATGCCGATCCGGCCGCGGTGCAAGCGGCGCAGCGCCGTGGCCTGCCGGTGCAGTGCGGAACGGTGCAGCAACTCGAAGCTCCCCCCGCGAGCTTCGACGCGATCGGCCTCTGCCACGTGATCGAGCACGTCGACGACCCGATCGAGGTGCTGATGGCCTGCCGGAAGCTGCTCGTTCCCGGTGGGCGGCTGGTGCTGGTCACCCCGAACATCGCCAGCTTCGGCCATGCGCGCTTCGGTCGTCATTGGCTGGCGCTCGATCCCCCACGCCACCTGCGCCTCTACACGTGCGCGTCGCTGCGAGCCACCGTGCAAGCGGCGGGCTTCGTCGAGTCGACGGTGCGGACCACCGTTCGGGCGGGCGGGCCGCAGTTCGTCGCCAGCCGAAGCATCCGCCGGACCGGGCGCTGGAACTGGGGCGATCGCGGTTCGGCAGTCGACAGCGTCGCGGCCCGGCTGCTGCAGCTGCGCGCGTTCGTCGGTTTGTGCCGCCGCCCGCAGTCGGGCGAAGAGATCGTGCTGATCGCGCGCTCCTGACCACGGTGGGCCAGCGCCAGGTCAGGGGTTGGCTCGCGCGTTCAGCGTCGCGAGCCCAACTCGCGGAAGGCGGCGCCGAACCAGGCATCGCCATCAGCCGCGCGCAGCCGACGGCGCGATTGGCGCCGCTCGCTCAGGCTCTGCGACCACAGGGGCAGACACGGACCGCGGCGCAGCAGCAGGGCCTGGAGCGCCCGCCACGCCAGCACGGGGGCAGCGCACAGCAGCGCACCGACGGGCCACCACCGCAGGGCCAGCGTCACGAGGTTGCGTTGGACCCAGAACGTGCGCAGCCGGGCGGCACTGCCACGGCGAGTCCCTGCCGACACACCCCGTCGGTGACGAACCCGCACCGCCGGCAACAGCGCGGCGCGGTGTCCACTCGCACGCAGTCGGAACGCGAGGTCGGTGTCCTCGAACAAGACGAACAGTGCCTCGTCGAACAGGCCCGCGGCGCGCAGGGCCTCCCGGTGCACCAGCGTCGCCGCGCCACAGGTGCCGAAGATCTCGACGGGTTCGTTCGGCAACGAGGCGACCGGTCGGCCGGCCGCGAGGTCCTGTGCCGAGGGCAGCCGCCCCAGCTGTTGCCCGCAGGAGTCGATCACGTCGGGCGCCGTCGCGCGCACCAGCACGGGCTGCACGACCGCGATCGCCGGGCAGGATCGCCGCAGCGCCTCCGCGCCGCGCACCAACGCATCGAGCGTGCCGGGATCGAGCACCGTGTCGTTGTTGAGCACGAAGACCCACTCCGCGTTGCCGGCGAGTGCCGACCGCAGGCCGACGTTGTTGCCGCCGGCGAAGCCGAGGTTGCGTCCGTTCGACACGAACTCGATGCGCGGGTCGATGGGCAAGATCGCGGCTTCGACGTCGTCGGTCGAGCCGTTGTCGACGACCAGGATGCGGTCCTCGGTGCCGAGCTGCGGGCACACGGAGCGCAGGCAGGCCACCGTGTCGGCGGTTCCGTTCCAGGTCAGCACCACGATCGTGGTCGCGGGGCGCGCGGCGTCGGTGGCGCCGCCGGCCGGCGTGAGTGCCGCAACCGATGCCGGGGTCGCGGTCGCATCGCGTCGGGCCATCAGCACCTCGCGGAGGTCGGGCTCAACCCCGCGCTCGCCGCTGCCCGGGTGCCGGCCCTGGGCCTCTACCGACGCGGATGATGCCTGCACGCTGGAGATCCTCGTCGCAATCCGACCCCGGACTTGAGCGCGTAGGAACAACGAACGGCGTCCCGGACCACCCTGGAACCCACCGCCCGGTCCGCAGCTCCCGACACTGCGCCAACGCCGCTGCATCTCCGCACCGAGGAAGGTGCGCACCTCGTTCCCCGAAACCCCGAGCCCGAGCGTCAAAGCGTTGCAGAGGACGTCGCGACACCGCGGTGCACGGTTCGGGGTTCCCCGTTCCGAAACGCAGCAGACGATCGCGGTCGCGAGGATTCGAGAGTGTGCAGCGGCCGGGCCGTGTAGCGGAGTTCCAGCCGCCGAGTCGAGAAAGCGGCCAGTGCTGAGCCGACCTTGGCGGCACTTCGACCGGCACGAGCCTCGTAGTGTCGCAACGGCCAGCGGCCCCGCGCGTCAGCGACCGCTCGGTGGCGCCCCGTTCCGCAGGTAGTTCGCGGTGTGCTCGAGCGTCGCTCGCTGCGGTGCTGGCAGGCTGTCGCGCTTCGCCAGGTCTTGCAACGCCGCGACCAACGCCTCGATCCGGCCGGTGCGCAGGCCGAACTCGCGCACCATCTGCAGCACCGCAGCGGTCTTGCCGGTGTCGCGGGCCAACGCCTGCAGCAGCAGTCGTTCGCCGCGCGCGACGTCCTGCAGTTCGGGCTCGGTCGCCGTCGCGTGCAGCCAGGCGAGGCACAGCATCGCGGACACGTTGTTCTGGTCGAGCTGCAGCGTGCGCTCGTACCACGGCTTCGCCTCGCGCACGCGCAGCAGCCGATCGAGCGCGTAGGCGACGTTGAACGCGTAGCGCGCGTCCTGGGGATGTTGCGCAGCGAGCGCTTCGAAGATCGGCAGGGCCTCGCTCGGGCGGCCAAGCCGGTCGAGCAGCGCTCCGTGCAGGTTGGCCAGCGCCGAGCCGGCCGTCTGGTCGCCGGCCGGCACCAGCGGCGTCGCCGCCTCGACTTCGGCCAGCGCCGCTTCGGCGTCGAAGCGTTCGAGCGAGCGTGCGAGGCGCAGGCGCACCGGGAACGAGTCCGGCGCCAGCGCCATGGCACGCCGGTGTTCGGACGCGGCACCGCGCGGATCGCCGCGCCGGTCGCGGAGCGAACCCAGCGCCGAGGCCACGGCGACCGAGCCGGGCAGCAGGCTCGCCGCGAACGCCAACTCGGCGTCCGCTTCGGCCATGCGGCCCAGCTTCTCCTCGGCCTCCGCGAGCAGCAGCCGCGCCAGCGGGCAGTCCGGGGTGGCGATCGCCAACTGGCGCAACGCCCGTGCGGCAGCCGCCCAGTCCTGGTCGGCGCGGGCGACCAGCGCGTCGCGCCACGGATCCGGTGCTCGGCGATCGTCGACTGCGTCTGGCGTCACGAGGCACGCGACAGCCAACGCGACCGCGTGGCGGGGCGCGGCGGCGAGCGCGAGTTCGCTGGCGGCCACCGCCGAACTGGCGTCGCCCGCATACCACGCGGCGACTGCATCCAGGCTCGCAGCCCGCAACCGACGTTCGGCGTTCGCGTCCCGGGCCACCTGCCAGGTCCAGGCCGCGGCGATGCCAGCGACCATCAGGGTGGTCAGTGCCGCACCGGCAAGGCGCGGGCGGTCGCGAAACAGGTCGACGACGCGCCACCACGGACCCGGTGGTCTCGCGGCGATGCTGGTACCGTCGAGCACGGCGTCGAGATCGGCCGCCAACGCGTTGCCGTCGGCGGGGCGATGCTGCGGCCGTCGTGCCGTCGCCGCACGCAGCAGTCGCACCAGGTTGCGCGGGGCGCCCGGCACCCGCGGCACGGCATCCGTCGCCAGTCCGTGCGCTGCTTCGCGCAGCAGGGAGGAGCGGTCGTGTCCGCGCCGTGCTGGCGCACCGGCCAGCAGTTCGACCAGGATCAAGCCGAGCGCGTACACGTCGGTGCGGGCGTCGGCGTGCCCACCGTCGACCTGTTCGGGGGCCAGGTACCGCGGCGTGCCGAGCAGGTCGCCCGTGCCGGTCAGCGTCGCGTCGGTGGCGTCGTGGACGAGTCCGAAGTCGACCACGACCGGCGTGCCGTCGGGCCGCACCAGCACGTTCTGCGGCTTCAGGTCGCGGTGCACGAGGCCCGCGGTGTGGGCTGCGCCAACCGCGCGCGCCACGTCGCGGATCATCACGACGGCGCGCCGCCACGGCATCGGCGGGGACGTGGTGACCAACGGCTGGCCCTCGATCAGGTCCATCACCAGGAACGGCACGCCGTCGGCAGTACCCGCTTCGTGCACGCCGACGATGCCCGGATGGCGGAGTCGCTGCAGCACCTGCGCTTCGCGATGGAACCGCTGCAGCGCGCGCGGTTGCAGCAGCGCCGCGAGCGCCATGCGCTTCAACGCGCAGCGCCGGCCGTCGCGTTCGACCTCGTAGACGATGCCCATGCCGCCGCGGCCGATTTCGCGCACCACGCGCCAACCGCCGATGCGTTCGGGAGGCGGTTCCTCACCGTCAGTGAGGGTCGCCATCACTTCGAGGCTCGCCCGCACCGCCGCCAGCAAGTCGGGCCCGGCCTCGGCATGACCGGCGGCGAACTGCTCCGGCGACACTGCCTCGCCGCGCCCGCGCCGGTCGAGGAACTGCTCGACCAGGTCCGCGAGCCGTTCCGGATCCGGCGCCGTCACGGGCGGGCCCCCACCGCGACCGCCATGCGCGCCACCGCCCGCTGGTACAGCTTCGCCGTCGCGTCGACCGACTTGCCGATCGCCGCCGCCGCCTCCTGATTGGACATGCCCTGCACGCTGCGCAGCAGCACGACCTCGCGCATCGGCTCGGGCAGCGCGTGCAGCGCGCGCTCCATCGCGTCGTAGCGTTCGTGGTCGAGGTAGCGGTCCGGGCCGACGCTCGGCAGCCTCGCCAACAACGACTCCGTCAGCGCGACGTCGCCAGCGCGGCGCTGCGCCGCGAAGTAGTTGCCCTTCTTCTTGATCTTGTTCAGCACGCAGACGTGCAGGTAACGGCCGAGCGCCTGGTCGTCCTGCGGCTGGAAGCGCACGAGGTCGTCGAGCGCCTCGCGCACCACGCTGTGCAGCACGTCCTCGCTCTGCAGGCGCGCGCGCAGTGCCGGGCCCAGGCGGCAGCGGATCGTGAACAGCAGCCGATCCCGGTACCGCAGGTAGAGCTCGTTCCAAGCCTCCGGATCGCCGCCTTGGATGCGGGCCAGCAGGGCTACCGAGCTGTCACGCGGGGCCGCCATCGAGTCCATGATAGGTGCTCCGTCGCGCGGATGGCTCGGGATCGCCGATCAGGGGATCAACGGCACCCGCGCCGGGTTCGTCAGGTAGTCGTCGGGGCGCGCCGGGTCGTACACCGCGCCCTGGAAGTTGACGACCATGCCGAGGAACACCGGGTTGTTGTAGGCGGCGATCAGGAACTGGCCGGTCCCGTACGCGCCGAGCACGGTGCTCTGGATGATCTCGGGGATCTGCAGCGCCAACACGCCGTACGGCGTGGGCAAGCTGACCGTCGGCGAGTCGAACGCGAGGTCGACGGCGAGCAGGCCGATCCCGCCAGGAGATCGTGGATCGGACACCGCGAAGGTCAGCGGCCCCGTTCGGTACCAGCCCGTGCCCGTCACGAAGTACGGCTCGTCGGGGTGGTCGCGGTGGATCGGCGCCGCAGCGACCCGGATGTGGTCGTAGGGCACGCCGTAGACCGGGTGGATGCCGCCGCCGCCCTGCTCGACGAACCAGAGACGCAGTTCGTTCGCGGCGCTGTCCCACTGCGGGAACGCTTCGTGGCAGAACCGCAGCACGCCGTGCGGCTGGTCGGGGCCGCTCCATCCCGTGAGACCGTCGACCGAGGTGTAGTAGTGCACCGAGCGGATCGGCGAGGCCACGCCCGACGACAGCACCTTCGTCACCCACATGCGGTACTTGCCCTCGAGCAGTCGCACGTACGGCCGGTAGAGGTAGCCGCCGGAGAGGTCGCCGCCCGAGAGGTCGGCGATCGGTGCTGGCGACTTGACCCAGACCGCGCCGTCGAACGACGTCGCGACGCCGATCCCCGCGGTCGCTCCCGGGACGCCGGGGCGAGCGGAGAACCCGGTGTAGTACATCCTCCACACCGGCAAGCCGGTCTCGAACGGCGGCAGCACGCAACAGGCGAACACCGCCGCGTCGTCCCATGCGCCTGGCGGGCCCACGGGCAGCACCGGCATCGGACCGAGCTTGGTGAACGTCAGGCCGTCGGGCGATAACGCGAGGCCGATCTGCGTCAACGTTCCCGGCGAAGTGTCGGGGCCGTCCGAGCAGGAGTAGTACATCCGGAAGCGCGCCGGTCCGGCTCCCGGGTGCTCGACGATCGAGAAGTGGATGCGGCCGGTGTCGTCCCACGTTCCGGGCGGACCCTGGCCGAGCAACGCAACCGGGTAACGCTCCCAGGCGACGCCGTCGACGGACCTCGCGGCGCCGACGATCCAGCGCTCGGGGCCGGGCGTGAATGGACCGCCGTGCCCGCAGTAGTACATCGTCTTCGGGAAGCCGCTGAAGACCTCGGTGTCGAGCACCACCGGGTTCAGCACGTCCTGGTCGTTCCACTCGCCGGGGGCTCCGACGTCGAGGCGCAGGTCGTGGGTGCCGAAGTTGAACTGGGCCGAGGCGGTCGCGGCGGCGAACGCAGCGGCGAGCAGGAAGTGGGGAGTGCGGTGGATCACGGTCGGGCTCCTGTGGGATCGGGTTGCCCCCACGAGTCCGAAACGGACCGCCGAATGGACAGGAATACGCGCAACGCATGGCGGAATCGGCCGGCAACGAGTGCCACCACCATGGGCGGGGATGCACTCCCCTGGAATGGGTCACCAGCCCCGCCGCGCCAGATCCTCACGCACCGCGGTCGCCACGAGTTCGTGACCGCGCTTCGACCAATGGCCGCACGGCAGCCGCAGTTCGCTCCACGTTTCGGCGTGGGCTGCGAACACCAACACCCGTGCGTACGTCGGGCGTGACAAGGGTCGGCGTATGCTCGAACGAGCATGCTGCTCGCCCTTTCGACGGTTCTCATCGCCGTGCCGCAAGACCGGCCGGAGCTGCCCGCGAAGCCCACCCCCCAGCGCATCGTGATGGTGCGCGCCAGCGGCGACCCGATCCTCGACACCCGTCGGTTCGCGCAGGGTCTCTCCGCCAGCGCACTCGTGGGTCTGCCCGTGTGCATGCTCGTCGAAGCCGAGCTGAAGCCGATCCAGAACGACTTGTTGCGGCGCCTTCCCGAGGTCGCTCTCGTCGTCGTCGGCGAGGCACCAGGGGGGCTCGGCGAGCGCACGGTCCAGTCGATCCGCGAGCCGCACGAGCTCTACCTGCCTGGCGACGAGGTCGTCGTGGCGTCCATGCATCGCGGCGACCAGCTCGAAGCCGCGGTCGAGGCGTGCCGGCGGCGATTGCCACTGCTGATCGCCGATCGCGACCTCGTCGGTCAGGCCGAACGGCTCGGCGTTCGGCGAGCCTACCGAGCCGCGCAACGGCTCGAAGCCGTGCTGCCCCGCGGCATCGAGGTCGTCGCGATCGACTCGTTCCCACTCCGGCTCGGGTTCCTGCGCGACCACGCGGAGCCCTACGTCGCCGTGGCCAACATCGGCGCCTCGCGATCGCTCGCGTCGGGCACTCCGCTCGGGGCCGCGGCCTTGGCGGCAGCGCACGGCGGCGTGCTCCACGTCCTCGACCAAGAAGTCGAGATCGACTACGCCGCGCTGAAGCCCCGATCTCCGCCCGACGAACTGGCGGCACACAAGGCCAAGAACTGGCTGCTCGGCAGTTTCGGCCCCGTCGGTGGCAGCGGCGAGACGCTCGTCGCGGTACCGCAGGTCGGCACGGGGCCGGGCCTGTCTGGGCTCACGCCGAGGTGGGGCGATCCGATCCTCGACCTGAACGGCGACGGCAAACTCGACGCCGCCACCGAGACCGTGGCAATCGGCGACGTGCGCCGCATCGGCGACCGCGACTGGTCGATTTCGCTGCGCCTGATCGGCGCGATCGGCACCACCAAGTTCTTCGACGGCATGCGCACCCAGCGCGCGGTGCGCATCGCCCCGGCGGCCGAGACGATTGCAGCGGCGCTGAGCCGCGTCTACGGCGAGGCGGGAGTGCTGCCGCGATCCCTGCTGATCGCGGGCGACCACCGCGAGGTTCCGTTCGACTACGTGAAGGACCCGGTCTACGCCCGGTCGATCATGCACGAACAGGAGCTGGCGTCGGACAACCTCTACGGCGACCCCGATCAGGACGGTCATCTCGACATCGCCGTTGGCCGGTTCATCGCGTCGGAACCGGTACAGGCGACGGCGCTCGCTGCGCGGCTCGCGACCTACCGGTATTGGCCGCGAGACCAGGCGCCGTCGGCAACCCTGATCTACCCGGCCTGGCCGAACGACGAGATCGAGCTCAGAAGCCCGATGATCTTCCCGTCGTTCGAGGCCTTCATGCGCGGCGTCGCCGCCGATGTCGAGCACGCGGGACACACCACACGGTTGCACCTGCGCGAGGACGGTGAGCTCGACCGCGTGCTGCCGTCGCTGCCAACGAGTTCCCTGATCGTGTTCGCGCATCACTCGGGGCCTGACGGATGGCAGTTCCGGATCCACCGAGTCGAAGGCAAGCTGCAGGTGGACATGCTCGTGCCGAGCGGGCACTCGGCGGAAGGCAAACCCGGCACGGCGGTGCCGTTCCTCGCCGGCGCGCCACTGATCGTCGGAGCGGGGTGTGACTCCGCTGGCCTGGACTACGAAGTGGTGTTCAAGAACTCGATCGTGCACACGTTCTTCGAGCAGGGTGCGCTCGGCTACGTCGGCAACACCCGCGCGGGCTTCCCCGACACCGAGGAGTTCCCGTTGCGGCAAATGTTGCAGGCGGCGCTCGGCATGCAGCCGCTCACGAATGGACCGCTGTCGATCGGCGAGTCGTTCCGGCAGGGCAAGAACTACTTCGATCTGCTGATCCGCACCCGCGGACCGTTCGAGTCCGTGATCCCGTTCCAGAAGTACGATCTCGCGATGCGGCGCGAGTGGACGTCGCTCGTCTACTACGGCGATCCCGCGCTGCGGCTTTCGCCAGCGAAGCCCGTGACGCCGACCGTGCACGCAGTCGCCTTCCCGGATGGTGCCAACACGATCCAACTGACCTGCAACGTGCCGATGCAATCGAGCAAGGTCTGGTTCATGGGAACTGTCGCGATTGGCCCGCTGCACGAGGTCACCACGCTCGTTGCGCCCGGTCTGTCGTACTCGAGTGTGCCGTGGGCCACGTATGGCGCGACCAGGCACGACGCCGTCGTCGGTCCTGGCACGTTCGTCGACGTGCCGATCCCCCCGGGTGTGACGGGCACGACCGTCGCCCTCCGCGAGGGTCCCGACTGGGCGTTCGGCGGCGCGCGGATCCTCACCGACGCCCGCGGCACGCGCCGCCTGCTGCTCTCCTGCGACTTCGTGCGCTACTCGATGCGGACACCGGACGACGCCGTGCCGACCAACCGCATCGTGCTGGCGATCGAGTAGTTCGCTGGCCGGCAGCGAGACCTGGGTCGGATGCGCGACGTCGGCGTCGAGAACGACGCCGAGCCGCGTCGGGTGGAGCCACGGGCTTCGCCTTCGCCGCCGCGGCTGCGAGACCAGGCAGCAGATCGTCGCGCGGCCGTCACGCGGCCGCAGGGATCGCTATCAGATGATGGCCCACATGTTGCCGATCGCGTCGGTCGTGTTCGCAGCGATCACTGGCTTGCCGTCGCGCGTCGTCCAGCCCGCGACCCCGGGTTCGGGCCCGGCCTCGCCGCCGTAGACCCGTGTCTGCAGTATGCATGCGAAGGTATCGCCGGCGCTCGTGACCAGGAACGCACGCTTGCCACTGCAACCCTGCTCCTCCGGCCACGCGTAGCACATCCACTCGGTCTCGGCGTGCTCGGCGTCCACCGGAACCCCCGCGGCGCCACCGTTCGCCGCTTCGCCGACCCATGCGCCGTCGGGTCCGCGCAAGAACATCTGGAACACGTAGCCGCCGGCATGCACGCGGCCGTTCACGACCTTGGCGAAGCGTTGCCCCAAAACCGGTGGCGAACACTTGCGATGGCTGCCACGCGCCGTCACCACGCCGGCCAACTCGGCGAAGAAGCCGTACTCGCCAACGCCGTTCTCGTTCTCGTCGACGAATCCCATGGCCTGTAGCTGCGATTGGGCGCTGCTGATGTTCTTCAGCGCCGCGATCGCCGCACTCTCGTTGGCGTTCAAGCTCCGGCACAGGAGCTTCGGCGTGACGAGTCCGCCGGCACCGAGCAGCAATGCTGCGACGCCGCCCGCCCACAGACCGAGCCGCCGTCGGCGCGGCGGCGCCGGCGTAGGAGGGCGCACCGCAGGGTCGGGCGCGCCCGAAGGAAGGGAAACAGCCGTTGGAACCGACTCACCGTCCATGACGAACTCCGGGTTGCAGGTTGGCGGTGGCTTCGTTCGGTGGGTTCTCCGAATCCGCGACGGCGCGCAGGAACGCGGCCATCGCCGCGACCGACGTGCCGTGCAGTTCCTTGCCGAGTTCGTGCCGCCCCATCCGTCGCACGGCGTCCTCGAGCGGCGCGACCGACCCGTCGTGCAGCCACGGCCCCGTGGTCGCGGCATGGCGCAGCATCGACGCCTTCCAGACGTTCCGGTCCGCAGGCTGCCCGGTGGCGCGTTCGCGCCCGGGATCCGCGGCAGGGAACGGAACGAGCGTCCGGATCGGCCAACGCATGGCGCCCTCGATCGGCTGCTGGCATCGTCGCCTGCACCTGGGCCGTCGCGCGCCGAGACCGCGGGCCAGGCGGGCCTCGCATGGTCGATGCCATCGCCGCGGTGCCGCTCACGTTCGTCGTCGCGCTCGTCCCGGCCCAGACCACACCAGGAAGCGCGCCCGAGCGTGGGGTTCGTGCTCGCCGACGACCTCGGCTACGGCGACCTCGAGGCTTCGGCCAGCGGAAGATCGCCACGCCGAACCTCGACTGCCTCGCACCGCAAGGTATGCGGCGCACGCACCACGACTCGGGTTCGCCGGCATCTGCGCCGTCGCGCAGCGTGCGGACGACCGGCAGCGGTCGAAGACAACCGTGCTACGATCCCCCTCGCTCCGAGCCACTCTGTGCCGGAGCCCGGTGCATGTCGATGCGCTACTCCCGTGCTTGGTGCGTCTCTGTGTTGGTCGCGGCCTGCGCCGGCCAACTCGCAGCCCAGGCGGTGACAGCCACGCCGGTCGACACGTTGATGGCCGTCGGCCCGGCCACGTACGACTGCGGACGGGCGCGGCCGGTGATGCTGCGCGGGCTCGCCTTCGTCGCGCCGCTGTTCGGCACCCAGACGTGCGACCTCGTGTCGTGGAACGGGTTCGATTGGGTGCCGGTGCTGCCGTCAGTGGTCTTGCCGATGCTCGGCACATCGCTGCAGTACGACGCGGTGCACGATCGCCTGTTCGCCTTCGACGGCAAGTCGGCACTCTGGACGGTCGCCGGGACGACGGCAGCACCGTTCTTTGCCGTGCCGAGCCCGATACCGCTTCTGGTCGTTTCCGGGCGCGCTCTGGTGCACGACGCTGCGCGCGACGAGTTGGTCGTGTTCGGCGGCCAGCACGTGCAAGGCACGACGTTCCCGGTCACGGTCTATCACGACGAGACCTACGTGTTCCGGCAAGGCAGTTGGCAACTGGTGAACGTCGCCGTACGCCCGTCGGCGCGCGCTGGCGCGGCGATCGCCTACGATCCAGTGCGACAACGCAGCGTGCTGTTCGGCGGCGTCGGCGGCACTCTGTTGGCCGACACCTGGGAATGGGACGGACTCGCCTGGACGTCGGTCAATGCGATCGGACCCGCCGCGGGCTCCGCCAGCGGCGCCTTCGACTTCGCTTCCCAACGCGTCGTCGTGCGCGACAGGACCGGAGCCGTGTGGGCGTTCGACGGCGTGGGCTGGCTGCCGATCAGCAGCGGGTCGGCGCTGCTGCCGGGCAGCACGCCGCCGGTCTACGACGGCCAGACCCTGCTCGTGGTCGGTGGCACGAGCACGGGCTTCCCGAGCCACACCACGGCGGAGACCTGGCGCCTCGCGGGGAACGGCTGGCAGCGCGTCCCGGAGTCCGTGCACCTCGAACTCACCGGCCAGATCAAGGCGGCGGCCTACGACGCGGCGCGCTGTGAGTTGGTCGCCGTGCACGGCGACCTGTGGTCGGCGTCGACGTGGCTGTGGAACGGCGCCTGGCGGCAGCACCCTGGGGCGGGGCCGTTCCAAGGCGCCATGGCGTTCGACGAGGCGCGCGGCGAAGTGGTCCTGTTCGGCGGTGCCACCGGGGGCGAGACCTGGACCTGGAACGGCTCGACGTGGTTGCAGCGAGCGCCGGCGGCCTCGCCACCCGCGACACCGTCCGGAGGGCAAGTGCCGATCGCGTACGATCCGGTCCGCCAGGTGGTGATGCTCGTCACCACCGGTGGGTCGTGGCTGTGGAATGGCAGCAACTGGAGTCCGGCGCCGGGCACGCAGCCGCCGATCGGCACGCTCCTGGTTTGGGACCCGGTGCGCGCGGTCGCCGTGCTGCTCGTCGCGGGCGCGACCACGTGGGAGTGGAACGGCATCTGGCGGCGAGTCTCCGGGCCCCTGGGGCCGCAGTTCGTGCGGTATGGCGCCTTCGACCCCACGCGCAACCGCGTGTTCGCCTACAGCTCGGCCAATGGAGTGACGACGGAACACGAGTGGACAGGCAGCGCCTGGTTGCCACAGGCGCCGCCGGTCCCGCTGCGCGCCGACTACGCCGGCGCGATGGTGCTCGATGCGTGCCGGGCACGGCTGCTGTTCCGCGGCGTCGTCGACCCGGCGCAGGGATCCCAGCTGCACGTACTCGGACCGACACCTTCGCGGGTCGAGGACCTCGGGGGTGGGTGCGCCAACGGGCTCCCGCTGCAGATCGAGCAGCGGCCCGCCGTCGGCGCGACCTGGGAGCTGTACACGCGCGTCGACCCCACTTCGTTCGCCGCAATGCTGCTCGCGCTCTACTCGGGCTCGTGGCCGGTCGGCAACTGCTCGCTGCTCGTCGACGGTACGCTCGGCGTGCTGTGGACACTGCCTGGACCGTCCGGCGCGTGCCGCCAGCTCCTCGCGGTGCCGCCGACCCCCGCGCTGCGCGGACTCGTGGGCTACGTGCAGGCTGGCACCTGGACCGCGGCCGGGCCCGTGCTGAGCCGCGCGCTGCGCCTGCGGCTCGGCGACTGAGTCCGGCCGTCGCCCCGATGCGCCGCGCCCGCTGCGGGCGTCAGCGCCTGCGCCGCCGGGGCTTGCCGCGCTTGGCCTGGCAGCTCACTTCGGCAGCTTGCTGAGCGAGCCGTCGCAGAACGGCGCCTTGCAGGTGTGCTTGCACCCGCACCACGCCACCTTGCCCGCCTGCTCGACCCTGGTGATCTCCGGCACGAGGCCCGTGCCGGCGTGCGAGCCGTCGCAGTAGGGCTGCTTCGTGCTGTGGCCGCATGCGCACCAGGCATGGGTGCACGGTTGCCCATCGACGACGTAGGGCGTGCGCGAAGCGACCTTGAGGTCGGCCGCGGCTCAGCCCTTGTTCTTGTCGAACGCAGCCTTCTTGGCGGCGGCGTCCATGCCGTTCCACTTGGCGAGGCAGTCCTTGCAGCAGAACTCGACCTTGCCGCCGTTCCAGTCGGCGGTCGGGCCGCTGCCGTCGAGCGCTTCGCCCGAGACCAGGCACTTGGTGTTCAGGGCCGCCGGGGCGGCGGCTTCCTTCGAGGAAGCGCAGCCAGTCAGCAGGGACACGGAAACGAGAGCCGCGACGCGGAGGAGGTTCTTCATGCGCCTGCATCATGGGCAGCTCGAGTTCCTGCGCGCAAGCTCGCCCGCGTTGAACCACCGCGGATGGGTCGCCTGCCTTGGCGCGGATCCCACCAGGGAAGAACGAAATGCACGGCCCGTCCGAGCCCGCCTCAGGAACTCGATGAAGACCACACTCGCCCTGCTGTCCCTTCTCGCCACCACCCCAGCGTGCGTAAGCCAACAGCCGGCCAAGGCCCCGCCCAAGGAGCCGTTCGTGGTCGCCGCCGGCGATGTCACGCTGGAGTCGCTGATCGATCGCTGCGCGGCCTACCTCGACTGCAACATCCTGTGCTCGCCGCAGGAGCTGCAGAGCGGCCCCAGCGCAGCGACCCTCAGGCTGCAGAAGGGCATCTCGGTCGATGCCGCCGGCTGTGAGGAGTTCCTCGCCAACGCGCTGTATCGCAGCGGGCTGGCGTTGACCTGGCTCGACGACCGCGGGGATCTGCGCGAGGTGATCGCCCTGAACGGAGCCCGCAACCGCGAAGTGCTGACGCGGGCGCTGGAACGTTCGCCCGACGACGTGCTGGCGCGGCCCAACCTCAAGCTCGCGGTCACCACCGTGGTGCCGCTCGAGCACATCAACGCGACGATCGCGAGCAACGCGCTGCGGCCGTTCTTCGCCAGCATGGGCGCGCCGCACGGCGGCAGCACGATGACGATCGGCAACGTCGGCGGCGCCAAGACGATGCTCATCTCCGGCATGCAAGACCAGGTCGCCCAGGCGATCCGCTTGCTCCGCAAGTGCGACCTGCCGGGCAGCATGGAAGCCATGGGCATGCCTGGTGCCGCGGTCGACGATCGCCTGCCCGCGCTCGAGCGGCGCGTGAAGGCGCTCGAGGAACAGCTCGGCAAGGCGCGGCCCGCCGGCAGCGACGCCAAGGCCAAGTGACGCGGCGATCGGTGCCGCACCGCCACGCGGTCGAGCGCCGCATCGGGATCCCAACAGGTGCACATGGCGCTCGCGCCGAGCGGGGCCAGCCGCCCCGCATCGGCTCCCAGCAGGAGACGCGCCGCCACGCTGCGCGTCGGTCGCCACGCCACGTGGTGTTCGAGGCAGCGACGAACGCGCGTCCGCAGCTCCGTTCCGAGCGTCCCGTCGATCTCGGCTGGCATGGGCGATCGCAGCCGTGCAATCTCTGCCCGCGGCCACGGGCCGTTGCACTCCCCTGCCCGCTCCTTCCCCCTTCGCCGGCGCGACGACCCTGTTCGCCGCGCTCGCACTCGCCGTGGCCGCGCACGCGCAGGAGGCGCCGACCGCCGGCCGGCTGCGCTACGTGCGCGTGCGCACCGAGGACGTGTTCGCGCGCGAGGACGCCCGCCTGCTGACGAAGGCCGTCAACGCGCTGCACGTGCGCACCCGCGAGGAGACCGTGCGGCGCGAATCGTGGTTCCGGCCCGGCGACCACGTCGACGCCGGGATGGCGGCCGAGCTGGAACGCAACCTGCGCGCGCTCGGCCTGTTCGCCGTCGTCGAGGCGAAGCTCGTCGCCACCGGCACGCCCGGCGAGGTCGACCTGGAGGTCGTCACGCGCGACCGCCTGACGCTCAACTTCGGCTTCGGCGGCTCGTACGTCGGCGGCGTCAGCGGCTTCCGCGGCTCGCTCGGCGAGAGCAACTTCCTCGGCCTCGGCGATCGCATCGCCGGCTCGTTCGCCGAGTCTTCCGACGGCGAGTACCGGGGCGCCTTCGCGTACAGCGACCTGCACGTTCTCGACACCCTCCACACCGCCACCCTGCGGCTGTCGCGCACCGACGACGGCGACTCGATCGGCGTCGACGTACGGCGTCCGTTCAAGTTCCTCGTCGACCCGCGCTCGTACGGCGCCGCGTTCGCGCACGAGGAAGCCGCCTTCGAGTACTTCCGCGGTGGTGAGTCGATCGCCGAAGTGCCCTACCGGCGCAGCGTCTTCGCCGCCGACATGGCCTGGGGCGACGGCCCGCGCGAAGCCCGCCGCTTCCTCGGCTTCACGATCGACGGCGAAGACGTCACCTACGACGCAGCAACGGGCCCGCAGGCCGCCGACTTCGACGCCGCCGAGGACCACTGGAGCGTGTTCTTCGGGCCGACGGTCTCGTGGCAGTGGATCCACGGCTTCCGCAAGGTCGAAGGCCTCGACACACTCGACTACGTCCAGGACCTCGTGCTCGGCCCGTCGATCACGCTCAGCGCCGGCGGCCGCTGGCGCCACGCCGCGGCCGCCGACGGCGTCCTGCAGCCCGAGATCGCGCTCGGCCTCGGCATGGCCGCCGAGCCGATCGGCAACGTCTACACCAACGTCGGCGCGCGCGGCGCCGTCCGCTACCAGGACGGCGACGCCGTCGGCTGGACGGCGACCGGGCAGGCGCGCGCGTTCGCGCTCGTGCACGAGCGCCATACGCTCGCGGCGAGCGCCGTGTTCGACGGCGTCGAGGAGTCGCAGGGCGCGCGCCGCGAACTGACGCTCGGCGAGGACAACGGCCTGCGCGGCTACCGCGCGCGCCTGTTCTCCGGCACCCGGCGCGTGCGCTGCAACCTCGAGCACCGCTTCGACACCGGCCTCGACGTCTCCACCGTGCGCCTCGGCCTGCTCGCCTTCCACGACGTCGGCTGGATCGGCGAGGACTCCGAGCTGGGCCGACGCTTCGGCTCAGCCGGGTTCGGCGCGCGCTTCGGCAGCCCGCAGCTGCTCGGTGAAGCGGTGCTGCGGCTCGACGTCGCCAAGGCGCTGGACGACGTCGACGGCGAAGACCGCGACTGGCAGGTCTCGGTGGTCCTCGGCCAGGTGTTCACGTTCGGCGGCAACTTGGGGCGCAGCGCGCGCTGACCGCGCCTCGCCCCACCGACCGCAGCGAGCCGTTCGGCCCGTTGTCGACGGGCCGCGGTCCCATCACTCCCACTCGATCGTCGCCGGCGGCTTGCTCGAGATGTCGAGGCAAACGCGTGAGAATCCCTTCACCTCGTTGAGGATGCGGTTGCTGATGCGCTTGAGCACCTCGACCGGCAGCAGTTCCCAGTCCGCGGTCATCGCGTCCTGGCTCGACACGATGCGCAGCATGCACACGTCCTCGTAGACGCGCGCGTCGCCCTTCACGCCGACCGACTTCTGCGGCAGGTAGACCGCGAAGTACTGCCAGAGCCCGCGCTGCAGGCCGCGCGTCTCCACTTCCTCGCGCACGATCGCGTCGGCGGCGCGCAGCGGTTCGAGCTTGCTGCGCGTCACCTCGCCGAGGCACCGCACCGCGAGGCCAGGGCCGGGGAACGGCTGGCGGTCGACGAGCGAACTCGGCAGGCCGAGTTCGCGGCCGAGC
>DDSQ01000060.1:22216-28646 GCA_002343845.1 Planctomycetes bacterium UBA2386 | reverse complement strand
ACCGCGCTGCTCGAGTCGCTCGAAGGCAAGCGCGGCATGATCCGCTACAAGCCGCCGCTGCCCGCGATCAAGGGCCTGTTCGGCCAGCCGACCGTCGTCAACAACGTCGTGTCGTTGGCGTCGGTGCCGATCATCCTCGACAAGGGCGGCAAGTACTACGCGGACTTCGGCATGGGCCGCTCGCGCGGCACGCTGCCGATCCAACTCGCCGGCAACGTCAAGCGCGCCGGTCTCGTCGAGAAGGCGTTCGGCGTCACGTTGCGCCAGTTGATCGAGGACTACGGCGGCGGCACGCGCAGCGGCCGGCCCGTTCGCGCGGTCCAGGTCGGCGGGCCGCTCGGCGCCTACTTCGACGGCTCGCTGCTCGACCTGCCGCTCGACTACGAAGCGCTCGCGGCGAAGAAGGGCATGGTCGGCCACGGCGGCATCGTGGTGTTCGACGACACGGTCGACATGGCGGAACAGGCGCGCTACGCGATGGAGTTCTGCGCCGTCGAATCGTGCGGCAAGTGCACCCCGTGCCGCATCGGCAGCACGCGCGGCCGCGAACTGATCGAGCAGATCATCCAGAAGAAGAACGTCACCGCGAACCACCGCCAGCTGCTCGCCCTCTGCGACGTCATGGAGAACGCATCCCTGTGCGCGCTCGGCGGCATGGCCCCGTGGCCGGTGCTGTCGGCGTTGCAGTACTTCCCCGGCGACTTCGGCTTGCCGGCCGGCAAGGAGCCCGCCCATGTGGTCTGAACTGCGAAACCTGCGCGACGGCATCGACCTCGGCACGCCGCCGCGCGACGGCGCCCCGGTCGCCATCACCGTCGACGGCAAGAACGTCACCGCCCCCGCCGGCAGCAGCGTGATGGCCGCGGCCGCGCTCGCGCGCTGTCCGGTGCCCAAGCTCTGCGCCACCGACACGCTCGAAGCGTTCGGCAGCTGCCGCGTCTGCCTGGTCGAGATCCAGGGCCGGAAGGGCTTCCCCGCCGCGTGCACGACGCTGGTCGAAGCCGGCATGGTCGTCACCACGCAGAGCAAGCGCCTCGCGGAGCTGCGCAAGGGCGTGATGGAGCTCTACCTCAGCGACTTCCCCGCCGCCGACATCCCGGGCGGTTGGAGCGAGTTGCACGAGACGATGCAGCAGACCGGCGTGCATCGCCATCCGTACGGCGCCGGCGAGAACCACCTGCAGGCGCCGGTCGACGCCAGCAACCCGTACTTCGTGTTCGACCCGACCAAGTGCATCGTCTGCAGCCGCTGCGTGCGCGCGTGCGAGGAGACGCAGGGCACGTTCGCGCTGACGATCGAAGGCCGCGGCTTCGCGTCGAAGGTCGTGGCGAGCCAGGGCGAGTCGTTCCTGGACAGCGAGTGCGTGTCGTGCGGTGCGTGCGTGCTGGCGTGCCCGACGCACAGCCTGGTCGAGAAGGCCCTGTTCGAAGGAGGCGTGTACCGTGCCCAATCCCCGCAAGCCTGAACGTTCCGTCGTCACGACCTGCGCCTACTGCGGCGTCGGGTGCGGCTTCCGCGCCGAGACGATCGGCGGCGAGATCGTGCGCATGATCCCGTGGAAGGAAGGCAAGGCCAACCACGGGCACGCCTGCGTCAAGGGGCGCTTCGCGTTCGACTACTACCGGGCAGCGGACCGCGTGAAGAAGCCGATGATCCGCGGCTCGATCACCGAGCCGTGGCGCGAGGTCAGCTGGGACGCTGCGTTCGCGCACGCGGCGAGCGAGCTGAAGCGCATCCAGGCGAAGTACGGCCGCGGCTCGGTCGGCGCCGTGTCGTCGTCGCGCTGCACCAACGAAGAGATCTTCCTGATGCAGAAGTTCGCGCGGGTCGCGCTGCGCAACAACAACATCGACAACTGCTCGCGCATCTGCCACTCGCCCACCCAGTTCGGCCTGTCGGCGACGCTCGGTGCCGGTGCGGCGAGCCAACACTTCGACTCGATCCTGCAGGCGAACGTGATCCTGGTCGTCGGCGCCAACCCGACCGAAGGGCACCCGGTGTTCGGCTCGCTGCTCAAGCGCCGCGTGCGCGAGGGCGCCAAGCTGCTCGTCATCGACCCGCGCCGCACCGAGACCGCCGACTCGGCGCACTGCCGGGCCGACGTGCACCTGGCGCTCAAGCCCGGCACCAACGTCGCGGTGCTCAACAGCCTCGCGCACGTGATCGTGACCGAGAACCTGCACGCCGAGCGCTTCATCGCCGAACGTTGCCACCCGGCCGAGTTCGCGCAGTGGAAGGCGCTGGTCGGCGATCCCCGCTACGCGCCCGAGGTCGTCGGCCCCGAAGCCGGCCTCGATCCCGAGGACATCCGCCGCGCCGCGCGCATCTACGCCAAGGGCCCGAACAGCACGATCTACTACGGCCTCGGCGTCACCGAGCACAGCCAGGGCTCCACCGGCGTGATGTGCCTCGGCAACCTGGCGCTGTCGGTCGGCATGCTCGGCCGCGAGGGCGTCGGCGTGAATCCGCTGCGCGGCCAGGGCAACGTGCAGGGCGGCAGTTGCCTCGGCAGTTGGCCGCACATGTTCACCGGCTACCGCTTCGTCACCGACGACGCGGTGCGCGCCACGTTCGAGAAGGACTGGAAGCTCGAACTCGATCCGGAGCCGGGCCTGCGCCTGCCGAACATGTTCGACGCCGCGGTCGCCGGCACGTTCAAGGGCATCTACATCCAGGGCGAGGACCCGGTGCAGAGCGATCCCAACCAGAACCACATCGTCGCGGCGATGGCGGCGATGGAGTGCGTGATCGTGCAGGACCTGTTCCTCAACGAGACCGCGAAGTACGCGCACGTGTTCCTGCCGGGCAGCAGCTCGCTGGAGAAGAACGGCACGTTCACCAACGCCGAGCGCCGCGTGAGCATGGTGCGCAAGGTCGTCGAGCCGCTCGCCGGACTCGAGGACTGGCAGATCACCGTTCGCCTCATCAACGCGATGGGCTACCCGCTGCACTACGACCATGCGTCGCAGGTCCTCGACGAGGTCGCGCGGCTCTCGCCGGCCTACGGCGGGATGAGCTTCGCGCTGATCGAACGCGAAGGCTCGGTGCAGTGGCCGTGCGGCCCGGACGCGCCGCTCGGCACCGAGGTGCTGCACACGAAGACGTTCCCGCGCGGCAAGGCCAACTTCATGCTGACCGGCTACGTCGCGACCAGCGAACGCACCGACGAGCGCTTCCCGCTGCTGCTGACGACCGGACGCATCCTGTCGCAGTACAACGTCGGCACGCAGACGCGTCGCACCGGCAACGTCGCCTGGTACGGCGAGGACGTGCTCGACGTGCACCAGGTCGACGCCGACGCGCGCGGGATCCGCGACGGGGATCTGGTGGCGATCACGAGCCGCTACGGCGAGACCCAGCTGCGGGCGCGCATCAGCGACAAGGTGAACCCAGGCGTCTGCTACACGACGTTCCACTTCGCGCAGAGCAAGGCGAACGCGGTCACCAGCAACCTGTCCGACTGGGCGACGAACTGTCCGGAGTACAAGGTCACGGCGGTCGAGCTGGCGAAGGTGCCCGTCGGCAAGTCGGCAGCAGCGGCAACACCGGCCGAGGTGCGGGCGTGAGCGCTCCAGGCAAGGGCGACGCAGTGATCCACGTCGACGTGCTGGTCGCGATGGCGAACCAGATCGGCGACTTCTTCGCGCCGTACCCGCCAGGCCAGCGCGAGGAAGGCGTGCGCAACCACCTGCGGCACTACTGGGATCCGCGGATGCGCGAGGCGCTCCTGGCGCACGTCGATGCGACGGGAGGGGCTGGGTTGCACGCACACGTGCTCGCGGCGGCGAAGCTGCTGCGCGCAGCGCCGGCCGAGAAGAGCGCCTACGCCGGGCCGCCGAAGGCGTAGGTTCCCTGCTGTCGTGGAGTGCGACAGGTCGCGAACCCACACCCTCGAGCCGAGTCGCGCGCCATGACCGCCCGTGCCCCGCGGAACGAACGCCGCGAACAAGCCCGCGCCCGTGCCACCGAGCGCGACGCCGCCGGCCGGAACGCGCCGGCCCTCGTTCGCTTCCGCCGCTTCCGGCGTCGCGTCGGCACCTGGCTCGTGTTCGCGATCGCGCCGCTCCTCGTCCGCCTGCTCGCGCTGACCTGGCGCGTGCAACGCACCGGCGACCAGGGCTTCGCGCGCCAACGCAGCAACGACCCGTGGATCGTCGCGATGTGGCACGGCCGCATGCTCACCCTGATGCCGCTGCGCCATCACAAGAACCGCGGCATCGGCGTGCTCGTCTCGCCCAGCGACGACGGCGAGATCGCCCAGAAGGCCCTGCGCAGCTTCCGCTACGCGATCGTGCGCGGCTCGCTGAGTCGCGGCGGCGCGCGCGCACTGCGCGAGATGCACGAACTGCTCGCCGCGAACGGCCAACTCGTCGTCACCCCCGACGGTCCACGCGGCCCGCGCCACGCCATCAACGTCGGCATCGCGTGGCTCGCGCGCGCGACCGGCGCGCCGATCCTGCCAGTCGGCGTCGCCGTCGACCGCGCCTGGCGTCTGCGCAGTTGGGATCGCTTCACCATCCCCAAGCCCTTCGCACGGATCCGCGTGCACTACGGCGACCCGGTGCACGTGGCGAGCGACGCGAGCGACGACGAACTCGAACGCATCGCCGCGGCTGTGCGCATCACGCTGCTCACCAACGAACGTGCCGCCTTCGCCCATCTCGACATCCCCGACGATCTCGACGCGACGCCGTGACCGCCTGGAAACGACACGACCCGCGAACCGACGAGCGGCGCGCGGGTCGTGTCGTTCGCACCGCGGCGAGCCGCGGTGCCGATCAGCCTCGGATCACAGATCCTGCGGGCGGAGCGTCTTGCGGCCGTTCGCTTCGCAGCGGCCTTCGGCCTTGCTGATCAGGTTGCGCACGGTGGCATCGAGCGCGCCGTAGAAATCGGACGACACGTTCGACTTCTTGGCCGCGGCCTTGGTGCGGGACTTGGAGATGATGAGGTCGCCGGTCTTGCCGGCCTTCGCGTTCTTCTTGGCAGCCATCGGATGTCTCGGTTCGGTGGAACTTGTTCGCCCGGCTGTCGGCGAAATGCCGCGCCTCCCTGCGAACGGGCAGGACGTTCGGCGGACGCGGCGAATCTGTCAAGCATGAATTCGCGCGCAAACTGGCGCTTGCTGCCCGTTCTCGGGGGTTCCGCGCCGACGACCTCCCACGCTGACGGCAGCGAAAAGCGGGCCGCCACCGATGCCGGGCAGTAGATTGCGCCGCCGATGAGTTGGCGCCGGATCTGGCTGCTGTCGTTCGCCCTCGTGCTGCTGCTGGGCACCGCCACCTGGCTGTTGCTCCAGCGCAGCGACGCCGCGACGGCCATCGCCCGGCGCGAACTGCAGGCGCTGTTCCTGGCGCCAGTTCACCTCGGCGGCACCACGCTCGACCTCGGCCGCGGCCGCTTGTCGGCACACGACTTCCGGCTCGCCGACCCCACCCGCCCAGGCGCCACCCTGCTGGCGGTCGAGGCCGCCGACGTCGACGTCGCGGTGGCGAGCGGCGCCCTGGTCGGCCTGCACGCCGTGCACCTGCGCGGCTTCACCGTCGATATGGGACCCGAAATTCCGGCACCCGCCCGCCTGCTCGCCGCCGGCGACGGCAAGGCCAGCAGCCCCCTGCGCGTGCCGCCGGTCACCGCCACGGGGGGCGTCGTGCGCGCCCAGCCACGCGCCGGCGAGCCGCCGGTCGAACTGATGGAACTGGCGTTCGAACTCGCGCCCGACCCCACGACGGGAGCCCTGCAGGTGCGCGGCGGCGCCCTGCTGCCCGAACTCGGCGGGCGCCTGACACTNNCCTGACACTCGGCGGCGAGTACGACCCGCGCACCGGCGCCGCCGCGCTGCACGCCGAACTCGAAGGGGCCCGCCTCGACCAGGCGAACGTCGCGCGCGCGGCGAGGCTGTTCGGAACGTCGCTGCCGGTGTTCACCGGTGGAGCGCTGGTGCGGAACCTGCGCGTGACGACGACGCTGCGGGCGAGCGAACCGACGCGCTGGGAACTGCAGGGAGAGCTCGCCGGCGTGCGCGTGGACGCCGCCGACTGGCCCGCGCTGGTCACCGACGCAGCGATCGAACTGCAGGCAAGCAGCGACCACGGCGTCACCGCCGCGCTGCGCCTGCAGCAGACATCGACGCGCGGCACGCTCGACATCACGGCCGACGCGCGCGAACTGCACGGCGACGGCACCGTTCGCGTGCGTTTGAACGGCACCAACATCGCGATCGACGCGGACGTCGTGAAGGCGCTGCAGTTGTTCGATGCGGGGCGCGACGTCGTGCGGGCACTGCAACCGGGCGCTGGCCGCGCCGACCTCGAGTTGTTCCTGACCAACCCGCACCGCGCCGGTGGCGGCGTCGAACTCGACCTGCGGCTTGCCGACGTGGCGCTGACCTACGCTGGATTCGGCCGCGGCGACGAGCGGGCGGCGTTCC
>DDSQ01000060.1:0-22184 GCA_002343845.1 Planctomycetes bacterium UBA2386 | reverse complement strand
CGGCGGCACGGTGCGCCTGCTCGGACGTGTCGACACCACGCAACCCGGCGGCGAGGACGCCAGCATCGACGTCGAGGCGACCGGCGTCGCGTTCTCCGCGGACCTGCGGGCGGCTTTGAGCCAGCTGCTGCGCGACGACGGCGACCTGTACGACCGCTTCGCCCCCACCGGCCGGACCGACGTCACCGTGCGACTGCGGCCACGGCGCGAACTGCCCGGCGGCTGGAGCGTGTCGGTGCGGCCGCGGGACGCGACGATGCAGTGGGCCGGGTTTCCGTACCGCCTGCAGTCGCTCCGCGGTGAAGTCGTCGCGCGCGAGGCGGGCGTGGAGTTCGATCTGCAGGGCGCCCATGGCCCTGGCACGCTGGCGATGCGCGGCCACATTCCGCTCGGCGACGGCGGCGACAGCGACGGCTTCCACGCCAGCGTGACGCTCGGTGGCGTGCAACTCGACGACGACCTGCGGGCTGCCGTGGCCGTGCTGGCGCCGGGGCTCGATCGACCGTGGCAGGACAGCGCCCCGCGTGGGGCGATCGGCGGCGAAGTCACCGTGTGGCGCGCGCGCCCGGACGATCCGCTGAGCCACGACGCGCGGCTCGACTTCACCGCCGTCGACCTGGCCCTGCCCGCGGCGCCGTGGCGCGCCGTCGCCCTGCACGGCGGCGTGCACGTGCAGGGCTTCGGCGCGTCGACGCGCGTCGACTTCGATGCCGTGCGCGGGCGGCTCGAGAACGGCCAGGGAACGCCTGCCCAGCTGGCGATGCTCGGTCGCCTCGACTTCGGCGAGGCCGCGGGCGAGGACCTGGCGTTCGTCGTGCGCGACCTCGAACTCGACGAGCAGCTGGGCGCCTCGCTCGAACAACTCGACGCGCTCGCACCCGGCACCTGGCGATCGCTGCAGCCGAGCGGTCGCATCGACCTCGTCTGCCGGCACCGACGCACCGGCGAACGGGTCGAGCCGCTGGCGGTGACCGTGCGACTGCTCGACGTGCGTTCGGAGGCGGCGATCCTGCCGATGCCGACCGAGCACATGACCGGCGAACTGCAGATCGCCAACGAGGAGCTGCGTTTCGCCGACGTGCGCGCCGTGCTCGGCGGCGCCTCGGTGCGCTGCACCGACGGCCACGTGCGCGTGCGACCCGCACCCGACGGCCGCACCGAGATCGCGTTCACCGTCGACGCACAGAGCATCGCCATCGACGACGGCGTCGCCAACCTGTTCGCCGACCCGCTGCGCACCGCCGTGCTGCAGCGGCAGCTGCTCGGCCGCGCCGACCTCGACGCCCTGCGGCTGCAGTTCGCGCTGCCGCCCGCCGGCAATTCGTTGCCGTTCGAGACGACGCTCGGCGGGCAAGTCCGCCTCTACGACCTCGACATGACCCTCGGCAGCGGTGTCGATGCCGTCGTCGTGAACGGCATCAGCGGCGTGGTCACCCTCGCCGACAGCCGCATCGACGACCTCGGCGGCCAGTTGCGCGGCGCCCTGCGCGGCGTGACGTTCCGGCTGTTCGGGCAGCCGTTCGAGAACACCGATGCGACCTTCACTGCCGACGCCAGTCGCCTGACGATCAGCGCGCTGACGATGCGCTGCCACGGCGGCGTGGTGCAGAGTGCGCGGCCCGACGCGCCCGGCATCGAGTACCGGCTGCCCGCGCACGACGTGCCCGATGGGCGGCTGAGCGCCGACCTCACGTTCGAGGAAGTCGACGTGCACACCTTCCTCGCGGAGAGCGGCTGGACGAACCCGCCGTACTCGGGCGCCGCGAGCGGCACGCTGCGCATCGAACGGCTCGACGGCAACACCGTGCTCGGCGCGCTCGGCAACGGCACGCTGCGCATCGACCGCGCGGACCTCGGCGTCGTGCCGCTGTTCACCGCGATCTACGCGGAGCTGCCGGCGGCCGACCGGCCGCGCTTCGACGGCCTCGAGACGACCTGGCGCGTCGCCGACGCCGCGGTGCAGTTCGACACGTTCGACGTGCGCTCGAGCATCCTCGCGGCGCGCGGCAAGGGCCGGCTCGGCTTCGACGGCTACCTCGAGGTCGAACTCACGCTCGACAAGCTGCTCGGCTCCACCGCGGATCCGTTCGTGATGCCGCTGATCGACTACCTGGCGCAGAACATCGTCACCTTCTGGCTGCACGGCTACCTGCGCGACCTGCGCGCCGAGAAGCGGTGGTTCACCGAGGCAAAGCCCCTTCGGCGCCAGGTGTCGCCGATGCCGCCGGCGACACCTCGCCGAACCGCGCCCGGATTCTGATCGCCGGCACGCGGCGGTTGACGCTGCCCACCCGGCGTCGACACTGGCGCCAATGTCCTCGTTGCACGCGGTGATCATGGCCGGCGGTTCGGGCACGCGCTTCTGGCCGGCGAGCCGGCAGCGCCGGCCCAAGCAGTTCCTGCCGCTCGCGAACGGCAAGCCGCTGATCGAGGCGACGCTCGAACGCCTGCACGGTCTGGTGGCTCCCGAGCACGTCTGGGTGGCGACGAACCGCCAGCAGGCGAAGGCGCTCGCGAAGTTGCTCCCCAACCTGCGCCGCGAACGCCTGATCCTCGAACCCGAGGCCCGCGACACCGCGCCGTGCATCGCCCTCGCCGCGGCGACGATCGCTTCCACCGATCCCGGGGCGACCATGATCGTGCTGCCGGCCGATCACGTGATCGAACCGATCGACGCGTTCCAGACGATGCTGCGCGCGGGCGCCGCTCTCGCGGCCGATGGCCGCACGCTGGTGACGTTCGGCATCCCGCCGACGCATCCGGCAACCGGCTTCGGCTACGTCGAGTGCGGTGCGCCGATCGCCAACGCCGCGCTGCCGGCGTTCACCGCAACGCGTTTCCGCGAGAAGCCGGACCGGGCCACCGCCGAGCAGTTCCTCGCCGCGGGCAACTTCCTGTGGAACAGCGGCATCTTCGTCTGGCGCATCGACGCGCTGCGTGCGGCGATGGACGCCGCCTCGCCGCCGCTCGCGGCGAGCACGACGGCGATGCTGGCCGCGATCCAGAAGCAGGAGAAGGCGGCGACGACGCGCGCGTTCCTGCAGGCCCCGGCGAAGTCGATCGACTTCGCGGTGATGGAGAAGGCGCCCGCGGTCGCCGTCGTGCGCGCGAACGTGCGCTGGGACGACGTCGGCAGCTTCCCGGCCCTCGCCGGCATCGGCAGCGCCGACCCGCACGGCAACGTCGCCGTGTTGGCCGACGGGGCGACGCACCTCACGCTCGATGGCAAGCGCAACATCGTCTACGCGACCGGCGACCGCACCGTGGCGACGTTCGGCGTGCACGACCTCGTGATCGTCGCCGTCGACGACGCCGTGCTCGTCTGCCCGCGCGAGCAGGCCGCCGACCTCAAGCGACTCGTCGAACACGTGCGCGCCGCGGGCCGCGCCGACCTGCTGTGAACGGCGCCGTGCGACGCATCCTCGCGGTCGACTTCGGCGACGCGCGCACCGGACTCGCCGCCACCGACTGGACCGGCACGATCTGCGTGCCGCTCGGGCGCGTCGACGCGCGCGACGAAGCCGCCGTGGTCGCCGCGATCCGCGAGCTCGTGCTCGAACGACAGACCGAGGTCGTGGTGCTCGGCATGCCGCTCGCCGCCGACGGCGGCCTCGGCCAGCGCGGGCAGCGCACCGCCGCGTTCCGCGAGCGCCTGCAGAAGGCCCTGGCGATCCCGGTCGTCGCCGTCGACGAGAGCCACTCGACCGACGAAGCGCACGAGCGGCTGAAGGCCGGCGGGCTGAAGGCCAAACGCCGCAAGGAGCTCGCCGACAGCACGGCCGCGCTGGTGATCCTCGAGCGCTACCGCGCCGAGCTGCAGCGGCCGCGACGGGAATGAGTGCTTGGTCCCCGTAAGCCGGGTTCTGGTGCCGCCCGTGAGGGCGGTGACGGCCATTTCTCTAGGACCGTTCTCGCGAACGGTCGCCAACGACCTACCCGAGGACCTGAGCGCGGGCCGCGCGATCCTCCTATTCGGTCTTCCTCCGGGTGGGGTTTGCCGTGCCGACCCGGTCGCCCGGATCGCGGTGAGCTCTTACCTCGCCGTTTCACCCTTGCCGTCGCCAGCGTGAGCTGGCCGTCCGGCGGTTTGTTCTCTGTGGCACTGTCCCGGTTCTTGCGAACGGTGGGCGTTACCCACCACCCTGCCCTGGGGAGCCCGGACTTTCCTCCCGCAGCGAAGCTGCCGGCGGCCGTCCGAGGACCAAGCGCGAGGGATGCTAGGCGAGGATCGCCCGAAGGCAAGGGACGCGCACCGCTCGCGGCCTCACTGCTGGCGGCCGACGGTGCCGCGGATCGAGTTGCCGAGCACGATGCCCAGCGCGTTGGCTCCCGGGTCGATGGCGAACGGCTGCTGGAAGTACTCGACGCCGACGAGCGCCTGCGTGAACGGGATCGGCAGGGTCATGGTGGCGGTGGTGCCGGTGACGTTCGCCCAGGCGGTCGCCGCCGGGTCGATGTTCAGGAAGCACGACGGCATGCCGATCGAGGCCAGCGACAGCGGCAGCGGGACGCCGTTGGAGAACTGGTCGTCGAAGCCCATGCCGAGCCCGGCGAGCGGGCCGTTCAGGCCGACGATGTTCACGGAGAGCGTGTGGCCGATCCAGGCGCGCGACCAGCTCTCGGTGAGGTAGAGACCCGGGGAGAGGTTCTGGGTGCAGTGCGTGCCATGCCACTCGAACTCACTCGGGTAGGCGTCGCCGATGTAGCCGAGCTGCGTCGTCAATGTCATCGAGTAGGTGCGATTGCGAATCGGATCATGGCCGTCGATGCCCCAAGTAGTGACCGAGGGGCCAAGCCAAGGAACAGGTGCCCACGTCGTCGGCCCAGTTCTTCGGAACAGCGACGTCACCCCACTCACATTCTGAATCCGAACGAGACAACCGCGATGAGCGTCGTACCAGACTCTCGTTTGGTTCGGGATCGAACCTGCGGACCCGACGTACTGCCACCCACTGATGGGGGACCACTCCCACGTGGTGCCTTCGATGCCAAGGACCTGGCCTTGGCTGTTTCGATGGACACGGCCGAACAGGACGAGTGCCTGCGTAGTCTCGTCGTAGGCAAGCCCCATGTAGTGGTAGGTGCTTCCGCTGGGTCCGATGGTTGGAGGCACCATCGTGCCTGTTGGCATCTGCGTGAACGCTTGCCCATCCCACGAGGTCAAACTCACGCCTTGGACGCCAGAATAGGCTGTCAACTGGTAGGTAGCGCCTGCCGCAGCGGCGGAGCTGGAAGTCGTGAGGAGCCAGGGACCCGCCGTTGCCATTTGGGGCGGCAGCGCGACTCGTTGAGTCAACGCAAGACCATCCCACTCGTACAGGAATGCCTGCGACGGCCACGACCCTGGAACGGCGGCGACGAGGACAACCCCTCGACGATCGTACTGCAGCCACCAAATCCCACCGCCCCACTGCGGTGACGCGACTTGCATCCAGGACGTGCCATCGTACTCGAATATCGCGTTCAGGTCGATCGACACGACTCGATCACGGTTTGCGGCATACGCGCGCGCTGCCCATTGCGTGTTCGGCGCATTCGGGATCGGCGTCCACTGGAACTGGGCTGGCAACAGCGAGGAGATCAGCATCATCGCGACCGCGTACCAGCCAGACACGGCAAGCCCCGGACGGGCGAGGGCACGCTGCGTCCTCGACGCATCGCCCAACGCGATAAGGCTCACAGCCCACCTCCGACGAACACATGCAGACCGTTGGAATGGAACGTCCCGCCACCCGAAGGGAAGACCGCGGCCTGCAGTCCGAAGTCCAAGTGCACCACGCCCGGTGGAATCTGCACCGCCCAGCGGGCCATGCCGAACGCGTCGGTGACTCCACCCAAACTCGTCGCTGTGCTGACCCAGACCGTGCACGGCGGCACGGCAGCCGGCGCGCTCTTCCACGCGCCGATCTCCAGCAGGCATGGGGCCAGGGCGTCCGCGATCGTCTGCCGCAAGTTGTAGCCGCGATTCTTCAGCAGCAGGATCCACCGCTCGCTCCCCGGCGCCGCGCCCGGCAAGGCCGTGCTGGTGCTGGTCGTCACGACCTGCGCCCGTCCCGTCTCAGCAACGCCGCCAGCTACGAGGACGAGCAAAGTGAGTGAGTGAGTGAGTGATCGTCTTCATGGGCATGCTGGCTGCTCCGTTCGGCGACCCCGGAAGCCTACGACGCCCTCGCCGCGCGCCAACCCCCGCAACCGAAGCAGCCCATGCGACCGTGCGTTTGACCCACACCTGGTCCCCGCCTCACCGTGCGCCACGAGAACGTCGCAGGCCCCACCCGAGCGACAACACCACGCGGCGGCCACAACCAGCACCGGCTGCCCGCAGGATTCTCCGACCTCCGCCTTGCCGAGTCTGCGTAGGGCGCTAGCCTGCTCGCGGCTCGATGGCAGACTCTCGCCTGCTTCGACCTCGACACCTCGCTCCGCACCCCCTGGACGGTCTCCCCCGTGCGTCTGCCCCTGTGCTTCGTCCTCGCCTTCGTCGCGGGCCCGCTCGCGGCTCAGGGCGTCCCCTCCTCGGCCGTGCCGTCGCACGTCCTCACGGCGCCGCCCGAAGCGCCCGGCCCTGAGGGCAGCACCCCGGTTCCGGAACCGAGCACGCTGCTGCTGGTCGGCACCGGCCTGCTCGGCGTCGCCGTGACCGCGCGGCTGCGCCGCCGTCGCAACGCCTCCTGAGCGCCCGCGCCCGCGCCCGCACCACGCCGGGCGCCGTTCAGCCGAACTTCGGCACGTGTGCGCGGATGCGCTCCGCCTTGGCGACGATCGCCGCGAGCAGCCCGCGCCGGTTCGCCACCGGCTCGCCGAGGTAGGCGCGCAAGAAGCGCAGCCCGTCGCGCGCTTCCAGTTCGACCGGCACCGACGCCCACAGCCCCGCCAGGTCCTTGACGAGCCAGCGCTGGCGCCGCAACCGCGGCGCGAACACACGTTCGACGTCGAGCAGTGCCGGCGCCGTGGCGTTCGCGTCGCGCGGCGCTTCGGCGAACACGTGGTTGCAGTAGAGATCGCGGAACGCGAGGCCACGGTCGTGCAGACGCCGCACCAGCGGCGCCAACTGGGCGCACGCGTAGCGAACGAGTTTGGACAGCCAGCCTTCGTCGCGCGCGATCACCGCCCACACGTCGAGCGCACGGCCGCGCAGTCCGCTCGTGACCAGCAGCGTGCGCCGGCCGCGACCGACGAACGCGACCGGCCGCGGGACCTGCACGCCGACCATCGGCAGCACGTGGAGCCATCGCCACTCGGCCTGTGCGCGCCCACGCTCGCCATCGCGCAACTTGCCGAACAACCAGGTGCCCTCGTGGTGCACCGCCACGGTGCGCCGTGTCGGCACGCAACGCACGGTATGGCCGATCGCACCGCGCCAAAGTGCATGCACCACCGCGGCGAACGGCGCATCCGCGTCGGCGCGACCAAGGGCTTCGGGGTCCCCCGGCTTGTTGCTGGCGTGCATCTTCGACGGTACGTTCGCCCGCCCCTCGGCGTTCCGCAAGCGCCCGCCCGGCATGAACCAACCCGTCAGCAGCGAAGAAAACCCATTCCAAGCGATGCAGGCCCGGCTCGACCTGGCCGCGGCCCGACTCGGGCTCGAGCCGAACGTGATCGCGATCCTGCGCAGTTGCGAGCGGGAGATCACGATCAGCATGCCGGTGGTGATGGACGACGGTTCGGTGCAGGTGTTCGAGGGGTATCGCGTTCAGCACAGCACGTCGCGTGGACCGGCCAAGGGCGGCATCCGCTACGCGCCGAACGTCAACCGCGACGAGGTGCGGGCGCTGGCCGCCTGGATGACGTGGAAGTGCGCCGTGGTCAACGTGCCGTTCGGCGGCGGCAAGGGCGGCGTGATCTGCGACCCGTTCAAGATGTCGAAGGGCGAACTCGAGCGCGTCACGCGCCGCTACGTCTCGGGCATCATGGACCTGCTCGGCCCCGACCGCGACGTGCCCGCCCCGGACATGGGGACCGACGGCCAGGTGATGGCGTGGTTCATGGACACCTACTCCATGCACATGCGCAGCTACCTGCCGGCGATCGTCACCGGCAAGCCGGTCAGCCTCGGCGGCTCACTCGGCCGCATCGAAGCGACTGGCCGCGGCGTGATGCTGGTGACGCGCGAAGCCCTGCGGCACCTCGGCATGAACCCCAAGGACTGCACCGCGGCGGTCCAGGGTGCGGGCAACGTCGGCATGATCTCGGCCCTGCAGCTGGCGACGCTCGGCGTGAAGATCGTCGCGATCAGCGACATGTTCGGCGGCATCCACAACAGCAAGGGACTCGACCTCGAGGCGGTGCGCGCGCACCTGCAGAAGCACAAGAAGCTCGAGGGTTTCGAGGGCGCCGCCAAGATCGGCAACGCGGAACTGCTCGAACTGCCGGTCGACATCCTGGTGCCGGCGGCGACCGAGAACGTCATCACCAGCCGCAACGTCGCCAACATCAAGGCGAAGATCATCACCGAGGGCGCCAACGGGCCGTGCACGGCCAACGCCGACAAGGTGCTCGACCAGAAGGGCATCTTCGTGATCCCCGACATCCTGGCCAACGCCGGCGGCGTCACCGTCAGCTACTTCGAGTGGGTCCAGGACCGCATGGCGTTCTTCTGGACGCAGAAGGAGGTCGAGGACCGGATGGAGCACATCATGGTCGACTCCTTCAAGTCGGTCGTCGACATGGCGCGGCGCTTCCAGGTCAGCAACCGCATCGCCGCCTACATGCTCGGCGTCAACCGCGTCGCCGAGACGACGCGCATGCGCGGCATCTACGCCTGACGCCGGCTTCGCGCGCAGCTGCGCCTACCGTGGCCCGCGCCGATCTTCGTGAACCAGAACGGTCGCGCGCGCACGGTCACCGGCCGGACTCCGCCGGGAACGACAGCTCGAGGGTGTCGCCGAACTTCGTGCCGCCCCACGCTCCGGTCAGGGCGCGCAGGCGCTTGCCGATGCGATCGAGCAACTCGACGGTCAGCCACGGTGGCGTGGTCGACCCGAGCTGCCGCAAGTACCCGTTCAAGGTCGCCAGGAAGCGGGCCGGATCGAAGTCCTGCTTCCATGCACCCTGCAACGCGCCGACGACCATCTCGGTCATCGCCAGCTCGAGGTTGGCGGCCATGTTCGTCCCGACCTGCGTCAGCTCCGTGTACGACGCACCCTGCGCGAGCAGGCCGTAGAACGACTCGCGCAGCCCCGCCTCGCTCTCGACCGCGAAGTGCACCAGGTCGTGCAGCAGCGTGCTACGCGTCTCCAGTTCGCGGGCGGCGAATGGCGGGCGCGTCCCCCACTCGATCCGGTGCCGAGTCGGCGAGACGCGCGTGAAGCGCACGCGCAGCGGCGGCGAGGTGGGCTTCGCCATGATGGCGCGGCGAATGGTATCCGCCGCGCCGCAGCCATCACTGGATCGTGACGCCGATCGCCTGCGAGTTGCCGACGGGCAGCGGGATCGGCAGAGCCGGGTCGACCGGGAACACCTGCCAGAACATGTCGACGCCACTCAGCATCGGGTTTGCCGGCAGCGCGAACGGCAGGAACGCTTCGCCCTCGGCGTCTCCGAAGACGTTGAAGAACGCCATCACGCTCGTGTCGCCGTAGACCATCGAGCCCGGCTGGCCGCCGAACATGTCCAGCGGCAGCGGGAACGGGGACATGGCCAGCGACAGGGCGACCACGCCGATGCCGTTCGGCACCAGCCCGGCGACATCGACGCCCCAGCCCGAGTCCCCCGGCGTCGGCGGCCGCACCGGGTAGACAGTCGGCAGCGACACCGACGTCGCGACGTAGTCGCCGAAGGTGACCGTCGGCCCGGGCGTGAAGCACAGCGGGTGCTCCTCCAGTGCGGACTGCCTCGGCCCCATGTAGATGTAGTGCATCGCGCCGCCCGTAGTCGGCTGCACGAACACCACGTGATGGTGCGGCGACGGCGCTGCGGGCGCGACCGGGAACGGCTGCCAGTTGCACGTCGAGTCGCCGGTCGCGTCGGCCTTGACGAGGTAGAAGTCGTTGGCGCCCGAGTCGCTGATCTGCGTGAAACCCGACGCGATGCAGCCGCCGTCGGCGGTCGCCAGGACCTGGAACAGCTCTTCGACCGAACCCGCGGTGCCATAGGTGCGCGCCATCGGCGTGCCGCCGGCTGCGTCGGTGCGCAGGATCAACGCGTCGTCGCCGACGCGCCCGTTCATCACCAGCGAGCCGTTCAGGGCGCGGTCGATCGTCGGCCGCGAGCCGAGGATCGTCGGGAACTCGCGGCGCCAGAGGCCGAAACCAGTACCGTTGATCTCGAACAGGAAGCTGCCCGGCGTCGGCGAGGCGGCACTGTAGTGCCCCCACACCGCGTAGTTGCCGTTCGCCGTGGCAGTGATCGCATGCTGTTCGACGTCGTCGAACAGGCCGCCGTTGCCGAACTGGAACGCCCAGATCGGCACGCCGGCGTTGGTGGTGCGCAGCACGAGCGTCTGGCGAAGCCCGCTCCACGCGACAACCGAACCGACGATGACGAAGTCGCCGTTGGCGGCCTGGCGCAGGTCGTGGAAGCGCATCCGGTCGTAGCCCACCGGCGAGATGCCAGCGTACGACGTCCACGTGGTGAGCAGGCCATTGGCCGCGGTCGTGAACAGGACGCCCTGGCTCTGCGCGTCGGGGTCGATGTTGGTGATCACGCCGTAGCCGCCACCATGCATCGGGACGACGCGGGTACCCTGGCGCATGCCGGTGCGATCGCCCTTGTAGACCAGCAGGCGAGTCGGCAGCACGCCCGTCGGCCAGAGCGCCCCGTTCGCGGCGTAGTGAGCGAGGAAGACGTCGAGCCCGCCCCACCCGCCTTCGACTTCGCCGGTGACGATCACGCCGCCGCCCGGCGCGCGCCGCATGCAGTTCGGCGTCAGCTTCACGTTCGGCGAGAACGCCGTCGGACACTCGACACCGATCAGCCGACCGCCGTCCATGTTGGTGAGCAGGCCGAGCATGTCGGTGCCGTCGGTGCCGGCGATCAGGTAGCCCTGGGGCACCTTGGTCATCGCCAGGCCGAGTTCGGTGGCGTTCAAGGCGCCGAACGTCGACTGGTACTTCTGGGCGATGGTGACCGGTGCCAACGCGAGCGAGCACGCGGCAGCGGCAAGCGAACGACGAACGAAGGAAGGGAGCAGACGGGAGCGGAAGGAAGACATGGCAGCCTCGGGTAGGTGGTTCTTGGACAGAACCGGGATGACCTGCCCCCGCCGCCGCTGGACAAGAATCTGCCGTCAGTCGAGGCCCTGGCGCCCGCGCTTGATCTCCCCACGGTGCCGCTTCTCGTCGACGCGCCGGCGCTGGCTGCCGCGCGTCGGCCGGGTCGCGTAGCGCTTCTTCCGACGCATCAACGCCGAGGCGAGCAGCGAACGCATGCGTTCCATCGCCGCCTCGAGGTTCTGGAACTGGCTGCGGTGCTCGCTGGCCGTGACGCAGACGCGGCCCTCGGCGTCGAGCCGACCGGCGAGCGCCTCGCGGATGCGCGCGACGTCGTCGTCGCCGAGCACGGCGGCGGCCGCAGCGAGGTCGAGGCGCAGATCGACCTTGGTCTCGGTCTTGTTGACGTGCTGGCCGCCCGGCCCGCCGCCGCGCGCGAACGACAGGTGGAAGCAGTCCTTCGGCAGCATGCGCCCGTCGCGCAGCCAGAGATCAGAGCGAGCCACGTTCCACCCAGTCGTGTGCGGGCTGTTCACGCCGGTGCCAGCCGTGCGCCAGCCACGCGGCACCGACGGCCGCCGCGTTCGGGGCGATCGTGCGCGGCGGCCGTGCGCCGAACGCCACCAGCCGCTGCCGCAGCAGGTCCGCCACGGCCGGCGTGAACGACAGCACGCCGCCGCCGGTCGCCGCGTCGAGGTCGCGCCACGGGAGGCCGGCCGCGCGCACCGCGGCGGCGGCGAGCATCGCCAGGCCGTCCGCACCGGCGGCGAGCACTTCGTTCGCCACCGCGTCACCAGCCGCCGCGACGTCGACGACGACGCCGAGCTTCGCGGCCACGGCGCCCGGCGCGAGTTGCTGCAGGACCGCACCCAGGCGCTGAGGCGACGAGGCGCCGAACGCCGTGGTCAACGCCGCCGTGAGCGCGGTCGGCGGACCGAGATCGTCGGTGGCGAGCAGAGCACCGGCCGCTGCGCGCCGCACCAGGTCGTAGCCGCTGCCCTGGTCGCCGAGCAGCCAGCCGCGGCCACCGGCACGATGCAGGGCGCCGTCGCTGCCGCGCGCGACCGCGAACGAACCGGTGCCCGACCACACCAGCACTCCGGGACCGGACTGCAGCCCCGCCGCCGCTGCCGCCAGCACATCCCCCACCACCGCGATCGGGAACGCGACGCCCGCCGCGCGCAGCCCGTTCGTGATCGCGGCACGGATCGCCGGATCGCCCGCCCCCGCGAGTGCCAGCACCGCCGCCTTCGGCGTGGCGAGCCGGGCCGGCGCCGCGAGCGCTTCGCGCAAGGCCGCCACCGTCGCGTCGACGCCGTGCACGACCGGCTGCACGCCGCGCGCCTCCCCGCCAGCGTGGCTGCCCTCGGGCCACCACGCGAACCGGCAGTTCGTCCCGCCGACGTCGAGGCCGAGGTAGCTCACGGGGTCGGGATGCTACCGAGCGGGTGCGCGGACGGCGATCAGCGGTTCGCCGTGGCGAGCCACTGCTGCACGGCGCCGAGCACGACGTTGGGTTCGATCAACGCCTGGCAGTGCGGCGTCTTGTCGCAGCGCGGCAGGTAGCAGCACAGGCAGTCCAGGCCCGGCGGCGTGATCTTGCTGCCGCGACCGTAGAGCTCGATCTCCGCCGCAGACGTCGGGCCGAACAGGACGACCGCGGGCACCTTGCGCGCGGCGGCAACGTGCACCGCGAGCGAGTCGCTGGTGACGACGACGCGGCACTGGTCGACCCAGGCCGCGAAGCGGCCGAACGAGTTGTGGTTGCCGCCGTCGAACACCGGGCGCCCGGCCGCCGACGCGAGCAGCGCGCGATGCGTGTCGACTTCCTCCGGACCGCCGAGCAGCAGCACGCGCAGGCCGGCATCGGTGGCGAGGCGCAAGAACGCCTGCTGGTGCTCCCGCGTCCAGACCTTGTAGGCCCAACGGCCGCCGGCACCCGTGTTGAGGCCGACCAGTGGACCACTGCCCGCGAACGACCGCGCGAGGCGCGCGACGTCCGCCGCGTCACGCGACGACGGCACCAGGACGGGTTCGCGCACGGCCGCCCGATCGAGGCCGAGCACGTCGGCGACGAGGGCCTGGTAGGTCTGCGTGTTCGCCTTCTTGCGCTCGTCGCTGAGGCCCATCGTGAGCCAGTGCTGCGCACCCGGACCGAGCGGCACGATGCGGCCGCCGGCGTCGCGCACGTAGCCGCGGCGCTCCTTGGCCTTGGCCATCGTGGCCAGCACCGCCGCATCGGGATCGGCGTCGGGGCAGAGCACGACGTCGAACGTCTCCGTCTGCAGCCGAGCCGTCGTCACCGCGTCGTCGGTGGTCAGCACTTCGTCGACCATCGCGTTGCCGTCGAACAGGGACGCCGCACCGCGCCGCGTCAGCCACGTGACCTTCGCCTGCGGCCACTGCGCGTGGATCGCCGGCAGGAACGCCGTCGTGCGCAGCACGTCCCCCGTCGCGGCGAGTTTGACCACCAGCACGCGATGGCGCACGGGCGCGTACTCGTCGCAGGTCGCGCACTCCTTGCCGCGCTGTTTGTGCGGCGCGCACGGGCGATCCCAACGCACGTGGCGGCAGTCGTGCTTCAGCTCGAAGTCGTTCACGCGTCCGGTTATCGGCAGGACCGGCTCCCTGCCATCGGCAACCTACCGGCCAGCGCGGTCGGCGCCAGCCGACGCCCCTCCGGAGCGGCCGGAAACGTGCGTTTCTCGCGCCAGGACGACACGGTGCTTGCTCCCGCGCAATCGGCGAGGGTCAATGCCGCCCCATGGAAACGCTCGCCGCTCTCTGGCTGCCGATCCTGTTGTCGGCAGTGTTCGTCTTCCTCGCCAGCTCCGTGATCCACATGGCGCTGCCGATCCACAAGGGCGACTACAAGAAGTTGCCCGACGAAGCCGCGACGCTCGAAGCGATGCGGCGCACGGGGGTCGTGCCGGGGCAGTACATGTTCCCGTGCGCGGCTTCGATGAAGGACTTCGGGTCGCCGGAGATGCAGGCGAAGATGAAGCAGGGCCCCGTCGGCGTGATGATCGTGCGCAACGGAGCGTGCTCGATGGGCGCAGCGCTGACCCAGTGGTTCATCTTCTGCGTGGTGATCAGCTACGTCGTCGCGTGGATGACGTTCATCGCCTGCCACCACGACGCAGCCGGCGTGTTCCGCTTCGCGTTGGTCTCGGCGTTCGTCGGCTATGGGCTGTCGAGCGTGACCGACTCGATCTGGAAGGGCCTGTCGTGGGTCACGACCGCCAAGTTCCTGTTCGACGGTCTGGTCTACGGCCTGGTCACCGCGGCGACGTTCGCGTGGCTGTGGCCGGCGGCAAAGCCGGTCTGAGCAAGCCGCGCACCGCCACCGCGACATCGTGCCCGGCCGACCGACGGTGACGTGACCGTACTGGCGGCGCGGCGGTGCGACCGGTCGCGGCGCACGCGCTGGCGCCCAGAAGCCGATCGGTGCCGGCCGAGGTCGCCGCGAAGGAACCCTCGGATTCGGGAGGAACTGCCCCTCGGATTCGGGAACTCGCGACGACGTTGCTGCCGTGCCAAGGTGTCCTCGCGCCCGGCGTGCCCCATTCTCCCCTGCTGCGTCGAGCGGTTCCGCGGCGCGCTGCCGAGACCGTCGCCCGACGGCTCGAGCACGCCCAGGTGCTGGTGCTCAGCGGGCCGCGCGCCGTCGGCAAGTCGACCCTGCTCCGCGAACTCGCGACGACCCACGCCCGCACGATCCTCGATCTCGACGACCCGGCGGTGCGACGCGCCGTCGCAGCCGACCCCCGGCAGCTGCTCGATCGGCCACGCCCGGTGTTCGTGGACGAGTTCGCCCGCGTGCCAGAGGTCCTCGACGTCGTCAAGCGCCTGCTGAACCAGAACGGCGCGCCGGGCCAGTTCGTGCTCGCGGGATCGACGCGCTACGGGACCGTGCCGGCCGTGGCGCAGGCCCTGACCGGGCGCGTCGACATCGTCCCGGTGTGGCCGCTGAGCCAGGGCGAACTCCACCGCAAGCGCGAGGCCTTCGTCGAGCGACTGATCGCCGGCGCCGCCCCCGACCTCGAGCCCGTGCGCAGCACGCGCGCCGACCTCGCGGCAGCGCTGATCGCCGGCGGCCTGCCGATGCCGCTCGCGCTGCCGACGCCGGCGGCCCGCAGTCGCTGGTTCGACCAGTACCTGAACCTGACGCTGAAGAAGGACGTCGCCGAGATCGCCAAGGTGCGGCGCCGCGTGCTGCTGCCGCGGCTCGCCGCCGCCGCCGCCCGCCGGACCGCGCAGTTGCTGAACGTCGCCGACCTGGCCCGCGATCTCGACATCGACCGCAGCACGGCCGAGGACTACCTGCGCCTGCTCGAGGCGGTGTTCCTGCACCACGTGCTGCCGGCGTGGGGAACGACACTCGCGGCCCGCGCCGCGGCGACGCCGAAACTGCACTTCGTCGACACCGGGCTCGCCGCGCGCCTGATGCGCGTCACCAGCGACAAGCTGCTGCTGGCCCAGCCGAGCGCGATGCAGCAGTTCGGCCATCTGCTCGAGACGTTCGTCGTCGACGAACTGTGCAAGCAGGCCCACTGGCTCGACGAGCCGGTCGATCTCGGCCACTGGCGCACGCACGACGGCCAGGAGGTCGATCTGGTGATGGAGCGCAGCGACGGCTCGGTGCTCGCCTTCGAGGTCAAGGCCGCACCCGACGTGCGCGCCGAGGATCTGCGCGGCGTGCGGGCGCTGCAGCGACGCCTCGGCGTCGATCGCGTGACGGGCGTGGTGCTGCACGCGGGCACCGAGGGCTGGCGCGTCGACGAGGGAGTGTTCGCGGTGCCGATCGCGCGGCTGTGGACGCCGGCGTAGGCGCTGCGGCTCCCCCCCCACCGAAGTGCGATCGACGGCCGGCACGGGCACAGCGCCTTCGCGGGCGCGACCGCGCCCGTGTGCTGGCCCGCCACCGCCGCCAGCGCCATGCTGGGTGACCTCGCACGGGAACCCAGCCATGCCCACCGCTCCGACGAACGGTCCGTCACCCGAGTTCGATCGCTTGCGCGGCCTGTTCGAGCAGGCGCGGCGGCTGCCTGCGGCCGAACGCGCGGCCTTCGTGCAGCGCATCCGCGCCGAGAACGCAGCCCTGGGCAACGAACTGCTGGCGCTCTTGGAGAACGCCCCGACCGCCGCGGCCCCACCAACTGGCGACGTCTTCGACCAGTCCGCGGGCGAGACGTCGACGGACAAGGTCCACTCGACGCAGACCGCCGAGATGCTGGAGCGGCTCGAGCGTTCGCCGCGGCTGGACCTCGAGCGTTACGCGATCGAAGGCGAAGTCGACCGCGGCGGCATGGGCGCGATCCTGAGGATCCGCGACCGGCAGTTGAATCGGCGGCTGGCGATGAAGGTGCTGCTCGACCGCGAGACGCCGCGCGACGCGCTCGAGCAGCAGCTCGCCCACCAGCTCCTCGGGCGCTTCCTCGAGGAGGCGCAGGTCACTTCGCAGCTCGACCATCCGGGCGTGGTGCCGGTGCACGAGCTCGGGCTCGACCAGCACGGCAAGGTCTACTTCACGATGCGCCTCGTGAAGGGGCGCACGGCGCGCGAGGTGTTCGAGGAGTCGCACGGCGGCAGCCGTGAGTGGCCGCTGACGCGGGCGCTCGAGATCGTGCTGCGGGTCTGCGACACGATGTCGTTCGCGCACGACAAGGGGGTCCTGCACCGCGATCTCAAGCCCGACAACGTGATGGTCGGTCGCTTCGGCGAGGTCTACGTGATGGACTGGGGCCTGGCGAAGGTGCTGGGGCAGGAGGATCGGCGGGATCTTCGGATCCGGCCCGACGCCATCAGTTCGCAGAGCCAGGTCGACTCGGCGCGCCATCGCGACGCGGCGGCGGACGATGGTTCGTCGGTGGTGTCGATGGACGGGCAGAAGCTCGGCACGCCGAGCTACATGCCGCCGGAACAGGCGCGCAGCGAGGCGCTGGACCAGCGGGCCGACGTGTATGCGATCGGGGCGATGCTGTACCACCTGCTGACGGGGCGGGCGCCGTACACGACGCCCGGGGTGAAGAAGCCTGCGTATCGCATCCTGGAGGACGTGGTCGAGGGTGCGCCGAGGGCGATCGAAGCGTTGCAAAAGGGCGTGCCGGCGGAGCTGGTAGCGATCGTCGGCAAGGCGATGGCGCGGGAGCGGGATGGGCGCTACCCAACGACAGCGGCGTTGGCGGCGGATCTGCGGGCGTTCTTGGCGATGCACGCGGTGTCGGCGTACCGGACCGGGGCGCTGGTCGAGTTGCAGCTGTGGGTACGGCGCAACAAGCCGTTGGCGGCGAGTCTGGCGGCTGCGGTGTTGATCCTGGTCGTCGGCATCGTCGTGTCGACGACGCTGGCGAACGAGAATGCAGCGCTGGCGCAGCAGAAGACGGAGTTGGCGGCGGCGGAGACGAAGGCGAAGGACGACGCGCTGGCGCAGAAGCAGCGCGCGGACGAGGCGGCGGCGGCCAACGAACGGCTGGCGAAGTCGGAGACCGAGGCGAAGGTCGCGGCGACGAAACTGGCTGAGGAGAAGGGCCGCACGGTCGCCAACTTCAACCAGCTATCGGCGGTCGTTCGTCTGAAGGACGTGTTGGCGAAGCAGGATGCGTTGTGGCCGGCCTGGCCGGAAAAGGCGGCGGCTCTGCAGGCGTGGCTCGACAACGACTGTGCGCAGCTGCTCGGGCAGCGGCCGCAGATCGAGGCGACGATCGCGGAGTTGCGCCGCACGGCAGTGCCGTTGACGGCGGAGCAGGTCGACGCGGATCGGCGTGCTTCGCCCGAGTGGGATGCCTACGAGCGGCAGCAGCAGCTCGTGGCGGCATTGCAGAAGGCGCAGGCGATTCGAGCGGGTACCAGCAAGCTGGAGTTGCCAGAGCTGCCGGCTGCGCTGCAGAACGCGGATGCGTCGGCGCTGAACTCGTTCGCGTGGCCGCGGGTCGCCCCCGAGAAGCCCGACGGCGAGAAGCAGGACCGCACGACGTTTGGCGAGGAGGCTGCTGGCCTGGTCGCGGCGCGTTCGGCGGTGGTGAAGGCCAAGGGTCAGGACGGCGAGTTCCAGTTCGTCGACACGTTGGCGTGGGCGGCGTTGGCGAACGGGCAGGACGAGGAAGCGAGACAGCGCACGGCGGAGGCGTTGGCGAAGGCTCCGGCGAAGGAACGCGAGGCGTATCTGGGCTACCAGCGCGACATCGAGGCGGCGATCGCCGAGGCCCCGACGCGTGTCGCCGCGGCCGAGGCGAGGCTGGCGGAGCTGGACGCGACGGTGTCGGTGCGTCGGACGTGGACGTTCGGTGGCGACGAGGAGAGTCGTTCGGCGGAGTTCCTGCACAACGCGCTGGTGGACGTGCTGGCGGGGCTGATCTCGATGGCGGCGAAGGAGCGCGCCGACGTGGCGCAGCGGCTCACGTGGGCGCAGCAGGTGCGCGCGGCGAGTCTCGCGCATCCGAAGGCCGGGGCGACGTGGTCAGCGGCGCGCGAGGCGATCGCGACGGCGGACGACGTCGTTGCCAGCACGCGGTATGCGGGGCTCTCGATGCCGTTGGCGGACGAGGCGGTGATCGGGCTGGTGCCGATCGGGATGAACCCGGTGACCAAGCTGTGGGAGTTCTACGACCTGCGCAGTGCGTGGGACGGCAAGCAGGCGGCGACGGAAATCGTGATCCCGACGCACAAGGAGGACGGCACGATCGAGGTGAAAGCCGGGACAGGGATCGTGTTCGTGCTGTTGCCGGGCGGCAGGGTGACGCTGGGCTCGCAGAAGGACGACCTGAACGCGCCGTTCTACGACCCGCAGCGTCAGAACGACGAGACGCTGTACGACGTATCGCTGTCGCCGTTCTTCCTGGCGCGGCACGAGCTGACGCAGGGGCAGTGGTCGCGGCTGTGGACCTGGGACGCAGAGCTGCGGGATCCGAGCCGATACAAGGCGGGGCAGAACATCGTCGACAAGCGGATCACGTTGACGAACCCGGTGGAGCTGGTGGACTGGACGATGTGCAACCGCCTGATGACGCGGCATGGCTTGGTGTTGCCAACGGAAGCGCAGTGGGAGTATGGGTGCCGTGGCGGGACGAGGACGGTGTGGAACGTCGAGTTCGAGCAGCTCGGCAAGGTCGCCAACGTGGCGGACGCAGCGGCCAAGGCGGCTGCGCCACAGTGGGGCAACTTCGAGTCCTGGCGGGATGGTCACGTGGTGCACGCGCCGGTCGGCACGTTCGCGGCGAATGCCTACGGGCTGCACGACGTACATGGCAACGTGTGGGAGTGGTGCCGCGACTGGTATGGGGACTACGGCAGCGAGCGTGCAGGCGATGGCCTGCGATCTGTTAGCTCCCCCGCCAACCGCGTCAACCGCGGCGGCAGCTACCGCAACGCGGCCGTCCTCGCGCGGTCGGCCAACCGCGACCTCATCGCACCGTCGTTCCGCAGTTTCGAGATGGGCCTGCGCCCCGCCAGGCTCATCACGTACTGACCTCACCCCTTCACCGTCCGCCGGCCCGCCAAGCGAAGCGTGGCAGTTGGCCGCCGGTGCCGCGGTGCGGGCCCTTTCTCGGTGCACCAGCCCAACGCTGGCCTGCACGAGCGACTCGAACGCGGCAGCGGCCGCCTGCACTTGCGAGCGAACCCGCCACGTGTCGCCATGCGCAGGTATCGCGGGATTCCCTGACCAAATTGCCCGCCCAGATTCCACAACCGGCGTGGCATCCCATCACGACCACCTGTTCCAGCTGGCCTTCGGCGATCCCGAGCACGCAGTCCCGCTGCTGCGCACCGCCTTGCCGGCCACGCTCGCCAAGGCCATCGACTGGCGCACCCTGACCAGGAAGAACCCCACGCACCACGGCCGTCGCAGCCGCCGAACCCACTGCGACCTCCTGTTCTCGGTCCGCACCGACCGCCGCCAGACGCTCCTGCTCTACGTCGTGCTCGAGCACAAGTCGAAGAGCCACCGTTTCGACGCGCTGCAGATCCTCGACCAGGTCACGGCCGTGCTGCGCACCCACCGCCGCGAACACCCGCGCGACCACTTCCTGCCGCCGGTGCTGCCGGTCGTGCTGCACGCCGACGCCCGACCATGGCGCTCGCCGCACAACGTGCGCGACCTGTTCGATCTCGACCGCATCCCGGAGGCACTGCACGACTACCTCCCGTCGTTGCCCTACGTACTCGACGACCTGCACGACGTGCCGCCCGAGCGATTGCGCCAGCGGGCGCTCAGCGTGTTCGGTCTGTGCGCCCTGAGTGCGCTGCAGTACCTGCCCGCAGCCGCGCGCGACGAACGCGCTTTCGCCGCCTTCCTCGACGCCTGGCACGACATCCAGGAACAGGCGCACCGGATCGGCGCGGCCGGCAACGGCCGCGACCTGTTCGATGCGCTGGTAGACTACGTCTTCGCGACCTCTGGCCTGCCGACGCCGGTCGTCCAGCGCCTGCTGACCCGCCGCTTCCCGGATCCCGCCATGAAGAACAAGTTCGTCTCCACCGCGCAGCAGCTCCGCAACGAAGGCAGGGCCGAGGTCCAGGTCTCGACCCTGCTGCGCCAGATCACCCGGCGCTTCGGCAAACCGGAGCCCGACGTCGTCGAACGCGTTCGCAACGGGGCGCCCGAAGAACTCGACCGCTGGCTCGACCGCATCCTCGACGCGGCCTCGGTCGACGAGCTGCTGGCCGACTGAACGGCCGCCCCGCGCTAGCGCCCGAGCCGACCTGCCGGCAGCAGCCGCCGCACCACCGCCTCGACCTCGGGCCCCAACCGATCGGCGGTGAAGTTCGCGAGCGCGCGGCGGCGGCCAGCGACGCCGTGCGTCCGCGCCAACACGTCGTCGTCGAGATAGCGCGCGATCGCCGCGGCCAGCGCGGCGACGTCGCCCTTCGGCACGACCGCGCCCGTCACCCCGTCGACGACGATCTCGCCGTTGCCGCCGGCGTCGCTGACGACCTGCGGCAGTTCGGCGAAGGCGGCCTCGAGGCAGGCGTTGCACAGGCCTTCGTGGAAGCTCGGCATCACGAACAGGTCGCTCGCCGCGTAGACGTCGAACACCGGCCGCACCGGGCCGGGCAGCAGCACGCGCTTGCCGAGCCCGAGAGCTGCGGCCTGCGCGCGCAGCCGTTCGAGTTCGGTGCCACCACCGGCGAGCAGCAGGATCGCCCGCGGGAACTGCGCGGCGAGGCGCGCGAACGCCGCCAGCAGCACGTGCTGGCCCTTGCGCGGGCGCAGCACCGCCGCACAGCTGACGACCTGCGCGTCGGCGGCGATGCGGAGCCGATCGCGGGCCTCCTGGCGCTGCGCGCGCAGCCCCGTCCATGGTCGTGGATCGAGGCCGTCGTAGACGCGGGTGATGCGCTCGGCCGGCACGCCGCCGGCGCGCAGCCGTTCGCCGATCGCGTCGCAGATCGCGACCACGTGGTCGCACAACGCCGTGTAGCGGAACCCGCCGAGCAGCCCGCGCCGCACCGGGTAGTCGATGCGCCGGATCGTGAACGTCTTCGCCGGACCGCCGCGCGCTGCCAGCCCGCCGAGCAACAGCGAGCGCCCGCAGGCGAAGTGGATCACGTCGGGGCGCACGTGCGCGTAGACGCGCCGCAGCTTCCACCACAGGTCTGGCCGCCACCACCGCCGCAGCGGAGCCTCGTAGACCGGAGCTCCGAGTTCGCGCGCCGCGGCAGCGAACTTCGCGCCAGGCGCCAGCAGGACGTGGTTCTCCCAGCCGATGCGGCGGAAGTGCGCGAGCAGCAACTGCAGCTGCACTTCGCCGCCCGACCAACCGGTCTCGGCGAGCACGTGGAGCAGCCGCAGCGAAGTCATGCGGCGCGCAGTAGGCCGCCAAGCTCGCGCCGAGGCAAGGAAGACGAGCGAGCGGAGCGGAGGCGGCCTCCTGGCCGCTGAGCATCCGCGAGGCGAAGCCGCGCAGCGGCGGGCGCCGCAGGCGCCCGTCTGACGCCGCATCGGCGCGAGATCGGCGGCCTACAGGATCGCGTCTTCGCCGGTCAGCTGGCGGCCGATGATGAGGCCGTGGATGTCGTGCGTGCCCTCGTAGG
>DDSQ01000186.1:4534-166935 GCA_002343845.1 Planctomycetes bacterium UBA2386 | reverse complement strand
GGCGAGGGGCGAGGGGCGGGCTTGCTGTCGTTGCCGCGCTGCGCGGCGAGGGGCGTTGTCAGGGCCAGGAGCAGCGAGAGGACGAGCAGGGGGGATTTGGCCATGGTCTTCGTGGCGGTCAGCGGGCCGCGCGCCAAGCAAACAGGATACCGGTTCGCGGCCGGATCGGGCCCAAGCGCGGCCGCCCGGGCTCCTGTTCGCCGGGCGCACGGGGCCGATGGCGTCGGCGGTCCCATCGCCGCGTGGCTGCGCCGCCGCGGGGCGTGTGCGTGCGATCGGTCCAGCACGGTGCCGCGGGCCCTGTTTGTCTCGCGCGGGCGACACCGTTCGTGCCGGCCGCGCCGTCGCATGGCACGATCCGAGCATGCGGTTCCTGGCGAAGATCTTCCTGCGCGGCCTCGCCGCGATCCTGCCCCTGGCTCTGACCGGCTGGCTGGTCTACGCCGCGGTCGCGACTGTCGAAACGCTGCTGCGCAACCTGGTGGTGCCGTTCCTGCCGGAGGGGAGCTACCGGGCGGGGATGGGGTTCCTGCTGTCGATCCCGCTGGTGCTGGTTGCCGGGCTGCTCATGTACTCGTTCGTGGTCCGGCGGGTCTACCGGCGGATCACGGCGCTGCTCGAACGGATCCCCGTGGTGAAGTCGGTCTACGGGATGATCCTCGACGTGGTGCGGCTGTTCGGCAGCGCCGAGGAACGGCCGTTCCGCAAGGTCGTGCTGGTGACGCTGAAGGGTGGCTTCGAGCAGCTCGGGTTCCTCACGCGCGACGACTTCCGCGACCTGCCCGAGTTCGGCACCGGCAAGGTCGCCGTCTACCTGCCGATGAGCTACCAACTGGGCGGGTTCACGGTCGTGGTCGCCAAGGAGCACGTGCGGGAGATCGCGATGTCGGTCGAGGACGCGCTGCGCTTCTGCGTGACCGCGGGCGTGGCGCAGAAGGCCGAAGTCGCGTGAGGGCCTCGCCCGCTCGGCGCGCCCCCGATCGAGACTGATCCCTTGGTTGTGCTCTGCAGGTCAGGGGCCGGTCGTGCCGCGACGCGATCGCGAGGTCTCGTGCCACCCCGCCCGGTGGATCCGGTCTTGGATGCGTCGCACGCTGGCGACGCACCGCCGGTGGCGGCCGCCGGGACCCCATTCCCGCCGGTTCGTTCGCCCGAGCACAGCCAAGAGATCAGTCGCCGCTGACCCCTTGACGGGCGCGCGCGACGCGTAGGATGCCCCGCCGATGCTGCGGCACCACGGCGCGTTCCTGTTCCCGGCCCTGCTCGCCCCCGTCCTCGCCCAGGACCAAGGTCCGTACGCGCAGGACTACGGCCCCGCGATGACGACGACCTTCGAGGGTGGCGGCCTCACCGGCACGACGCACAAGGGCCTCGTCGTCCGACTCGGTGACCAGGGCGCGGTCGCCTTCGACACCGAACTGCTGCGCCTCGCGGCGGGTTGGACCGACGGCTGGCTGCGGCTGCGCGGCACCGCCTACGACGGTTCGCATGGCCCGATGCCGTCGTTGCGCGGCAAGAAGGTCTTCGAGACCCGCCAGGGTCCGGGGTGGGCGAAGGACGGCGACTTCGCCGACCCGCGCGCGATCCCGCACGGCCCGCTGCCGCGCGAGTGGGGGCAGTACCGCGGCATGTGGCTGCACGGCGATGGCGTGATCGTCGGCTACCGCGTCGGCGACATGGACGTGCGCGAGGCGTACGCCGCCGGCAAGGAACGCACGCTGTCGCGCACGCTCGAACTCGGCCCGAGCAAGAACGCGCAGACGATGGTCGTGCTCGACGGTCCCGATGGCGCGGGCGCCGGTTCGGCCGAGATCGGCGGCCCGCAGCGGCTGGCGATGCTGCAGTGGCAGCCGAAGGCGCCCGGCCTCGTCGAACTCGGCGCGGCGACCGGGGCCTGGGACTCGTTCGCGTTCGGGGGACCCGCGAAGGGCGACTACCTCGACGCGAGCAGCGGCACGGGTGCTTCGATCACGTTCGTGCCGGGCTTCGCGACGCCGCACGACCAGAAGGCCGGCGAGCAGGCCCTGCCGAAGCTCGCCGACGGCGAGGCAGCGGCGAACGCCGACGACTGGCAGCGCAGCGTCTGGTTCGACAAGCACAGGGTCGGCGACCAGGACAGCGACGACGGCCGGTTCCTCGTCGACCTGCGCGGCAGCGTCGAGGTCCACCGCGTGCAGACGTTCACCTGGCACTCCGGCTATCGCAGCGTGCAGCAGTACGACCTGTACGGCAGCGACGCCGAGACGGCGCCCGACGCGGCGGCGGCCGATCCGGTCGCTGCTGGCTGGACGAAGATCGCGAGCGTCGACTCGCGGCGGCTCGGCGAAGGCGACAAGCACGGCGTTGCGGTTGCGAAGGAAGCCGGTCTCGGCAAGCAACGTCGTCTGTTGTTCGTCGTCGCCAGCGGCAGCGCGTTCTTCAGCGAAGTCGACGTCTATGCCGACCGCTTCCGCGCCGCGGTCGACGTGCTCGGTCGCGCGCGCAGCAACCTCGTGGTCGCGCTGCACGGCGACGCAGCCGCCGAGCTCGTCGTCGAGGGCAGCCGCATCCTGATGCGCGTGCCGCCGCACGAACAGACGCTACGGGTGCGGCTGGTGCACGCCGCGGGCGACGAGAAGGCGCTGCAGGGCGCGATGCCGGCGCTGACCGCGGACGACGCGGTGGCCGCGCTGCCCAACAAGCCGGGCAAGGCGCGCTGGGGCGCGCCGGTCGTCACCAAGGGCGAGCGTGCGGCCGACGACGGCCCGCTCGCCGTCGACACGATCACGATCCCGTTCGACAACCCGTTCCGCTCGCGCATGCGCACCGGTGCGTTCGACTTCTTCAAGGACGGCCGCGCCGCGGTGTCGACGTGGAACGGCGACGTGTGGGTCGTGTCGGGCATCGACGACGACCTCGACCGGCTCGAATGGCGGCGCTTCGCGACCGGCCTGTTCGATCCGCTCGGTCTGCGCATCGTCGACGACGTCGTGTACGTGCACGGTCGCGACGGCATCACCCGGCTGCACGACGAGAACGGCGACGGCGAGGCCGACTTCTACGAGTGCTTCAACAACCAGGTGTTGATCACCCCGGCCTTCCACGAGTTCGCGTTCGATCTGCAGACCGACGCCGAGGGCAACTTCTATCTGAGCAAGGGCGCGCCGGTGAACCCGGGCGGCCGCGGCTTCATGAAGATCGTGCCGCATCACGGCACGATCCTGCGGGTGAGTCGCGACGGCTCGCGCATCGAGACGATCGCGACCGGCATGCGGGCGCCCAACGGCATCGGCGTCTCGCCGAGCGGCGTCGTGACGTCGGGCGACAACGAGGGCACGTTCATGCCGCGCTGCCGCCTCAACTGGATCGAGAAGCCCGGCTACTACGCCGGCGTGAAGGACACCGCGCACCGTTCGCCGGTGCCCGACCAGCCCGACCTGCCGCTGTGCTGGATGCCGATGGAGGTCGACAACAGCAGCGGCGGGCAGGTTTGGGTGACCGGGGCGGGCTGGCCCGATCTCGCCGGGCGGCTGCTGCACTTCTCGTACGGAACGTGCTCCACGTACCTCGTGCTCGACGAAGTCGTCGACGGCGTGCGCCAGGGCGGGGTCGTGCGCCTGCCGGCGAACTACTCGTCGAGCTGCATGCGCGGCCGCTTCTCGCCCGTCGATGGCCAGCTCTACGTGATCGGTCTGCAGGGCTGGCAGACCAGCGCGGCGCGCGAAGGCGGCTTCCACCGCGTGCGCCGGACCACGGCCCCGCTCGGCCTGCCGATCGCACTGCGCACCTGCGAGCAGGGCGTCTACCTGACGTTCGCCGAGCCGCTCGACCCGGCGACCGCGGCGGACGCCGAGAACTACGGGATCGAGATCTGGAACTACGTCTACTCGCCCAACTACGGCTCGCCCGAGGTGTCGCTGCTGCACCCCGAACGCAAGGTCGAGCAGGGCAAGCCGAACCGCGATGCGTTGCCGGTGACTGCCGCGAAGCTCTCGCCCGACGGGCGCACGGTGTTCCTCGCGATCGACGGCATGCGCGTCGTGCACCAGTACAAGGTGACGTGGAACGTCGATGCCGCCGATGGCGGCGTGCGCAAGGGCGAACTGCACGGCTCGATCCACGCGCTCGGCAAGGACCCGGGCTTCCCCGCGGGACGCTGACGATGGCGCGTCCGCTCGTCGTGGTGGTGTGCACCTGGCTCGCCGCAGCCCTGGCGATGTCGGCGGGTCGGCGCGAGGCGGCGCCGCAGGGCGCGCGCGCGCCGGGCGCGAAGGTCACGTTCGAACGGCTCGGCGGCGACGGTTCCGCGCCGAAGCAGAGCCAGCGCGCGCGGCTGTTGTCGCTCGCGGTCGAGCGGAACGAGACGGCCACGCCGTTCGTCGAGCCGGGCATGTTCCGCGCGACCTACACGACGACGATCGGCCTGCCGGCGCGCGATCGGTTCCGGTTCCGCGTCGAGGGTCGCGGCACCGTCAAGCTGACCGTGAACGGCGAGCCAGCGCTCGACGGCGCGCTGCGACCCGGCAAGCCGCTCGAGACCGCCGAACCGTTCCGGCTCAAGAAGGGCGACAACGAGCTGCAGTTGGTGTTCGACAGCCAGGCGCTCGGCGACGGGCAGTTCCGGCTGTACTGGGCCGGCAGCGATCACGGCTTCGAGCCGATCCCGCCCGAGCGGCTGTCGTTCGCGGCCGACGACGCCGACGTGCTCGCTGGCGAGCAGCGTCGACACGGCATGCAGCTGTTCGCGGAGCGCCGCTGCGCGCGCTGCCACGACTTCGAGCAGAAGCGCATCGGCGAGTCGGCGTTCGCCGAGCTCGACGACTCCGGCCCGGACCTGCGTAGCGCCGGCGCGCGGCTGCACCGCGATTGGATCGCGAAGTGGCTGCAGGACCCGCGGCAGTTCCGCCCGGACGCGACGATGCCGGCGATGGCGTTGTCCGACGACGAGTGCGGGGATCTCGCCGCCTGGCTCGCGAGTCTCGGCGGTGCCCCGGCGCCGGCGACGTTGCCCACGGACGCGAAGGAGCGCGGCAAGACGCGCTTCCGCGAACTCGGGTGCGTCGCCTGCCATGTCGAACCGGACGCCGGCAACGACGAGCCGGCCAGCGACCGCATCGCGCTCGCGTTCGTGCCGCAGAAGTGGCAGCCGATGGCGCTCGTCGAGTACCTGCGCGAGCCGGCCCGCAACCATCCCGGCGTGCGCATGCCCGACCTGAAGCTGGCGCCTGCCGACGCCGAGATCCTCGCCGGCTACTTGCTGGCGGCGGGGACCACGACCAGCCTGCCGAAGAGCGGCGGCGACGCGGCGCGCGGCAAGCGGCTGGCGCAGAAGCACGGCTGTGCGTTGTGCCACGGGCTCGACGTCGAACTCAGCGAGCGGCAGTGGCCGCGCTTGCGCAATGCCAAGCCCGACCGAGGCTGTCTCGGCGAGAGCCCGGATGGGCGCGCGCCCGACCACGGCTTCGACGCGGACGAGCGCCAGGCGCTGCGTTCGTTCCTCGCCTTCGCCGAGGACGCGCCGTTCCGCCGAGCGCCGCTCGACTACCTGCAGCGACACCTCACGGCCGATCGCTGCACCGCGTGCCATGCCCTCGACGGGCGACCGTCGGGATGGGCGACCTGGGCCGAACGCCAGAACGCTGCCGCTCCGCTGCCGAAGACGCAGGATCCGATCGCGCAGGGCGTGCCGGCGCTGACCTGGGTCGGCGGCAAGCTGCAGCCGTCGTGGATCGAGCGCTTCGTGCTCGGCGAGGGGAAGTCGCCGCGCCCGTGGCTGACGGCGCGCATGCCGGCGTTCCACCGCCGTGGCGGCGCGCTCGCCCAGGGTCTCGTGCGCGAACACGGCTACGGACCGCAGGACGAACCGCCGGCGGCCGGCGACGCGCAGTTGTCCTTGCACGGCGAGCGCCTGCTGGCGCAGGGCACCGGCTTTGGCTGCGTGCAGTGCCACGCGGTTGGCGACCAGCCGGCGACGCAGGTGTTCGAGCGCGAGGGCATCGAGCTGCTGACGGCGCGTGCGCGTCTGCGTCATGAGTACTACACGCGGTGGCTCGCCGACCCGCCGCGACTCGATCCCGACTCGCGCATGCCGAAGTACGCCGATGCCAAGGGCAAGACCGCCTTCACCGAGGTGCTCGGTGGCGACGCTGCGCGGCAGTTCGAGGCGATCTGGCAGTACCTCGGCGGCCGGCTGCCGCGGCGATGAGCGGCGGCCCGCAGCCGGCGCGCACGGTGCCTGCGGTCGCGGCCGGCATCCCGCCGTGTCCGCCTTGGATCGACCTGCGGCTCGACGGCAACCAAGGGCGAGCGCCCGGGGCTGCGTTCGTCGCCCGACTCGCGACCGACGGCGAACTGCTGCGGCGCTACCCGCTCGATCGTTCGCTCGAACGAACCCTCGCGGCGCGGCACGGCGTCGCTGCGGCGAACGTCTTCGTCGGGGCGGGCGCCGACGACGTGCTCGATCGGCTCTGTCGCGTGGTGCTCGAGCCCGGGCGCCGCGCGATCGTGCCGGCGCCGACGTTCGAGATGCTGCCGCGCTACGTCGTGATGGCGGGCGGCGAACTGGTGGCGCCCGAGTGGCGGCGCGGCGCCTGGCCGCGCGAGCAGGTGCTCGCGGCGATCACGCCGGCGACGGCGCTGATCGCGATCGTCTCGCCGAACAACCCGACCGGCCTCGTCGCCACCGGCGACGACGTGCGCGCGGTGGTCGCCGCCGCTCCGCACGCGATCGTGCTCGTCGATGCCGCCTACGCCGAGTTCGGCGGCGAGGACCTGACCGCGGCGGCGCTGCCGCACGCCAACGTGGTGGTCGTGCGCACGTTCAGCAAGGCGTTCGGGCTGGCGGGTCTGCGCGTCGGTTACGCGCTGGCCCCCGAGCGCGTCGTCGGCTGGTTGCGCAGCATCGGCAGTCCGTTCACCGCCGGCACGTTGGCGCGGCGCGCGGCCGAACTGCGGCTCGGTGACGAACGTGGCGAGGTCGCCGACTACGTGCGCGCGGTCGTGGCGGAACGACGCGAGCTCGAAACCCTGCTGGCCGCGCGCGGCTTCGCCGTCTTGCCGTCCGCCGGCAACTTCGTGTTCGTCGCCGGCGGCGAGGTCGCCTGGCTCGCGGCAGCGCTCGCTGGTCTCGGCATCGCCGTGCGGGTGTTCGCCGATGCCTCGGCAGGGGCGCTGCGCATCACGGTGCCCGGGGAGCCGGCGGTGTTCGCGAGGTTGTGCGCGGGCGTGCAGGCGGCGATGGCTCCGCAGGCGCTCGTGCTGGACCTCGATGGTGTGCTCGCCGACGTCGAGGGGCGGACCGCGCTCGCGCGGCCGGAGGTCGTGGCGGCACTCACGGCCCGAGTGCCGCTCGCCGTCGTCACCGGGTGCCCGCGGCGCCTGGCCGAGTCGGTGCTCGCGCGCCACGGCTTCGCTCCGTTCGTGCGTGCCTTGGTCGCGGCCGAGGATGCGCCGGGCAAGCCGGACCCCGCACCCGTGCGCCTGGCACTGCAGCGCTTGGGCGTGCAGCGCGCGTGGTTGGTCGGCGACAACGACGGCGATCTGGTGGCGGCGCGCGCCGCCGGCGTCGTGCCGATCGGGTGCGCGGCGAGTGACGCCCGGGCCGACCATCTGCGTGCCGCCGGGGCCGCGTGCGTCGTCGCGTCGCTCGCCGAGCTGCCGGCGCGACTCGCGGTCCGAGCGTGAGCCCGTGGTAGGCTCGCAGCCAATGAACGACGCGCCTCGATCCGTTCGCCGCCGACCGTCGTGGCGGTTGCGGGTGGGCTTGCTGGCGGCTGCCGTGATCGTGCCGCTCGGCCTCGCCGAACTGGCGGTGCGGGCCGTTCCGCGGCTGCTGCCGACCTGGTTCCGGCAGCGGTTCCCGCCCAACGGCATCGAGTTCGATCGCCCCGGGATCCTCGACCAGACGCCGATCACCGGCATGCCGTTGCCGTACGGCGTCGATCCCTACGACGGGCCGCCGCCGCACGACCTCGTCGACTTCGGCGTCGCGGTCCGCGCCGACGCCGAAGTGGATCGGCGCGACGTGCCGCGCCTGGTGCTGCCCGCGGATCACGATGGCCTGCCGAACGTCACGCGCCCGGAGCGCCCGGACATCGTGCTGGTCGGCGATTCGTTCACCGTGTTCGCGGCCCAGCTCGAGCCGCCCGGTCTGCAACGGACCCTCGCCGAGCGCCTGGAGGCCAAGGTCCTCAACGTCGCGATCAGCGGCATCGGCCCGGTTCACGAACTCGACCTGATGCGGCGCGTCGGCCTGCCGGCGCGACCGCGCCTCGTTGTCTGGATGTTCTTCGGTGGCAACGACCTGCTCGACGCGTTGTGGTCGGCGGTGCAGCGCGCCCAGGGCCACCAGACGTGGGGGCAACTGTTCGCCGACCGTCGCCCGCCGACGTTGTGGGTGCCAAGCCTCCTGCTCGCGCTCGCAGGTTCGGGGGCGCGGCCACGCCTCGCGACCGAAGCGCTGCCCGGCCTGCCGTTGCAGAGCGATCCGACGCGGCGGCTGTGGTTCTACCCCGACACCGTGCGCCAGTGCGCGCAGCCCCAGGCGACGGTGGTCGGCAACGACGGGTGGCTGAACGTGCAGGCCGTGCTGCGGTCCGCGAAGGCGGACTGCGCCGAGGCCGGGTGCCGGCTGCTCGTCGTCTACCTGCCGAGCAAGGAGCAGATCTGGTTGCCGCGTGTGGTGCCGGACGCTGCCCTGCTCCGCCGTTTCGCCGAGCAGGCGGTGTTGAAGGCCGCGCCGGTGCCGGCCGACGACGCGACGTTGCTCGCCGATCTGCTCGGCAACCGCGGCGTGCTCGAGCAGTCGCTCGCGGCGTTCTGCGCCGCCGAGGGCGTCGACTACTGGTCGGCGACGCCCGCCGTCGACGCGTTCGCCGACTCCGGGCGGGTCGGCTACTACGCCTGCGACTCGCACTGGCGCGGCGACCTGCAGGCGGAAGTCGCCGCCGCGCTCGCCGCACACCTGCGGGCGAACGACCTGCTCGGCAAGTGACCCGGGGTTCCACCTCGCTGCCGCTCGGGCACCCGCGAGCCATGGAACGCAACGGCCCGTGTCGCGCGGGCGCGCGGCACGGGCCGTTCGTTCTCGTGGTGCGCTCGGCGCACCGACGCCCGATCAGGGCGTCTGCGTGAACATGTTCACGTGCGGGTTCGACAGCACGTAGTCCGTCAACGCCGCGTCCAGCGTCAGGACCTGCGTGTAGAAGAACGAGCCGATCGCCGACGGCACCAGGGGAGCGGTGAAGCCGATCACGAAGCTGCCGGCGGCGTTGGTCGCGCCGTGGAGCACCGCGATCGCGCCACCGACCTGCATCGGCGCCACGCCGGGCAACGGCACCGGCGTGGGGCCGGGCGCGTCGCCGATCGCGAGCGCGAACGGGCGGGCGCTGCTCGGCGTGAGGATCGTGATCGTGATCGGCGTGCCCTGCGCGGCCTGTTCGGGCAGCATCGTGTAGTCGCAGCCCGCGGCCACCGGCAGCGACTCGACCAGTTCGACGTCGTCGATGTTCCAGCCGCCGAGGTTCGTGGTGCCGTTGGACTTGAGCCGCCACTGCAACTGGACGACCGGGTTGTTGTCGGCGCTCGGCAGCGGGATCTCTACGTTCACCCAGGCCGTGTCGACCAGGTTGGTCGTCGGGTTGATCCAGACCTGCGCGCCGTTCACGAGGATCGTCGCCTGGTCGGATGCGCTGCCTTGCACGGTGAGCCAGCGCTTGAAGCGCAGCTTCACGCCGACTCTCCCGGTGCAATCGATGATGGGGGACTGCAGGAAGTTCTCCACATTAGGCATGTAGGAGCCGTTCCAGGCCTGGCCGCCGATCGTGTTGCCGAGGTCGTTGCCGTAGCAGTTCGGGGCCGACGCAGCGTTCTGCGGATCAGCCCAGGCGATACCACCCGACGTTCCCGACTTGCCGGCCGGATCGCCGACCTGCCAGTCGTTCTGCGTGAGCAACTGGACGCTGGTCCAGCCGGCGGAGCCGCTGTCGAAGTTCTCGAGGAAGAACGACGACGTCGTGCCATCCACGGAGTAGGCGATCTCGCCGCTGGCCGGGAAGCGCGTGATCGGACCGGTGCTGTGCACGGCCTCGATGTGGTAGCTGACGCCGCCGACCGACAAGCCCGGCAGCAGGGCGGTGTAGCCGTTGGCGGCGCCGTTCGGGTGCATGTTGCGCACGACGGTGCCGCTGCCGGCGTTGAAGTGCAGCCGCACCTGCGTGTAGGAGCCGGTGGTGGGGGTCACGGTCGCGTCGACGCGGCGCGGCGTCAGCCGCTGGTTGGTCGAACCGAGTGCCGTGTGCGTGATCGTGCCGAGCACGATCGCCGGATACGGGATCAGCTTGTCGTTCGCTGCGCCTTCGAGGTGCACGTAGTTGGGCGTGCCGTTGAGCAGGTTGCCGTCGTTGTCGTCGGCGATGAACACCTCACGCACCGCATCGACGCGCGTCGTCGCGTTGGCGACGATCGAGCTGATCACGATGTCGTTGCTGATCGCGATCGCCGTCGGCGTGCCGAACGCGGTGCGCAGGCGTTCGCGCAGCTTCCACGCGAATCCCATCCACACCTGGCCCGCCCCGTGCGGCGAGGTCGTCGAGTAGGGGTAGTTGTTCGTGTTGTTGCCGTTGCGGATGCCGACGCCAGCGGTCTGGAAGCCGCTGCCGAGGATCGGGCTGTCGACGAGGTAGAGGCCGATGATGTCACCCCAGCCCTCGCTGAGGCCCTCGGCGTTGGTGTTCGAGATGCCGCCGTAGCGGTCGTCGATGCCGTGGCCCCACTCGTGCGCGACGACGGTCGAGAACGCCGTGTTCGAGCACCCGCCGCCGGCCGAATAGAAGTTGATCGTGTTGCCCGTGTAGTAGGCGTTGCACGTGCTGGCGATGTTCACCGTCACGCCGATGTTGCTCGCCGTCGCGAGCTGGGCCGAGTTGCCGAGGATGCTGCGGCAGAACTCGTTCGTGCGATCGACCCAGTAACTGGTCGTCGGGTGCGCGCCCTCGTTCGTCGTCGCGGCCGCGGTCAGCAGCTGGATCGTGGTCGGCACGCCGGGATTGACCGTCACCAAGGCGCTCGGCGGGTTGGCGCCCGAGATCGGGTTGTGGTGGCGGCCGTCGAGTGCGCCGACCGAGATGTTCACCGGTGCGGCGATGTCGATCGTGAACTCGCCGTTCAGGTTGGTGGTCACGTTGCCGACACCCGGCACGTTGAGCACGACACCCGGCAGCGGCGTGTTGACCAGCGGGTCGAAGGCGTCGTTCCCGGTGCGCGTCCACGACATCAGGGTCACCGTCGTCGGCACCGGCGGTGCCGCGGCTGCCTTGACCGCTGCCGCCGAACGCGATGCATGAGTCGTGTAAGTGCAGGCGATCAGGCCGCATTCGTGCCGGTCGCTCTGCCAGTGGCGCACGGCGCCCGTCTTGGCGTCGATCCGGTAACGGCCGATGGGGCCGTTGCCCTGCGCGTCGACGTTGCTGATCGCAACTTCCCAGCACAGGAACACCGGCGCGGCTTCGGTCGCGTGCGTGTCGCCCCAGATCACGAGACGCGGCCGGGCGACGGGTGCGGGTTGCGGCACGCCGGTCGGCAGCGCCTCGAGCGCCTGCCAGGCGGCGGCGACCGCGACGTCCTCGGCGATCGCCGGGGTGATGTCGAAGTTCGCCGGGATCGGCCAGGCGCGGCTGCCGAACATCGCGACGACGCCGCTCATGTTGATGCGCACGTCGGCGCGGCCTTCGATCACCTCGATGCCGCGGAAGAACTGGTCGAACGTGAACGACCACGAGCGGCCCATGCGGGCGCCGATGATCTCGCGGAACTCGGAGGTGCCCAGCCCGAGCAGCTCACCGCGCTGCGTGAGCAGCTGGTTCGCTTCGACGCGCGCGCGTTCGAGCGAGTTGCGCCACCCGGCGATCGGCAGGCCCGTGCCGTAGATCGCGCTCGGGGTGTCGGTCGCGGCGTGCCACTGCACGACCCAGTCGCCGCCGGCTTCGGCGCGGAACTTCTCGTAGGCGGTCTTGGTGGTGGACTGGCTGAGGGGATCCTGGGCGGGAACGAGTGCAGCAAGACTGGCTGCGATCGTGAGCATTCGCATGGGGTCGGGTTCCTCGGGCGGCGCGGATTGTTGGCGCCGCTGGTTTGTCGCGGGGGCACGCGACCAGTGACGAGGGCAGGCGCGCAGAAGTATGGCCCGGGAACTCGGTCCGTCAACGAGCCCCCGCCCCGGTCGCAGCGTCCCGGCCATGGCATCGGCGCATGCTGCCTGCCGCAACGTCGCTGGCGCGAAATCCCTGCACCCTCGGGCGCTCGTGGTGGATTCTGGCGACGTGGACGGCCTGCGCCTGGTTTCGACCGACGACGTGACCCGCCTCGTGCAGACGCACCAGGCCGAGGTCTGGCGGTACGTGCGCTTCCTCGGAGCGTCGGCCGAACTGGCCGACGACCTGACCCAGGACGCCTTCCTGCAGTTGCTGCGCGCGCCGTTCGTGGAGCGTTCGCACCAGGAGACGGTCGGCTGGCTCCGGCGCGTGGTCCGCAACCTGTACGTGAAGTCGTTCCGGCGGCCGCCGTTCGCCGTCGCCGAGCTCGACGCGATCGAGTCGACGTGGGACGTGTTCGCCGGCGACGACGGCGGCGCCGAGGGCCTCGAGCACCTGCGGGCGTGCGTCGAGCAACTCACCGGGCGGGCGCGCGACGCGGTCCGCCTGCACTACCACGAACGCCATTCGCGGCACGCGATCGGCGAGCAGCTCGGCATCGGCGAAGACGGCGTGAAGTCGCTGCTGCGCCGCACGCGTGCGTTGTTGCGCGAGTGCGTCGAGCGCCGCCGTCGGGAGGGCGCATGAACGACCACGACGATCGCCTGGTCGATGTCGCGCTGCAGGAACTGCACGGCAGCCGGCCTCCGGACCTGTCGGCGCGGGTGCTGCTCGCACTGCAGGAGCGTGGTGCTGGGCCGTTGCCGCGCCTGCTGCCGCGGCCGGGGCGGGCGTGGCCGTTCGCGGCGCTGTGGCTGGCGGCGCTGCTGCTCGGCGCGGGCGTGGCGGTCGTCGTCCGGGCGTTGGACAGCGCGCCGTCGTCGTCGTCGCACGAAGTCGCGGCGCTGGTCGTCCAGGTTCTCGCCGGCGAGGTCGAAGCCGTGGCGCCGGGTGGCGAGCGCGCGTTCCGCGCCACGCCCGACGCTGCGCCGATGGCCTTCGCCGCCGCGCGTGGACACCGCCTGCGGTCGGCACCCGCGAGTTCGTTCCAGTTGGCGCCGTTCGGCCACCTGGTCGTCACCGCACAAACCGAATTGGAGGTACGGGCAATGGAATGGTCGGTACGCAGCGGCGTCGTCGCCGCATCGTCGTTGACGTTGGCGGTCGTCGCCGGCGTCGTCACCTGGCACACGCTGACCGATACCGGCACCGCCAGCGCCGGCGAGACCGTGCGGCTGCAGGCCGAGGACGGGTCGTCGGCACTGGCGCTGGAGAACGCGCGCCTGCGGCAACGGCTCGGCGAACTCGAGCGCGAGCAGGAGCTGCGCGCGCAGGAGGCGTCACGCGCACCCGTGGAGCCGCCGCCCCCGCCGCCGCCGGTCGCCGCGGCGACGAACGAAGATCCGCCGAGCACGGCGACGCCGGCGACCGGCACGATCACGTTCACCGACCCGCAGTTCGCGGAGGCCTTGGCGAAGATCGACTGGACCAAGCTCGGTGTCGACACCAACGAACTGGCGCCGTTGCTGGTCGAGCTCGGCGAGCAGATGGCCGCGGAGGGCGCGGAGCTGCCGATGGCCCTGGTGATCAAGGTGCAGGAGGCCAACCAGCGGCTCGTGGCGCAGGTGCCCGCGATCCTCGAGTCGGGTCTGCCCGGCTTCGGGCCGAACGGCAGCTACACGCATCCGCTGGTGACCGCCAACACCCTCGCGAGCGCGCTGCAGGCCGCCGGGCAGGCGCTGTCCGCCGACCAGCGGGCGAAGATCGAAGGGCTGGCGCGCACCTTCTCCGCCGAGAGCCGCGCGATCGCCGACGGCGCGCACGAGATCGAGCTCGAGGGCCTGCTCGCGGAGGTCGAGATGAAGGACCGGTTCTATCGTGAGATCGGCGGCGTGCTGGCTCCCGAGCAACACGGCACGATCTGGCGCGCCGGTTCGCAGGCGTACGAGGGCACGAACCTGTTCGACACCGGCGTGATGATGCGGGTGCACGCGCAGGCGGTGCCGGCGAAGGACCCGGCGGACTTCGCGCGCGTCGTCAGCGGCCGGCTCGCCGAACGGCTCGGTCTCGACGATGCGACGGCGGCCCAGGTGCGCTCCGTGCTCGCGCAGTCGGCTGGGGCCAGCGAGTTGTGGCGCGACCGGGCGTCGCCGATCGAAACGTCTGCGGTGCACTTCCTGAAGTCCGGGCGCTCGCAGACCGCGTTGCGCCACCAGCTCGAGTGGACGCGGCAGATCCTGCGGCAGGTGCCGTTGTCCGCCGAGCAGCGCAAGAAGCTCACGTCGATGGGCCAGGTGCTGGTGCCGCTGCCGCGGTGAACTGCGGGGTTCGCCCCGGGCGCCGGCGGAAATAGACTGCGCGCCCCGATGCGCGCCCTGTCGACGATTCTCGTTCTCGCCGCTCTGGCTCCAGCCCAGGTTCCCGATCCGGCGCCGGCGCCATCGCGGCCGTTCGCGCCGGGCGTGACCTACGACGCCGGCGTGCCGACGCTCGAGACGGTGCTCGGGCATGCGCCGGGCGCCGAGATCTCGACCCACGCCGACGTCGAGAAGTACCTGCAGGCGCTGGCCGCGGCGGCGCCCGACCGCGTGCAGCTGGTGCGGTACGGCACCAGCTGGCAGGGGCGAGGTCTCTGGTACGCGATCGTCGGCACACCGGCGAACCTGCGCCGCCTCGGCGCGATCCGCGACGGCATGCGCCGCCTCGCCGATCCGCGCGGTCTCGCCGACGACGAGGCCGAGCGTCTCGTGCGCGAGCTGCCGGCGGTCGGGTGGCTGGCCAACTGCGTGCATGGCGACGAGCCGTCCGGCACCGACGCGGCCCTGCAGGTGCTCTGGCACCTGTTGGCAGCGACCGACGATCCCGTGGCGCAGAAGGTGCTCGCGGAGTGCGTCGTGCTGATCGACCCGCTGCAGAATCCCGACGGCCGCGATCGCTTCGTGCACGGCACGCGCGGCGCCCGCGGCCGTTGGCCCGACGCGACGCCACTCGGCGCCGAACACAGCCAGCAGTGGCCCGGCGGCCGCGTGAACCACGCGTTGTTCGACATGAACCGCGACTGGTTCGCGATGACGCAGCCGGAGACGCAGGCGCGCGTGCGCGCGTTCCTCGAGTGGTGGCCGCTGGTCTACGTCGACCTGCACGAGATGGGCGGCAACTCGAGCTACTACTTCCCGCCGCCGGCCGCGCCCGTGCACGGCGAGATCACCGCCGGCCAGCGCGAGTGGCTGCAGCGTTACGGCCGCAACAACGCGCGTTGGTTCGACCGCTTCGGCTTCGACTACTTCACCCGCGAAGCCTACGACAGCTTCTATCCGGGCTACGGCGAGGGCTGGCCGACGTTCCACGGCAGCATCGGCATGACGTTCGAGATGGCGAGCGCGCGCGGGCTCGTCTTCCGCCGCCGCGACGACGGTCTGCTGCACTACCGCGACGGCGTGCACCGGCACTTCGTCGCGTCGATGGCGACGCTCGAGACGCTGGCCGAAGGACGCGAAGCGGCGCTGCGTTCGTTCCTGCAGCATCGGCGCGCCGGCGTCGCCCGCGGCGAGACCGGCGCGGTGAAGGCGTGGCTGTTCCCGCCGCGCGGCGACCGCACGCGCACGGCGCGGCTGATGAACCTGCTGTCGGCGCAGGGCATCGAAGTGCAGCGGGCGGACGACGAACTCGCGTGTGCCGCGCAGCCGCTGCTCGGCGGCGAGCCGCAGGCGACGACGTTCCCGGCCGGCACGTTCGTGGTGTCGGCGGCGCAACCGGCCAGCACGCTTGCAACCGTCCTGCTGCAGCCGCACCACGACCTGGATCCGGCGTTCGTCGCCGAGCAGAAGCGCCGCGAGAGTCGTCGCCGCGACACCGAGTTCTACGATCTGACCGCGTGGGCGCTGCCGCTGCTGTTCGGCGTCGAGGCCTGGACGACGGCGGAACCACCGCGCGGCGGACTGCGCGTGCTGCGCAGCGGCGATGCCGATGCCGGTGCGTTGCCGTTGCGTGCCGAGCCGCCGAAGGTCGCCTACGTCGTGGCGTGGGGGCAGAACGGCGCCGCGGCCCTGCTCGCCGAGCTGCTGCGCGGCGGCGTGAAGGCCCGCTGCATCGACAAGGCGTTCACGCTCGGCGGCATGCGGTGGCCCGCCGGGTCGTTCGTCGTGAGGGTGCACGACCAGCCGGCCGGTCTGCACGATCGCATGCGCGAACTGTCGGCCGCGCACGGCGTCACGCCGTTCTGCGCCGATTCGTCGTGGGTCGACGACGGTCCGAACTTCGGCACCAACGACGGCCTCGACCTGAAGGTGCCGCGCGTGGCGATGGCGTGGGATCGTCCGGTCAACGCCAACTCGGCGGGCTGGCTGCGCTTCCTGCTCGAGCAGCGCTACGGCGTGCCGGTCACGCCGTTGCGCACGCACGATCTCGCCCGCGTCGAGCTCGACCGGTTCACGGTGCTCGTGCTGCCGGAGAGCGGCAGCTACGCCGCGCAGCTCGGCAAGGCCGGCGCCGAGGCGATCAAGGGCTTCGTCGAACGTGGTGGCGTGCTGGTGACGCTCGGCTCGGCGTCGCGCTGGCTGACCGACAAGGAGGTCGGCTTGCTGGCGAGCGAAGCCGAGTCGCGGCAGAAGCCGAAGGGCGACGATGCGGGCAAGGACCAGCCCGCTGCCGCCGATCCGGCGCCGACCACCGAGAAGCCGGCCGAGAAGCCGGCCGAGAAACCGGCTGACAAGCCGTTCGACTACGAGGCGGCGATCCGGCCGGACAAGGAGTCGCCGCCGGCGACGCCCGGCGCGATCCTCGCGGTCGCGATCGATCCGGACCACTGGCTCGGCTTTGGCTACGCGGGCCGCGCCTCGGTCGTGCACGACAGCGCGCACATCCTGACGCCGGTCAAGCTCGACCGCGGCACCAACGTCGCGATCTACGAACCGGCCGAACGGCTGGTCCAGGCCGGCTTCGTCTGGGACGAGAGCCGCCGGCAGCTGCCGCAGAAGGCCTACCTGGTGCACCAGCCGCACGGGCGCGGGCACGTGGCCGCGTTCGCCGAGGATCCCAACGTGCGCGCGTTCGCCGACGGCCTCAACCTGCTGCTGCTCAACGCCGTGCTGCTCACGGCCGGGCGCTGATCGTTCAGCGCGCCAGGCGCGGCAGCAGCGGCGTGTTGCTCGGCGAGTAGTTGCTGAGGCCGTTCATCAGCTGCGAGATGACGCTCGCATCGAACTGGACCGTCGCGAAGTCGGTCGCGCCCTGCACCGTCATGTTGCCGGTGCAGATCACCGAGCCGCGGATCAACGACGGCGCCCGCATGGTGAAGTTGCCGTCGACGTAGAGCAGACCGGAGAAGTTCGAGTTGCTGTTGACGGCCAGCGTGCAGTGGCCCTTGACGACGACGATGGCATTGCCCATCAGCGGCTTCGCCGAGTCGAACTGCACGGTGCTGCCGGTTTCGATGACCACGAGACCGCCGGCAGGCATCGGGTTCGGGATTCCCGCCGCGGTGGTGGCGACCACCGTCGCGATCGACTTGAGCTGGTCGTAGCTCATCCCGAACACCGCCAGATAGCTGGCGTTGTAGTTGACCGCCGTCGCGAGGCGCGGCGTGCCGGTGACTCGGTTCTGGTTGTTCGGCCCGGTCGTCGGCGTGCCGCTGCTGGCCGGGTAGTAGATGCCCGCCCCAGCACCACCGATGATGCGACCGTTGGTGTTGATGTGGCAGTTGTTGCCGTCGCCGACGTTGACGGCGGCGTTGCCCGGCAGCCGGATCACGGCGCGGCGGCACTCGTTCGCCGCGACCTGCGACGCGATCACGCTGTTGGGCGCCTCGTTGAACGGCACGCTGTCGTCGACGCGGTTGTAGATGTAGCCGATGCTGCGCACGCGCCAGATCGTGCCGGGGGCGACGCCGGCACGTGACTGCGAGACGTCCTCGCACTGGTACTGCTGTCGCCAGGCCAGGCGGTCGGCGTCCGGGTCGGCGTCCCAGCGTTTCCAGACTTCGTAGCGGGCCCAGACCTTGCCGGTGATCTTGAACTCGCGGACGAGGCCGATGTCCGCGTCGAGCGTGTCGAGCACCGGCGGGATTGCCGCCGCGTTCAGTTGCGGTGCGAACGCGATCACTGGCTGCGACGTCTGCCGGCGCATCCAGCTCACCGCCTCCGCAAGGCCCGAACGCGCGACCTGCAGGGCCTGGCTCTTCGCGGCCCAGGCGGTGCGGTTCTTCTGGATGTGCGTCTTCAGCGTCAGCGTGCCGGTCACGGTGATGGCGCTGACGATCAGCGTGAACATCAGCGCCAGCACGAGGGCGAGCCCGCGCTCGCCTTCCCGGAGGACCACCGCCTTGGGTTCAGGAGTCATGGCGGATCGTTCGTTCGGCAGAACGGGTGGACCGCCTGAAGGCGACTGTCCCGTTTCTCGACAGCCGTCGCGGCACGTCCGCTGCGAAGGCGACGATGCAGCCATCGATCCGGGACGGCATGATGGCACGGCGTGAACGACGACCCGCCGGCTCCGAACCGTTCGCGAACCCTCGTCGGCGTGGCGGGCCTGTCGCTCGTCGTCGCCGTCGTCCTGCTCGTCGTCAAGTTCGGCGCCTACGTGCTGACGGGCTCGCAGGCGATCTTCAGCGACGCGCTCGAGTCGATCGTGAACGTCGTTGCCGCCGCGTTCGCCCTGGCGACGCTGACGTACGCGGAACGCCCGGCCGATCGCGACCATCCGTTCGGCCACGGCAAGGTCGAGTTCTTCTCGGCGGCGTTCGAAGGAGCGCTCGTGTTCGGCGCGGCCGGGGTGATCCTGTGGCAGGCGGCGGTCGCGTTCTTCGCCGAGGCGATGCCACAGCGCCTCGATCTCGGCCTCTTGCTGACGGCCGCCGCCGGCGCCGTCAACGGCGGGCTCGGCTGGTTCCTCGTGCGGTACGGGCGCCGTCACCGCTCGTTGGCGATCGAAGCCGACGGCCATCACGTGCTGACGGACTTCTGGACCAGCGTGGGGGTCGTCGTCGGGCTGCTGGCCGTGCACGCCACGGGGTGGTGGTGGATCGATCCCCTGGTGGCGGCGGTCATGGGCCTGCTGCTGCTCGGCACCGGATGGCGCCTGCTGCGCCGCGCCGCTGCCGGCCTGCTCGACGAGGAGGATCCTGCCCTGCTGCACGAGATCGTCGAGCGGCTCGGGCCGCTCGTGCGCGATGGCGTCGTCTCGGTGCACCACCTGCGGGCGATCCGTTCCGGTCGCGTGCGCCACGTCAGCGCGCACATCGTCGTGCCGGAGTTCTGGTCGGTCGAGCGGGCGCACGACGCGGTCGAGTCGCTGGCCGCGACCCTGCAGCGCGACCTCGGCGGCGACGCCGAGATCGACTTCCACACCGACCCGTGCCAGCGGGCGTGGTGCGCAGGCTGCGATCTCGACGCGTGCTCGGTGCGGCGGGCGCCGTTCACTGGACACCGGCCACTGACGATCGACGAAGCCGTCGCGCCCGACCCGCGCGCCCACGGACTGTGATCGCGCCGCCGGAGGCCGCTCAGCGGCGCAGCACGTCGGCGGGCAGCGGCGCGAACGGTTGGCCGGGCAGAGCCATCTTCAGCTCGAGGTCCGCGCCGCCGGTCCGGTTGAACCACACGACTTCGATCTGGTGCAGCCCGCTGGCCAGCGCGATAGCGCCCTGCTTCTCGAGGGGACCGTGCAGGCCGTCGTTGTCGACCACGAGCTGGCCGTCGATCCACAGCTTGCTGCCGTCGTCGCTGCGCAAGGCGAAGCGATGCAGTTCGTCGGCCGAGGCCACGAGGAAACCGCGGTAGACGTAGGCGACGTTCTCGCCGGCGCGCTGCAGCGGCCCGACCGAGAACACGACTTCGCGCGCCTTCGCGACGAGCCCGCCGCGGTCGTCGGGGATGCGCTGCCAGTCGACCGCGAAGTGCTCGCAGACGAGGCCCTGGTGCGGGGCCAGCGCCTTCACCGGCGGCAGCAGGTCGAGCTTCGTCAGCGTGCGCTCGACGACCGGACTGCGCCGCACGCCGCGCCAGAAGCTCGCGGCGCGCAATACGCAGCTCGCGTCGACGTGGACTGGTGCGGTCGCCACCGGCGACTCCGGACTCGGATCGCGCCCGTCGAGTGTGTAGCGCACTTCGACCTCCGGACTGCCGCTGCGCAGCACCACGTCGACGCCGTTCACGAACACGTTGGTCTCGGTGGTGATCGTGGGCGCGCGGAACACGATCGGTTCGCCGGTGAGCTCGAGCGCGACGATGCTCGCAACGGGATCGGGGGCCGTGGCCGGCACGGTGACGACGATCCCGGTGTCGTCCGCGCTGGTCGCAAGGCCGCTGTCGGGCTGGGCCAGCAGGTAGGAGCGGGCGATCGAGCTGCCCAGGCCCGGCACCACGAGCTTGCCGTCGGCGGGCCATTCGAACACGTGCAGGTAGAGCGTCGTCGAGGCAGAGCGCCGCTTCACCGTGCAGCGGCCCCACGGCAGCGCGTCGAACGGACTCGCCGTCGTGCCGTGGATCGCCTCGCCGTTCTTCTGCATCCACGCGCCGATCTGCGCCAGCCGTTCGACCGATTCCGGCGGGAACGTGCCGTCGGCGCGCGGGCCGATGTTGAGCAGGTAGTTGCCGCCCTTGCTGGCGATGTCGATCAGGTTGCGCAGCAGTTCGGCGGTCGACTTCCACCGCGTGTCGGCGGCGTTCCAGCCCCAGTGGCCGTTCATCGTCATGCACGACTCCCAGTCCTGGCCGGGCAGCCCGGTGGCGGGGATCTCCTGCTCGGGCGTGTGGAAGTCGCCGACGGCTTCGCTCGCCGACGAGAACCCGGCCATGCCGGCGCGGTGCACGTCGACGCGGTTGTTGACGATCATCCCGGGCGCCAGCTTGCGGCAGTGCTCGAACAGGCGCACCCCGCGTTCGTGGTTCCAGGTGTTCTCCCACTCGCCGTCGAACCACATCACCGCCGGCCGGTAGTTCGTGATCAACTCGCCGACCTGCGCGTGCAGGTAGCGTTCGAAGCGCTCGAAGTCGGCCCCGGTCGTCGCGCGGTCCGTCTCCCACGGCCGGCGCGGCAGGTAGTCCGGGTGGTGCCAGTCCATGATCGAGTGGTAGGTGCAAAACGCGATGCCGCGCTTCCTGCACGCGTCGGCGAGCTCGCGCAGGATGTCGCGGCGATGCGGCGTGCGGCCGACGTCCCATTCGGTGTGCGCGCTGTCCCACAGGCAGAAGCCGTCGTGGTGCTTGCTGGTGATCACGACGTACTTCATGCCCGCCTCGGCGGCCATCCGGGCCCAGGCCTCGGCGTCGAAGTCGCGCGGGTTCCAGTGCGGCTGGAACTCGGCGTAGATGTCGCGCGGGATGCGCGCGGTGTCGCGGATCCACTCGCCGTGGTCGTTGCGCTCGCGCCACTTGCCGGCCGGGATCGCGTAGAGCCCCCAGTGCAGGAACATGCCGAACCGGGCCTCGCGCCACCAATTCATCCGTTCGTCGTGCGAGGCCGGGGCCTGCGCCGTGTCGCGGGCGGCAGGCGGCGGCTGGGCCCCGCACGCGGCGAGCAACGCGGTTGCGGCGACCAGCGCGGTCGGGCGTGAACAGCGGCGGGAACGGAACGCGAGGTGGTTGGATGGCGTCATCGGACAGCGGTCGCAGCGTCGGCTAGACTGTCGCACGGAGGCGCGCCATGGTCGACAACCCGTACGAGCTGAAGGTCGCAAGTCCGCACGAAGCCGGCGTCCGCATGCGCGCTCTGCGCAGCGACAACTACACGCTGCCGCCGGCCGGCAGCGGCCATCATCACGATCGCCGTCACGCCGCGCGGCAGGGCCGCATCGCGACGTTGCTGGTGGTGCTGGTGGGGATCCTGCCCTTCGTGTGGTTCTTCGGCTGGTACCAAAGATGGTGGGGGCACTCCTGAGCCGCGACCCGCGTTCCGCCGAGGCCGGCACGCAGCAGCCGCCGATGGGGCCCCGGCCCGTGGCGCACGGGCGGGATCGACCGCCGGGTCCGACGCGTCGCTTCGACCGCCGTCACTTCGCGCGCATGGAGAGCGGCGGCGCGCTCGCGCTCGCGTTCCTCGTGCTGATCGCCCTGTGGACCCTCGGCGTCCTCACCGGCCTCCTCCCGGACATCTTCCGCTGGGAGCGCTGACCCTCGGGTCCGAGCGTTCGCCCGCACGCGAGTTGCCTGCGGTCCGCGCGCAGACTCACCGCGAGTTCGTCGCCAGCCAGGCGAGGAACCGCCGCTCGAGCGTGTCGGTCGCCGCGTCCTTCGCCGACAGCGGCAGGCCGTAGGTCGCTTCGCACATCGCGTCGAGCGTCGCGCCCGGCTTCTTGTCGAGGAACAGGCTCATCAGCTCGCGAAACCTGGCAAGGCTCGCCGCCTTGGTCTTGTCGCCGTGGTCCTGCAGCCAGTGCACGAAGCCAGCGCGGTAGGCGCGATGGAACTCGAGGTAGTCGTCGAGGAACTGGGCGGGCACTTCGTCGCGCGCCATCGCCGTCGCCCCGAGGAACGGCCCATCGACCACCTGGCGCTTGCTCTCGTCCTTGGCGTCGCGCATCAGGAAGTGGCCGAGCCGGTCCTTGCTGTCCTTCGCTGCGTGTTCGCCCGCGGTTTGCGCCTGCCGCAGCGGCCGGGTGAACCAGTCCTGGCCCTGCGAGAGGCGCCAGGCGCTGTCGGCGTTGACCATCTCCATGGCACCGCCGCGCCCGGGCGCCCCCGGGATGAACGCGTTGCGGCCTTCGGTGGTGCTGCCCTTGTTGCTGCCGCCCGAGCGCGCGTTGTTCTGGCCGAGCACGTCGACGACCAGGGCGGTGGCGAGCCCCAGAGTGAACGACAGGTCGCTGTCCGGTCCGAACGACCGCCAGCACCACGACATTCCAGCGCGCTGCAGCACGTGCTGCTGCAGGCCGGTCTTCTCGCGCGTGTTCATGTCGAAGCCGAGCATGACGTTGCCGTTCTGTGCTGGGGCTGCGTACTCGAGGGCGACGATCTGCACCTCGCCTTCGTCCTCGACGTGCAGGTCGGCGAACTGTGCGGTGCCGTCGTTCCACCAGTAGTCCTGGTACTGCTTCTTCCACAGGCCGAGCCAGCCGACGAGGCCGACGAACGTCTTGCGGTCGGGGGCGAGGATCAGCACGCACGGGTTGTCGCGGCTGCTCCCCGATGGCGCGGGTGTCGTCGCCGGCTTGCTGCGCCAGGCCGTGACGTAGCGCCGCAGTGCGGTCGTCTCCTCGCGCTTGCTCGCGAGCACCTTGGCGTCGGCGGTCGTCAGCTCGTCGAGCCGTTCCTGCAGACCGACCAGGGCCTCGGCGACGGCGGCGATGGGCGCAGCACCCTTCGGCTTGGCGATCTGCGCCTTCGGCACGCGCACGTCGAAGTCACCGAGCAACAGGCGCACGTAGTGGCGGTCGAGCAGGTCGGAGAGCGTCGGTGGCTCGGTCTCGCCGATCTCCTTCAGGTACCCGTTACCGAGGCCTGCCCAGTCGACCTTGCCCTGGGCCGGCAGTCCGGCGAACGGGGCGAGCAGCGTCAACAGGGCCAGGAAGCGAGTGCCGGCGAGCGCGGTTGCCATCGGGGTTCGACGATAGCGGGGTCGGTGGCGAGGGTGCGTCGTCGACTTCGAAGGAGCAGCGCGCGGTCCGAAGTCGGCAGCGCGTGGGTCGACCAGCGCGTGGGCGTGCGGCCCGGCTCCGGCCTGCCGGTCCCTCGTTACCACGGCGCGCGGCCGTAGCGCCGCCGCGTGAGCACGACGTGCGGTGGATCCGGCCGCAGCCATTCGCCGGCGCGCAGTCCGGCGGCGACGATCGCACCGACGACGAAGCCGCCGATGTGCGCCCACCACGCGACGCCCGCCCCGCTGCCGCTGTCGAGGCTGCCCTGCACGAGCTGCAGCACGAACCAGTAGACGAGGAAGAACGCGGCCGGCAGCACGATCACGTCGGCGAAGAAGCCGAACACGAAGAGCATCTGCACTCGGGCTCGTGGGTAGAGCAGCAGGTAGGCCCCCATCACGCCGGCGATCGCGCCGGACGCACCGATCGTCGGCACCGGCGAGTCCGGCTGGGCGAGCAGATGCGCGGCCGACGCCGCGGCCCCGCAGCCGAGGTAGAACAACAGGAAGCGCAGCCGGCCGAAGCGGTCCTCGACGTTGTCGCCGAAGATCCACAGGAACAGCATGTTGCCGAGGAAGTGCAGCCAGCCGCCGTGCAGGAACGTGCAGGAGAGCAGCGTCAGCCAGTCGGGCACGCCGGCTTCGCCGATGCGCAGGACCAGTTGCCCGCGCGGGCCGTGCACGACGTGCGTGACGTCCGGGTCGAGCACGCGCGCGGGCACCATGCCGTAACGTTCGACGAGGTCGCCCTGCGGATCGCCGAGCTGCAGCACGAACGCGAGCGAGCAGGCGACGACGATGGCGCGCGTGACGATCGGGGGGCGGCTCGCCGGAACGTCGTCGCGTAGCGGGATCATCCAGTCGTGGCCGCGAGGTTCGCCCGGCGCTGCGTCGTCACCCTCGCATGCTACCGCGGCGCGGCGCGGCATCGCGCTTGCTCAGGCCGGCGGTCGCCGCCTTCCGACCGGATCTCCCATGAACAGGCTCGCTGCGCTCGGCGTCGTCGCCTCGGTGTTCGTTCTCCTCCCTGCGCTGGTGGCGCAAGACGGCAAGCCGCGCTTCGTGCTGCCCGAGGTGCCGTACGACTATGCGCCGGTCGCCGCACCGGGGCTGGCGGCGCGGTTCTCGCTACCGGCGCGTAACGGTGCGGGGGCACCGCGCGGTTGTGGGGTGGCCCCCGATGCGCCCGCACCGCCGCCCGAACGGACCAACGAACTGGCGACCCTGGGTCGCGTCCTGTTCCACGACCGCCTGCTGTCGCGCAACGAGAGCCGCTCCTGCTCGAGTTGCCACGAGCAAGGGCGCGCGTTCGCCGACGGCGAAACCGGGAGCCTCGGGTTTCGCGGCCAGCGCACGCACCGCAACTCGATGTCGATCGCGAACCTCGGGCTGCTCGGCACCGGGTTCTTCTGGGACGCCCGCGCCACGACGCTCGAGCAGGCGGTGCTGCTGCCGATCCGCAACCCGATCGAGATGGGCATGGAAGTGCCCGACGTGATCGCGCGGCTGCGCGTGGAACCGGGCTACGCCGATCTGTTCACCGCCGCGTTCGGCGACGCGCGGATCGACGAGCGGCGGCTCGCCGTGGCCCTCGCGCAGTTCGTGCGTTCCCTCGTGTCGTTGCGCAGCCGCTACGACGAAGGGCTCGCCGCGACGGGCGATGTCAATGCGCCGTTCCCGAACTTCACGCCGGCTGAGAACCGCGGCAAGCACCTGTTCTTCGGAGCGGGGGGTGCGCGCGAGCGGTCGTGCGCAGGCTGCCACGTCGAACGGGTCTACCTCCAATGCGGCCACACCTTCGAGCTCGACCCGGTGGCCCTGCAGAGCAGCGGCTGCCGCAACAACGGGGTCGATGCAGGGCGCGGCACCGACGATCCGGGCCTCGCGGCAGTCAGCGGCCAGCGGGAGGACCTCGGCAAATTCCGCGCGCCGTCGCTGCGCAACATCGAGCTGACGGCGCCCTACATGCACGACGGGCGCTTCGCGACGCTCGAGCAGGTCGTGCAGTTCTATTCGGGCCGGGTGCGTGCGCACGCGAACCTGGATCCCGTGCTGCGCCACGATGCGCATGCCCCGAGTGCCTGGGGCAGGCCGGCCGAAGCGCCCCTGGTCACGGGCCCGAGCCGGGCGGTGCTCCCGCTGCAGACCGGCGTGCCGATGGACAGCCGCGAACGCAGCGACCTCGTGGCGTTCCTGAAGACGCTCACCGATTGGCACTTCGTTCGCGACCCGCGCTTCGCGGATCCGTTCGTGCGGCCGAAGATGCCGTAGCCGCGCCGCACGCGCAGAGGCCACGCGAGACTCGGCGCGTGGTCCGACGGGCCGTAGCATCCCGCCCCGCATGGTCTCCGGCTCCGCGTCGTTCCGTTCGCTGCTGCTTCCCTTCGCACTGCTCGCGGCACTGCCCGCGCAGGAACCGCGCGGCCCCGTGCCGACGGCGCTGCTCGAGACCTGCGACTGGCGCCTCGTCGGTCCGTTCCGCGGCGGCCGCGTCGCGGCGGTCTGCGGCATCGCCGGCGATCGCGACACCTACTGGATGGGCAGCACGGGCGGCGGTGTGTGGAAGACCACCGACGCCGGCAAGACCTGGAAGAACGTCAGCGACGGCACCTTCGGCGGTTCGATCGGCGCGGTCGCCGTGGCGCCGAGCGATCCACGCATCGTCTACGTCGGCACCGGCGAGAAGACGTGGCGCGGCAACGTCTCGAGCGGCGACGGCATGTGGAAGTCGACCGACGCCGGCGCCACCTGGACGTTCGCGGGCCTGCCCGACAGCCGCCACATCAGTCGCATCCGCGTCCACCCGAAGGACAGCCAGATCGTCTTCGCCGCGGTGATGGGGCACCTGTCGGGGCCCAACGAAGAACGCGGCGTCTACCGCAGCAAGGATGGCGGCACGTCGTGGCAGCGTGTGCTGTTCGCCAACGCGCACGCGGGCGCCGTCGACCTGTGCCTGTCGCCCGACGACCCGAACGTGCTCTACGCGACGACCTGGCGCGCGATCCGCACGCCGTGGTCACTCGAGTCCGGCGGCGACGGCAGCGGGCTCTGGAAGTCGACCGACGGCGGCGACAACTGGCAGAGCCTGAGCGACAAGCCCGGCATGCCGAAGGGCACCCTCGGCATCGCCGGCATCTGCAGCGCGCCGAGCAAGCCAGCACGGCTCTACGCGCAGATCGAGGCCGAGGAGGGCGGCCTGTTCCGCAGCGACGACGCCGGCGCTTCGTGGATCAAGGTCAACGACGAACGCTCGCTGCGGCAGCGGGCCTGGTACTACACGCGCGTCTTCGCCGATCCGAAGGACGCCGACACCGTGTACGTGCTGAACGTCGCGTTCCACAAGTCGACCGACGGCGGCAAGACGTTCACGACGATCCGCGTGCCGCACGGCGACAACCACGACCTGTGGATCGATCCCGCCGACCCGCTGCGCATGGTCGAAGGCAACGACGGCGGCGCCTGCGTGACGTTCGACGGCGGCAAGACCTGGTCGTCGATCGAAAACCAGCCGACGGCGCAGTTCTACCGCGTCACCGTCGACGACCACGCGCCGTACCGCATCTACGGCGCGCAGCAGGACAACAGCACCGTGCGCATCGCGCACCGTTCGCGCGGGCGCGGCATCGGCACCGACGACTGGGAGGACACCGCTGGCGGCGAGAGCGGGTGGCTCGCGCCGAAGCCCGGCAATGCCGACGTCGTGTTCGGCGGCAGCTACGGCGGATACCTGTCGCGGCTCGACCATCGCAGCGGCTTGTCGCGGCGCGTCGACGTGTGGCCCGACAACCCGATGGGCGGCGGCGCCGACGTGATGCGCTACCGCTTCCAGTGGAACTTCCCGATCCTGTGGTCGCGGCACGATCGTTCGGTGCTCTACACGGCAGCGCAGGTGCTGTTCGCGACGAGCGACGAGGGGGCGTCGTGGACGCCGATCAGCGGCGACCTCACGCGCAACGACAAGACCAAGATGGGCTCGTCGGGCGGGCCGATCACCAAGGACAACACCAGCGTCGAGTACTACGGCACGATCTTCACCGTCGACGAAGGGCGCGTGCCCGGCACGATCTGGTGCGGCAGCGACGACGGCCTCGTGCACGTGACGCGCGACGGCGGCAAGAACTGGGCGAACGTCACGCCGCCGAGCATGCCCGAGTGGGCGCAGGTCAACTGCATCGCCGCGAGTCCGCACGGCGATGGCGGCTGCTACGTCGCGGCCACGCGCTACAAGCTCGACGACTTCCGGCCCTACCTGTTCGCGACGGACGACTTCGGCGCGACGTGGCGCGAGATCACCGGCGGCCTCGATCCGGCGTGGTTCACACGCTGCATCCGGCCCGACCCCGAGGTCCCGGGGCTGCTCTACTGCGGCACCGAACGCGGCGTGTGGATGAGCTTCGACGACGGCCGTCGCTGGCAGAAGCTGGCGCGCAACCTGCCGATCACGCCGATCACCGACCTCGTCGTGCGCGGCAACGAACTGATCGCCGCGACGCAGGGCCGTTCGTTCTGGTCGTTCGACCATCTCGCGCACCTGCGCCAGCTCAACTCGGGCCTCGGCGCCATGCCGTTCGTCCTCTTTGTGCCGACGCCGTTGGTGCGCGGCGGCGGCGACGACGCCGAGGTCGCGGGACTCGGGCGCAATCCGGCGAAGGACCTCGTGATCCGCTTCTGGCTCGGTGGCGACGCCGAGAAGCCGGTCGACCAGCGCGTGGCGATCGAGTGCAAGGACCAGGACGGCAAGGTCGTGTGGTCTCGCGCGACGGACGCGACGAAGGACGACGAGAAACTGACCGTGAAGCGCGGCATCAACGCGTTCCCGATCACGTGGAAGACCGACGACGCGAAGATCCTCGACGGCATGATCCTCTGGAACGGGCGCAGCCGCGCGCCGCGGCCCGCACCCGGCGAGTACGGGATCACGGTCACCGTCGGCGACGACGCGCGCACGGTGGCGGCGCGCATCCTGCCGGATCCCCGTTCGCCGGCGACCGTCGACGAACTGCAGGCGCGCTACCGCCTGGTGCGCGACGGCAACGCGCTCGTCACCGACGCGCACGAGTGGATCGAGAAGCTGCGCTCGCTGCGCACGCAGATGCAGGCGGTGGTCGACCGCGCGGAAGGGGACGGCAAGGCGCGGCTCGAAGCCGCCGCGAAGGCCGCCGGCGACGCGCTGACGCCGGTCGAGGAGGCGCTCTACCAGACGAAGAGCAAGAGCAGCCAGGACCCGCTGAACTACCCGATCAAGCTGACCGACAAGCTGCTCGGCGTGCTGTCGTCGGTCGAAGGCGCGGAGTTCGGGCCGACCGCGGGGCAGGCGGCGGTGGCCGCCGAGTTGTCGACGGCGATCCGCGCCGAACTCGAACGTGGACGTGCTCTGTGGACGGAGCACACCGCGGCCTTCAACCGCCTCGCGCTCGAGCTGGCGATCCCGCACGTGAAGTGACGCGCGCATGCCGCTGCACGTACTGACCGCGGTCCTCGGCGCGCTCGCCGTCGTCACGCTGCTGGCCCCGCGGCTGCGCGTGCCGCAGCCGCTGGCCCTGGCCATCGCCGGCGTGGCGCTGACCTTCATTCCGGCGGTGCGCGGCATCGAGATCGACCCGAACCTGATCCTGGTCGGGTTCCTGCCGCCGCTGCTCTACGCCGACGCCTGGCAGACGTCGTGGCGCGACTTCCAGCGCTGGCTGCGGCCGATCCTGATGCTGGCGATCGGGCTCGTGGCGCTGACGATCCTCGTCGTCGGCGTGGTGGCGAAGCTGTGCCTGCCCGATCTGCCGTGGGCGGTGTGCTTCATCCTCGGCGCGATCGTGTCGCCGACCGACACCGTCGCCGCGCAGGCCGTGCTCGAACGCCTGCGCGTGCCGCGTCGCACCACCGCGATCCTCGGCGGCGAGAGCCTGGTCAACGACGCGACCGGCCTGGTCGGCGTGCAGATCGGCGTCGTCGTCGTGCTCGAGGGCATGTTCGACTTCGGCGCGGTGCTCGGCCAGTTCGCATGGGTGGCCGGGGCTGGCGTGGTCGTCGGCGTCGTCGTCGGCGCGGCGTTCTCGCTCGTGCACCGCGTCGTCCGCGACCCGAGCGTGCTGTTCACGCTGTCGCTGCTGTCGCCGTACCTGGCGTGGGCGATCGCGAGTTCGCTCGGCGTCTCCGGCGTGCTCGCGGTGGTCGTCGCCGGCGCCGTCGTCGCCTGGCGCGTCCACCGCATCCCCGCGCAGGCCCGCATGCCGCTGCGCGCGACGTGGCAGCAGCTCACGTTCGTGCTGAACGGACTCTGCTTCCTCTACATCGGCCTGGAGTCGCCGTGCCTGCTGCAGCGCGCGTTCGGTGCGGGCGCCGATCTGTGGCTCGCCGGCCTCGCGGTCAGCGCGGCGGTCATCCTCTCCCGCATCGTCTGGTGCTGGCCGAGCGCCTACCTGCCGCTGTGGCTGTTCCCGAAGCTGCGGGAGCGTGAGGGCGGCTACCCGAGCCCTCGCGGCGTGGTGGTGGTGTCGTGGTGCGGCGTGCGCGGCGCGGTGTCGCTCGCGGCGGCGCTCTCGCTGCCGACGATGGTCGACGCCGAGAACGCGTTCCCCGGTCGCGACGAAGTGATCGCCTGCACCGTCGCGGTGATCCTGGCGACGCTGTTCGTGCAGGGCGGCACGTTGTTCCCGCTGGTCAAGCTGCTCGGGCTGCGCGACGACGGCACCACCGCCGCCGAGATGCGGCAGGCGCGCGAACGGCTGCTGCAGGCCGGCATCGCCCGGCTCGACGCGTTCTGCAGCGAACAGAGCTGCCCGGTCGCGGTGCACCGCTTCCGCGAGGCGATGAGCGACGAACTGGCGTCGCTGCGCGCCGACGACGAGGCGGAGCGCACGCGCGCCGCCCAGCGGCTCGCGGTGTCGCGCGAAGTGCGTGCTGCGGTCGCCACCGCGCAGGAAGGGGAACTGCTGGGACTGCGCGATCGCGGCGTGATCGACGACCAGGCCTACAACAACCTGCTGCTCGAACTCGACCTTGCCACGGCCGGTGACCAGAACGGCGCGCGCTGAGCGGCGGCTACACCAGCGTTCGCAGCAGTTCGATGGCGGGCGCGACCCGGATGCCCTCGGCCGTCACGTGATCCGCCATGCCCGTCGCGTGCACCTGCCACGCCGGGCAGTCCGGGAAGCGCTGGCGCAGCGCCCGCAGGCCGCGCGCCACATCGTCGTCGCCGTATTTGGCTTCGACCACCAGGACGGGGCGCTTGCCTTCGACGACCACGAAGTCCGCTTCGCGGCCGTCGCGATCGCGGAAGTAGCGCAGTTCGAGATCGCGACCTTCGGTGTCCTGTTGCCAGTGGACCCACTTGAGCAGGTGCGCGGCGACCAGATTCTCGAAGCGAGCGCCCGCGGTAGTCGGCAGCGACCAGTCGAAGTGGTAGTGCTTCGGCATCTTCTTGATCGCCCGGATGCGCGGCGATCCGAACGGTTGCACACGGAAGATCGCGTAGAGCCGTTCCAGCACGTCGAGCCAGCGGGTGATCGTGCGGTGGTCGACGCCGAGGTCCTCGCGCAGAGCATTGGCCGAAAGCGGCGAGCCGACGAGTGCTGGCAGTCGTACGGCCAGCAGTTCGAGATTGCCGAGGTCCGTCACCCGTTCCAGGCTGCGTACCTCGTCGCGGATCAGCAGCGTGCGGTACTCTCTCGACCACCGGCGGGCATGCGCCTCCGACCCGCGGAACCACGGTTCCGGGAAGCCGGACAACCGCAGCAGCGTGTCGAGTTCCCGCGGGCGCGTGATGCCGAGCTCCGCGACCGATAACGGATGCATGTGCAGAAGGTGGTAGCGCCCCTGCAGCGAGTCGCCGGCGAAGCGGTAGAGGTCCAGGCGAGCGCTGCCCGTGACGAGGATGCGGTGACGGCGCCCCAGCTGGTCGTAGAGGCCCTTCAGGTGGTTGCGCCAACCGCGGAACTTGTGGATCTCATCGAGGATCAGCAGGTCGCCCGTCGGCAGCTCGCGGCGCAGGATGCGTTCGCGATCTTCGGCGACGTCCCAGTTGCGATAGGCCTTCGCGCCACCGGGCAGCGACAGCGCCATCGTCGTCTTGCCGACCTGGCGCGGGCCGGCGACGAACACCATCTTGTGGGCGAGGTCCGCTTCGACCTGAGCTTGCAGATAGCGGTGCTCGGCCATGTCCAGAGTCTACGGCAGATTTAGCCTGGAGGCGAAATCTGCCGCGGCAGATCTTGCATGGGGCCAATCGACCACTCGGCGCCGCCGGCGGCTCACGCCGCGGTCGCAGCGCGCGGCCGACCCTTCCACAACGCCAGCGCCGCCTCGGTCGCGATCCACGCCGCGAGCGCCAGCAGCACGCTGGCGAGACCGCCGAGCACCACGTTCGGCGCGTTCACGATCTGCAGCACCAGCGCCGTGGCCGTCATGCCCATCATGAACAGCATCGGCAGCCCGACCGCGAGTCGCAGCCCCATGCCGTGCCGCGACTTCGCGAGCCACAGCGACAGGCCGACCAGCGTCAGCGCGGCGAGCAGCTGGTTGATCGAGCCGAACAGCGGCCACACCACGCGGTAGGCGGGCACCACCTTGCCGTTCAGCGTCACCGTCTGCGCGACGAAGATCGCCGGCAGCGCCAGTGTCACGACGGTGCCGATCACCCCGCCGGCGCGCGACTTCCAGCCGGTGAACTCCGTGAACAGGAAGCGCGCCAGCCGCGTCGCCACGTCGAGGGTGTCGTAGACGAACGTCGCGAACGCGAGCATGCCGAACGTCACCGCGAACTGCAGCGGCACGCCGAGCTGGTGCAGGAAGCTGCCGATGCCGACGCCGAAGATCTTGTCCGCGGTGCCCTTCGTGAGCGCATCGCCGGGCGCGAGCTGCATCACGCACGCGAGCGCCAGCAGCGCCACGACGCCTTCGAGCAGCATGCCGCCGTAGCCGACGACGTGCGCGTCCACTTCGCGGTCGAGCTGCTTGCTGGTCGTGCCCGAGCAGACGAGTCCGTGGAAGCCGCTGCAGGCGCCGCAGGCGATGGTGATGAACAGGAACGGCACCAGCGACTGGCCTTCGGGCGTCGTGAAGCCGGTGAACGACGGCCAGGTGATCTCGGCGTCGCCGCGCACGCTCGCGAGGAACAGGCCTAGCAGGCCGCCGCCGAGCGTGAGGTAGAGGAAGAAGCCGCCGAGGTAGCCGCGCGGCTGCAGCAGCAGCCACAGCGGCAGCACCGAGGCGATGCCGCAGTAAGCGAGGATCGCCCACGCCCAGTACAGCGACGGGATGGCACCAGCGGCGCGGAAGTCGATCGGCAGGTGTGGGCCGAGCCAGATCGCCACGCCGACCGCGGGCACGAACACCAGCGTGACGAGCCACAGCTTCGGCCGCATCACCTTCACGACGAGCCCCATCACGAGGCTGAGCCCGAGGTAGAGCATCGAGCTCGACGCGACGCCGCCGCCGTCGACCTGCGCGCGCGTGCCGCCCGTTCCCGGCACCTCGACGTCGAGTGGTTGCGTGAACGCGTTCGCCGTCGCGTCGGTGAAGGCGACGATCACCAGCACCAGAGCCAGCCACACGTAGATCAGGAACGCGGCGTAGCTGCGCGGATTCAGGTAGCTGCGCAGGATGCCGGCGATCGAGCACGCGCCGTGGCGCACCGATCCGACCAGCGCCGCGAAGTCGTGCATCGCGCCGATGAAGATGCAGCCGAGCACGATCCACCAGAACGCCGGCTGCCAGCCGAACATCGTCGCCGCGAGGATCGGGCCGAGGATCGGGCCGGCGGCGCTGATCGCCGAGAAGTGCTGCGACAGCAGGTAGAAGCGCGCCGTCGGTTCGAAGTCGGCGCCGTCGCGGTGGGTGTGCGCGGGAGTCGGCGTGGTGGCGTCGAGGCGAAACCACCGCGCGAGCAGGCGGCCGTAGACGCGGTGCGCGATCCAGAAGACGACGAGGCTGATCGCGAGCAGCAACGCGAGCGACGGCATGCGCGCATGCTGCCGTGGCACGGGGCTGGCTGCGAGGCAGGAATCGCCCAGGCACGGCCTTCCCGGCCGCCCGCCCGATCCGGGCTCGACGAAACGCCGCATACTCGCATACTGCGCGGATGCGCTTCCTGTCCGGCTTCCGCGCCGCCGCCGCGGTTCTCGTCCTGCTGGCGACGGCCACTGCCCAGGCCGAGATGCGCGGCGTCTGGGTGGCGCGCGACGGGCTCACTTCGCGAGCCAAGATCATCAGCACGCTCGACCAGCTCGCGGCCGCCAACATCAACATGGTCGCGGTGAACTGCTGGAGCCGCGGCTTCACGATCCACCCGAGTGCAGTGCTGCTCGCCGCCTGCGGCCAGAGCCAGGACCCGACCTACGTCGGCCGCGATCCGCTCCAGGAGTTCATCACCGAAGCGCACCTGCGCGGCATCGAGGTCGAGGCCTGGTTCGAGTACGGCTTCATGTTCGGCTGGAACGGCTGGTATCCCGGCCCGACCGGCGTCGGTCCCGTGCTCACCGCCAACCCGTCGTGGATCGCGCGCGACCAGACCGGCAACTCGCAGGTGTCCGACGGCGGCGGCGGCTTCTTCACCTGGGCGATCCACGAACATCCGGCGGTGCGCCAGTTCCTGATCGATCTCGCGGTCGAGGTCGCGCGCAAGTACGACGTCGACGGCATCCAGTTCGACCGCGTGCGTTACCCGTCGACGGCGTTTGGCTACGACGCGGTCACCAGTGCCGCCTACCAGGCCGCGACGGGGCAGTTGCCGCCGACGAACGTCAACAACTCGGCGTGGAAGGCGTGGCGGGCGGCGCGGCTCGTCACGTTCCACCAGGACTTCTACAACGCGGTGAAGGGCGTGCGCAGTTCGCTGCGCGTGACCGACGCGCCGACGGTGATGCCGGGCGCCTACGACAACTTCCTGCAGGACTGGCCGGCGTGGCTCACCGGCGGCTCGCTCGACCTCGTCTACCCGCAGGTCTACCGCACCACGGTCGGCAGCTACATCACCACGCTCGACCAGCAGCTCGCGTACTTCACGCCGGCGCAGGAAGCGAAGATCGCGCCCGGCATCCGCGCGATCAGCGGCACGCCGACCAGCGAAGTGCTCGGCATGGTCGCGGCGAATCGGGCCCGCAACCTGCCGGGCCACGTGTTCTGGTACGCCGAGGGGCTCTACGACGATCTGCCATCGCTCACGACCAACTACTTCCAGGCGCCGGCCGCCGTTCCGCTCCAGCCCGCCAACTGGCGTCCGCTGGCGACGCGACGCGAGGAGAACGACCCTACGACGACGTCGACGAGCGGCTTCGTGGCAGCACCGGTGGCCGGGAGCAGCGGCGGCTTCGCGCGCATCGGACTGTCGGTGGCCAGCGCGAGCGACGCGGTGACCTACACGCTGCCGGTCGCCGAGACCGGGCTGTGGACGCTGCTGGTGCACACGCCCGGCAGCGCGCCGTATTCGACCGCGGTGCCGCACGTCGTCGCGACCACGTCCGGGCCGGCGTTCGTCGTCGTCAACCAGGCGCAGGCGACGGCAGTGTGGACCGAGGTCGGCACGGTCTGGCTCACCGCGGGCAACACGACGGTGCAGGTGCGGGCGGTGCCCGGGCAGACGGTGCTGGCCGACGCGGTGGGGCTGATGCGTTCGCGATTGCCCTCGGGTGCGATGACCACGTACGGCGTCGGCACGAACGGCACGCTGGGCGGCACGCAACTCGCCGCGTCGGGGCGCAGCGGCGTCGGCGGCACGGTGCGGTTCCAGGCGTCGCGCATGGTGCCCGGCGCGGGTGCTGCGATCGGCCTCGGCTTCGCGCCAACGGCGCAGCCGCTGCTCGGCGGCACGCTCTTGGTACTGCCCGACGCGGTGCTCAGCGGCGCCGTCGACGCGCTCGGTCTCTACACCACCAGCGTCGTGGTGCCGTGGCAGCCGAGTCTGCTCGGGGTCCTTCTGTTCGCGCAGGCGGCGTCGGCCGACGCGGCTGGCCCCGAGGGCTTCAGCCTGTCCGCGGGCGTGATGATCACGATCGGGTGAGGCCCCTCCGCCGCGGCGCCTTGGCGGGGTGCCCCGGTCGCCGCATGCTGGTGCCATGCGTGTCCTGGCGCGTGCCCTCGTCGTGTTGCTCGCCGGTTGCTCGACGGCCGATCCTGTCGTCGGCGATCGCATCCGGATCGAGTCCTTCGCGGGTCCGATTGCGCCGACGCTTGAGTGGAAGCTGGTCGCTCGCGTGGTCGACGCGCTGACCGGGTCGCCGTTGCCTGGCGCGCGTCTGCACTACCTGGAGGAACGGTCCGAGCCGCCTGGCGGTGTCTTCTTCTACGACCACACGTGGTTCGCGGACGACCAAGGCTTCGTGCGCGTGCCGGCGGGCGGCGCGGGGGGCGGCTGGTATGTCGTCGTCAGCGACGGCCATGGGCCCGCTGCGATGATGGGCACCTTCGACGGTGTCGTTGCGCTGATGCCAGGCATCGACGTGCCCGTGCGCGTGGTCGACTGGCTCGAACGCCCGATTGCTGGTGCGGAGGTCGGACTCTGTCTCGGTTGCGGCCACACCCCGGACGTTCGCGTCGCCACGACCGACGGCCGCGGCGAGGCGGTCCTACGCTGCATCGAGCCGACGGCGAACGTCACGGGCGGATCCGGCGTTCGCGACCTCTACGTGCGGGCGCCAGGAATCGGTGGCCCCTACTCCTCCTTGTCGTGGCAGGTCGGCGATCCGCCGGTGCTGCTGCGCGTGCTGCCGGTCCCGGACGTGCGCGGTCGCGTGGTGGCGCCGAACGGAATGCCGTTCGCGCGGGCGGCGATCGGCGGCTCGCTGCACCGCGGACCGTGGACGTGGACGGCGGACGACGGCACGTTCGTGCATCGGGGCCGCGTGGAGGCGGACGACGAGTTGCTCCTGCGCGTGCACGGCCGTGAATTCTGGCTGCATCCGTCGATGCTCGGAGCCTCGCTCGAAGCCCGGCTGGCGCCAGCAACCCTCTCGCCTCGCGCGCAAGGCCGCCTTCGTGTGTGCGTACGCGACGACGGGAACGATGCACCGATCGAAGGTGCGCTGGTGCAGGCGGGGAAGCCCGGACTCGTGCATCCTGGAGATCCGGCCCCGGCCGAAGCCAGAGGGTCGACGGACGCCGAGGGCGTGGCCGTCGTTGTGGCGCCGGCCGGTGCGGCAGAGTGGGAAGTGGTGGTGGAGGGCTTCGAGACGATGGTGACCACCGTCGACGTCGCTGGCGATACCGAACGAGAAGTCCTCGTGCGGCTGGCGCGGCAGCCGCTGCGGGAGGTCGTGGTGCATGGAGTGCACGAAGGTCTGACCCTGGAGACGAGGCGAGGCAAGCGACGGGTTCGCGACGGCACGCAGGACAGCGGCCTGGTGTCGTTGCCGGCGCACGAGCCGTTCGTGTTGGTGCTGCATGAGCCCACCGGCGCCGATCGGCGCTTCGTGTTCGAGTCGCTACCGGACGGAGCGATCGTGTTGCGCGTGTTTGCTTCGACGCGCGCCAGATTGCGGGTCGTCGACGAGCAAGGGCAGCTGGTGCCTGCCCGTGTCGCGATCGCTGGTGCCGCCGAGTTCGGCGACGAGTCGGAGTGGCACGAGACCGGCGCGGACGGAGTCGTTGTCGTGCCGACCACGCTCACGGGTCGCGCCTTCCTCCGCGTCGAGCCGCGCGCCGCCGAGCGGCGGGCGCGCACGCTTCGCCTGGTGCTGCCACCGCGTGGCGACGACATCGAGCACGCCGTCGGCGATGTCGTGCTGGCTGCGGCGCCGCCGCTGCGGATCGTCGATGCGGTCGGTCAGCCTGTCGCCGGCACGATCACGGTCATGCGACCGGGGTTGTTGGTCGGTTCCTTGGAGATTGCCGCGGACGGTGGGTTCGATGCGTTGGACCTGCAACCCGGTGATCGGCTGATCTGCGCTCCCAGGGACCGATGGCGGCGGGTGACGAGGCAGTGGTTCGGGCCGACGACGTGGATCCTGCCGGCTCCCGGCACGATCCACATCGAACTGGTCGACGAGCACGGCATGCAGCCCCTCGGCGGCGTGGCGATGCTCGGCGACATGGCCCACTACGAGCATGAGGGATCGCTCCTGCTCGTCGAAGTGCCAGCCGGGGAAGTCGAGATCCTGGTGGGGGCGCGCGGCTGCACGAGCGCACGCGTCACGCTGCAAGTGTCACCGGGCGAAGTTCGCGTCGTTCGCGTCGTGCTGCGTCGCGAGTGACGCCGATCAGCGGCGAGCGGCGCGCTGCCAGCCGCGCCGCTTCACGAGGTCGAGCACCCGTTCGCGCACGTCGTCGCGGATCGTGCGCACGACGGCCATCGGTTGGCCCTTCGGATCGGGCAGCGGCCAGTCTTCGCGCTGCAGGCCGGGCACCGCGGGGCAGGCTTCGCCGCAGCCCATCGTCACCAGCAGGCGCGCCTCGGCAGCGAGGGCCGCGGTCAGCAGCGTCGGTCGCGCGAGGCGCACGTCGATGCCGACCTCGGCCATCGCCGCCGTCACCTCCGGATGCACGTGCGGGCCGGGCTGCGTGCCGGCCGAGACGGCGCGCGCCTTCGCCGGGTCGGCGAGGTCGCCGAACCACGCGGCGGCCATCTGCGAACGGCCGGCGTTATGCACGCACGCGAACAAGACGACGTCAACCACGCGGCGGCTCCGGCGGCGACGTCAGGACCACGCGGAACGTCGCCAGTGCGGCGAGGGCCCCGACGACTTGCCCGAGCACGAATCCGGGCGCGTCGGCGAGGCGGATCCCGGTGAACGTGTCGGTGACGGTTCGCGCCAGCGTGACGGCGGGGTTGGCGAACGACGTCGACGCCGTGAACCAGTAGCCGCACAGGATGATCGCCGCGACCGCGAACGGCGTCGCGGCCGGCCGCGAGCGGCCGCAGCCGAGCACGACGAGGACCAGCCCGTAGGTCGCAACCCCTTCGGCCAGCACCATGGCGGCGCCGCTGCGTTCGCGTGGCGATGCCGCGAACGCCGGCAGCTCGAACATCGCATGCGCGAGCACGACCCCGGCGAAGGCCCCGGCGAACTGCGCTGCCGCGTAGATCGGCACGCGGCGCCACGGCAGGGATCCCGTGCCGGCCGCGGCGACCGACACGATGGGGTTGAGGTGCGCGCCCGACACCGGCCCGAACACCAGCAGCAAGGCGATGAGACCGGCCGCGGTCGCCAGCGAGTTCGCCAGCAGCGCGATCGCGGCGTTGCCGCCGGCGAGACGTTCGGCCTGGATGCCCGAACCGACGACGATCGCGAGCAGCAGCGCGGTGCCCAGGAACTCGGCGGCGGCATCCCGCACGGCGGTTCGCGGTGACCGCGCCGGGCTCACTTCGCGATGCGTTCCTTGAACTCGCTCGTCTCGGTGTCGATGCGGACCTTGTCGCCCACATCGCACAGCAGGTTCACCTTCACCTTCATGCCGTTCTCGAGCACCGCTTCCTTCTGCCCGGAGCCCGCGCCGCGGATCGGCGGCGACGTCTCGGTGATCGTCAGGATCGAGTGCTTGGGCGGGAACACGGCGACGAGCTGGCCATCGACGAAGAAGCCGACGTAGGTCTCGGACGGCCACTTCAGCGCTTCCTCGGCCGCGGGGACGGCGCAGCGCACTTCGTCGCCCTCGGGCGTGAAGAACACCTCGACGATGCCGTCGCGGTAGGAGTGGCTCAGGTCCTTCTCTTCCTTGTCGAGCACTTCCCACTTGCTGTCGGTGTGCTCCTTGAGCTCGGTCTGGCGGCCGGTCTCGAGGTCCTTGATGCGCAGCTGGCAGAAGGCGCGGCGGTCGTTGCGGAGGATGTTCCACCACACGACGGTGCACATGCGTCCCTCGTAGCGGACCAGGGTGCCGGGGCGGAGTTCGTTGGCTGCGACTTGCATAGGGGCGAAGAAGGTAGCGAGCCGATTGCGAGGCCGCCAGCCGCCCGGGGGGCGAGGCTAGACTCCGGCGCGCCGTCCCCTGGCCATGCCGTTCCCCGCCTCGATCGCCGCGATGCTGCGTCCGTGCCACGCGCTGGCGTTCACCGCCGCGTTGTCGGCGCAGCAGCACTGGGCGTTCGTGCCGCCGGTGCGGCCGGCGGTGCCCGCCCCGGCCGGCGGCGAGCTGCGGAACGACGTCGATCGGTTCGTCGCGGCGGCGCGAAGTGCGGCCGGGCTCGTCGCGAATGGCGAGGCCACGCGCGGCGAACTGCTGCGGCGAGTGACGTTCGATCTCACCGGCCTGCCGCCGACGCTCGCCGAGCTCGATGCGTTCGAGGCCGACGCGCGGCCCGACGCCTACGAACGGGTCGTCGACGAACTGCTGGCGCGACCGGCGGCGGCCGAGGAGTCGGCGCGTTGGTGGCTCGACCTGTCGCGCTACGCCGACACCAGCGGCATGCAGCGCGACCAGGTGCGCGCGTTGTGGCGGTGGCGCGACCAGGTGATCGACGCGTATGCCGCGAACCACCCGTTCGATCGGTTCGTCACCGAACAGCTCGCCGGCGACCTGCTGCCGGGCGCGACCGACAACCAGCGCATCGCCAGCGGCTGGAACCGCAACAACCCGACCTCCGACGAAGGCGGGCTGATCCCCGAGGAGTTCCTCGCGCGGTACGCGATGAACCGCACCGACACGTTCGGCACGGCGCTGCTCGGGCTGACCGTCGGGTGTGCGCAGTGCCACGACCACAAGTCGGATCCGCTGACGCAGCGCGACTACTACCGGATGCTCGCGTACTTCGCGTCGTTCGACGAGCAGGGCAACGACGGTGGTGGGCTGGCGCCAGCGCCGAGCATCGCCGCACCTCGGCCGCACGAAGCGGCCGAACTCGAACGGTTGCGCGCGGCGGCGGCGGTCGCTGCCGCGTCGTTCGCGGCGACGCCGTGGACGCGAGTGCCGTTCGAGCCCGCGGCTGGGTCGAGCCCGTTCGCTGCCCGCGGCGATGGCGCGTTGCTCGCGAGCGGCGACGTCCCGGAGCGCGGCGACTTCGCGTTCGCGGCGCGCGGCGCGTTCGGCGGCGTGCGCGTGCTGCGCCTCACCGCGCTGCCCGACGACTCGCTGCCGGCGAAGGGGCCGGGCCGGGCCAGCAACGGCAACTTCGTGCTCAGCGACTGCGAACTACGCGCGGACGGCGTGCGCATCGTGATCTCCGGCGTGGACGCCGATCACGCCCAGGGTGGACATCCGGCGAACGCCGCGATCGACGACGACCCCGCGAGTGGGTGGGCGATCGACGGCCGGCACGAGCCGACGGCGTTGCACTTGCTGCTCGCCGCCCCGTTGCCCGCCGGCACGAACGAACTGCAGCTCGTGCTGCGCCACCAGAGCCCGCACGCCCGCCACCTGCTCGGCTGCTTCGTCGTGGATGCGACGACGGTGGAGGCCGGCCCGATCGTCGCCGCGCATCGCGCCGCGGCTGCGGCACTCGCCGCGTTCGAGGGCGCGTTGCCGCGGTGCATGGTCAGCGGCGAACGCAGCGAGCCGCGGCCCGTGCACGTGCTGGCGCGCGGCCGGTACGACCAGCCCGGCGAACGTGTGCAGCCGGGCACGCCGGCGTTCCTGCCGCCGCTGCCCGACGGCGCGCCGCGCGATCGGCGCGCACTCGCTGCGTGGATGTTCGCGCCAGGCCATCCGCTGACCGCGCGCGTCGCCGCGAACCGCATCTGGCTGCGCCACTTCGGCCGCGGCCTCGTCGCGACGCCGCACGACTTCGGCGTGCTCGGCAGCCGTCCGAGCCATCCCGAACTCCTCGACTGGATCGCGTGCGAGTTCGCCGAGCACGGCTGGGACGAACGCCGGCTGCATCGGCTGTTGGTGACTTCGGCGACGTACCGCCAGGCGTCGGCCACGACCGCGGACGTTCGCGAGCGCGATCCCGACAACGTCTGGTTGGCGCGCATGAGCCGCGTGCGCCTGCCGGCGGAGTCGATCCGCGACCAGGCGCTGGCGGTCGCCGAGCTGCTCGTGCACCGGACCGGCGGCCCGAGCGTGCGCATCCAGCAGCCGCCGGGCATCTGGGAGGCGATCGCGCTGCCCGGCAGCAACACCGAGCGTTACGTCGCCGACGCTGGCGACGATCTACGCCGCCGCAGCCTCTACACGTTCTGGAAGCGAACCGCCGGCCCGCCGTTGCTGCTGACGCTCGACGCGCCGAGTCGCGAGACGTGCGTGCTCGAACGGCAGGTGACGACGACGCCGCTGCAGACGCTCGCGGTCTGGAACGACGAAGGCATGGTGGCGGCGGCGCGCGCGTTCGGCGGCTGGCTCGCGACCATCGACGGCGACGTCGTCGATGCCGCGTTCCGCCGGCTGCTGCAGCGGCGCCCGAGCGAACGGGAACGCCGTGCCTGCCACGCCCTGCTCGACGAGGTCGTCGCCGACCGGCGGGCCGCGCTCGCCATGCTCGCGAGCACGTTGTTCTCGCTCGACGAAGCCATGCACCGCAACTGAATCGCATGCACGAGCCCGTGAACCTCGACCGCCGTTCGTTCCTGCAGCGCGCTGCCGCGGGTGCGGCGGCGACCTGGTGGTGGCACGGCGCGAGCGACCGGGCGCCGGTGCCGCACCGGACGCCGCGCGCCGCCCGGGTGCTCTACCTGCACATGGTCGGTGCGCCGTCGCAGCTCGACCTGTTCGACCACAAGCCGGCACTGCGGCGTTGGCACGGCCAGGACCTTCCCGACTCGGTGCGCCAGGGCCAGCGCATCACCACGATGACGTCGGACCAGGCACGCCTGGTGATCCAAGCGACCAACCGCGTCTTCGCGCAGCGCGGCCGGTGCGGCGCCTGGATGAGCGACCTGCTGCCGTATCTCGCGCAGTGCGCCGACGAACTCGCGATCGTGCGGTCGATGCAGACCGACGCGATCAACCACGAGCCGGCGCTCAACCTGGTGCAGACCGGGCACGAACTGCCGGGCCGGCCGAGCTTCGGGGCGTGGCTCGCATGGGCGCTCGGCGCCGCCACGCGCGAACTGCCGGCGTTCGTCGTGCTGCACTCGTCGTGGAGCGGGCCCAAGCAGGATCAGGCGCTCTACAGCCGGCTGTGGGGGGCGGGGTTCCTGCCCGCCGAGCACCAGGGCGTGCTGCTGCGCAGCGAAGGCGATCCGGTGCTGTTCCTCCGGGATCCCGACGGCGTGTCGCGGCAAGCGCGCGCCCGCCAGCTCGCGACCATGGCGGAACTGCACACGGTCGCGCAGCAACGCTTCGGCGACGCGAGCAGCACGGCGCGGCAGCGCCAGGCCGAACTGGCCTTCCGCATGCAGGCGGCGGTGCCGGAACTCGTCGACCTCTCGGCCGAGCCCGAGGCCGTCAAGGCGCGCTACGGACCCGACGTGCACACGCGCGGCACGTTCGCCAACAACATCCTGCTGGCGCGGCGGCTGCTCGAGCGCGGCGTGCGGTGCGTGCAGATCTACCACCGCGGTTGGGACCAGCACAAAAACCTCGAACACGACCTGCCGCTGCAGTGCCGCGACATCGACCAGCCGATCGCCGCCCTGCTCGGCGACCTGCGGCAGCGTGGTCTGCTCGACGACACGCTGGTGGTGTGGACCAGCGAATTCGGCCGCACGGTCTACGCGCAGGGCGTAGCCGGCGATGCGGGCTACGGGCGCGACCACCATCCTCGCTGCTTCGTCACCTGGCTCGCGGGTGCCGGAGTGCGCGCGGGCGTGCAGCACGGCGAGACCGACGAACTCGGCTACAACGTCGTGCGCAACGCGGTGCACGTGCACGACCTCAACGCCACCTTGCTGTGGCTGCTGGGCTTCGACCACGAACGGCTGACGTTCCGCCACGAAGGTCGCGACCACCGGCTCACCGACGTGCACGGGAAGGTCGTGCCAGCACTGCTCGCGTGAGGGACCTGCGGTGTCGCGAAGGAGGTACGGCTAGCATCGCGAGCACCCTGCTGCTGCCATGAAGAACTGCCCCGAATGCGCCGAGTCCGTGCAGGACGCCGCGCGCAAGTGTCGCTTCTGCGGTCATCGCTTCGACGCGGCGGCCGTCGCGTCGGTCGGAACACCTGGCCCGGGCGACGTCGACGCCGACGACGGCCCGAGCGGCGAGGCGATCGGCAACGTCGTCGCGGCGACCGGCAGCACGCGGCCCTCGATCGGGTTCCTGTTCGTCCTGCTCGGCGGAGCCGCGATCGGCATCGGCTCGCTCGCGGGCGCGATCGGTGGCGCCACCGGACGTGAGGACGTCGGCATGGCGGTGGCTCTCGCGAACGTGATCGGCCTCGTCGCCGGCGGCCTGCTGCTCGCGCTCGGCTGGGGCCTGACCAGCATGCGTGGGCAGGGGGGCGCTGGCGGGCTGTTCGGCGGCCTCGCCCTCGTCGCCGGCCAGGGCATCGCGTTTTGGATCGCGAAGGAGGACGGCGGAACGATGCTGATGGGTCTCGTCGCCAGTGCCGGCATCCTCGCGTGCCTGTTCCTGCATCTCGGCACGCTCGAGGAAGTCGGCTTCGGCGGCACGCGGCTTTCGGCGATGGTGGGCATCGTCGGCGTCGGTGGACTGCTCTTCTCGTTCGTGCAGAAGTGGGATCTGCCGACCTGGGTGGAGAGCACGCTGGCGTGGTGTGGCTTCGGCGGTTGCGTGCTGTTCGGCCTTGCGCTTGCGGTCGCGGCGGCCCAGCACCTGCGCGACGGGTGAGGCGGGTGTCCTGCGCGGCCGCTAACATCCCGCACCGCGCGACGTCGTGGCACCCATGAAGAACGGTCTCTACGTGTGCGTGCTGGCCGCGGCTTGCGCTGGCGCGCCGAGCGGCTCGGCGTCCGTCGAACCGCCTGCGGTCGTCGAGCCCGCCGCGAGCCTCGGCAGCTCGACGATCTTCTACGCGGTGCTCGAAGGGCTCTACGACGAGGGCGTCGGTAGCGACGACGTCGACATCCTGCTGCGCGCGGATCCCGCAACGATGCGGCTCGTGCACTTCGTTCCGGGTTGCCCGCTCTGCCTGCCGACGATCGACGCGCTGCGGCTCTACCGGCTCCGGCCGAAGTTCTACGGACTCAAGGGCGAGCCCGACTCGTTCGGCGACGGGTTGCCAGAACGCGAGCGCAGGTTGTTGCGCGGCAGCGGCGACGAGCAGCGGCAGGTGCTGCAGGCCTTCGTCGAACGCAGCCTGCAGCGGCGCATGACGTCGCTGCGTCTCACCGCGGCCGAACGCACGCAGTGGGAACTCGCGCTGCGCGACATGCGCGAGAAGGGCACCATGCTGCTGCGCGCCGCCCGGACGCAGGACCCGTCCGTGCTCGGCGGCGCCAAGGGCTGTGTGGTGTGTGACGGGCTGCACGCGGCGGGTGCGTGGATGGCGCGCTGAGCCAGCGCGCCGAGGCCGACCGGGGGATGCGCGCTTGCAGCGGGACTGCCTGCACCTAGCATGCGCCCCGCCTGCGTTCGCGCGGGAGTGCATCCGAGCTGGTGTTCGGCCTGGTCTTCAAAACCTGTGGGGTTCCGCCTCGAGTGGGGCCCGGTGGGTTCGATTCCCATGCACTCCCGCCATTCACGTCCCGCCGCCAGCACCGCCATCGCCGCGGCGCCGCTCGGCCGCCGGCGGCAGCGTGCGGTGCAGCACCCACCAGGCCAGCGTGACGCCGAGCGCGTTCATGCCGATGTCGCGCAGGCAGTCGGGGTGCTCTTCGTGCGGCCACAACCACTGACCGAGTTCGTGCAGGGCCAGCAGCGTGAACGGCACCACGCACGCGAGGCGCAGCCGCAGCACCTGCTCGCGCCGTGAACCAGCACCGCCGATGCCGAGCATGTGCCCGGTTCCCAGCGCAGTCGCGGTGACGGCGAAGAAGTGCAGCCACCACGCGCGCAGCCAGACGTTGAGCTGCCACGGGAACAGCTCGAAGTGGATGCCGACCGCGATCGCGCCGAACGCGGCGGCCAGCGCCACCGGGGTTCGCGCCGGGCGTTCGCCCGCGCGCGCCGTCACGGCAGCACCAGCGTGGTGATCAGCGGCAGGTGGTCGCTGCCGAAGTCGGGCCCGACCTCGTGCCGAGCCACCGCGACGCCGCCGCCGAGCAGCACGTGGTCGATCGGCACTCGCAGGGGCCAGGGCAAGGAACTCGGCCACGTCGCCTGCCAGCCGCCGTCGGCGGCGCAACGCAGGCCGGTCGAAGCGAGCAGGGTGCGGAACCCGTGGTTCCACGGCGTCGTGTTGAAGTCGCCGAGCACCACCCGCGCGGGCGGCAGTGGCGCCAGCGTCGCCGGAATCGCCGCGAGCGCCTGGTCGCGCAGCCGGCAGCGCTCGCCGCCGCCGGGCCGCGGCGTGTGCACGCCGAGTACGCCGAGCGGGCCGCCGGGCGTTGCGACGACGGCGCGCAGCGCGGGCGCCCAGTCGACGCCGAGCGGCACCACTTCGCCCTGCAGCGGCCAACGCGAGAACAGCGCCACGCCGTAGTAGCCGTCGTCGGTACGCACGCAGCGATGGGGGAGCCCGGGCAAGCGATCGGCGAGCGCGGCGAGCCACGCTGGCGTCACTTCGCTGCAGAACACCACGTCGGGATCGTGCTTGCGCACGAGAGCGAGGGCCCGTTCGGCGTTCCGTTCGCTGCCGCGCAGCAGGTTGAACGTCAGGACCCGCACGTCCGTGCCGCGCGGTGCCGTCGCCGCGGGCGTCGGCGGCGAACGCAACCACGCCGGCAGCACGGCGGCGGCGGCGAGTGCGGCGCCAGCCGCCAGGACGAGCGCGAGCCACCAGCGCCGCGCCGCCGCGAGCAGCAGCGCGCTGATCGCCAGCCAGGCCATCGCCTGGACCGGAAAGCACGCGAGCTGGTCGATCGTCCAATGCCAGTGCGCGAAGAACGGCGCCACGGCCGAAGGCAGGGCCGGCAGGGCCAGGAGCAGCACCAGGTTCGACGAGCGCACGCGCACGGGCCGGAACCATGCCGCGGACTGCGCCGTGCGGCGAGGGCTGGGTCGCCGACGTTGCCGCCGGGGCGCGATTCGGCATGATCCACGCCGCGATGTCCGCCGTGCCGTTCCCCGATCGTGCGACGATCCTGGCCACGATCCGCACCTACATCGCCGACTGGTTCCGCGACGGCCGCGAGGACGGCCTCGAAGCCGAGACGCCGCTGGTGACCTCGGGCATCGTCGATTCCGCGGGCGTGGTCGAGGTGGTCGAGTTCCTCGAGCGGCGCTTCGGCGTGCGGCTGACCGACGCCGACATCTCGCTGCGCAACTGCAACACCCTGCAGGGCCTCAGCGACCTGGTCCTGAGCCGCCGCTGACCGACCCACGATTCGTGCCCGCGGCTGCGGACTGAGACTCGACTCCGTGGCGCCGATCGCTATCGTCGCCCGACCTTTTTTTCGGCCAGCGGTGTCCTTCCTCCTGCCAATCCTGGTGTTCTCGGTGCCGGTCCTCGCCATCGTCGTGCTCGCCGTCGGCGGGCGGCGACTGTCCGGGTCCTGCGGGGGCATGAGCCCCGACGGCAACTGCCAGCGCTGCGGCAAGACGGCGGATCAACCCGCAGCCGAGGGTTCGTGCCGATGACCACCCACACCATCAGGAAGGGCTACGACCTGCCGCTGGCGGGGCGTCCCGAGTTGCAGCTCGTGGATGCACCCGAGCCGGCGCGCGTCGCGCTCGAGACGGGGGAGTTCCCCGGCATCAAGCCCAAGGCCCTGGTCAAGGAAGGCGACGTCGTGAAGACCGGGCAGCCGGTGTTCCTCGACAAGATGGACCGCGACCTGGTGTGGTGCTCGCCGGTCAGTGGGACGGTGTCGCGGATGGACTTCGGCGAACGGCGGTTCCTGCTGCGCGTCGTCATCGACAACGCCGCGAGCAAGGGCGGCAAGGAAGAACACGCGGCGGTGCCCAAGCCCTCGGGCGATCGCGATGCGATCGTCAAGGCGATCAAGGGCGCCGGACTGTGGCAGCTCGTGCGGCAGCGGCCGATCGGCAAGGTGGCGCAAAGCCACAGGGTGCCGGTGGCGATCTTCGTGAACGGCATGGACAGCGCTCCGCTGGCCGCCGATCCGTGCTTCGCCACGCGGGGCCAGAAGGCCGACCTGCAGGCCGGCATCGACCTGCTGCGCAAGCTGACCGCGGGCAAGGTGTTCCTCAGCCTGCGCGCCGCCGGCGACCACCAGTCGGATGCGCGAGCCCTGCAGGGCGTCGAAGTGCACGACTTCGCGGGGCCGCACCCGTCGGGCCTCGTCGGCACGCACATCGCCAACATCCGCCCGCTCAAGGCCGGCGAGGTGGCGTGGACGCTGACGCTGCAGGACGTCGCGAGACTCGGCGAATGGGCGCGCACGGGGCGCTACCCCGCCCACACCGTGGTGGCGCTCGGCGGCAGCGCGGCGGCGAGCCGCAAGTACTTCCGGGTGCGTCAGTGCGCCGACAGCGCGGCGCTCAACGGCGGCCAGCCGTTCGCCGGTGACGTGCGCGTCATCTGCGGCAACGTGCTGCACGGCAGCGCGGTCGGTCAGGATCGCTGCCTCGGCTTCGCGACCAAGACCGTGACGGTGATCCCCGAGGGCACCGGTCGACGCGACCTGTTCGGCTGGGCGCTGCCGCAGTTCGGCAAGCTGAGCCGGCACCGCAGCGTGTTCTCGTGGCTCGTGCCGAAGAAGGAGCACGTCGTCGACGCGCGCCTGCACGGCGGCCACCGGCCGATCGTCAACATCGGCACCTGGGAAGGCGTGATGCCGCTCGACATCCACCCGAGCTACCTGGTGCGCGCGATCCAGGCGAACGACATCGACGAGGCCGTGAAGCTGGGCCTGCTCGAAGTGACGGAAGAGGACGTGGCGCTCTGCACGTTCGTCGATCCGTGCAAGATCGACGTCGGCCAGGTGATCCGCCAAGGGCTCGACATGTACGAGAAGGAGGCGTGATCCCGTGCAGTTCCTACGCAACCTGATCGAGAAGCAGAAGACGCTCTACCACGCCAAGGACAGCCGCTTCCACAAGGTGTGGCCGCTGTTCGACGCGTTCGAGACGTTCCTGTTCGCGCCGGACCACCGCACCAGCGGCCAGCGCGTGCACGTGCGCGACTACGTCGACCTGAAGCGGGTCATGAACACGGTCATCGTCGCGATGCTGCCGTGCCTGCTGTGGGCGATCTGGAACACCGGCGCCCAGCACTTCCTCGCCGTCGATGCGATGGTGAAGGCCGGCAAGGCGACTGCCGACGGCTACGTGACCGGCTGGCTGCAGTGGCTGCTCGGGGCGCCCACGATCGGCGCGGTGACTGCGTTCGACACGATCGTCTTCGGACTGCAGCGCATGCTGCCGATCCTGATCACGAGCTACGGCGTTGGCCTTGGCATCGAGATGCTGTTCTCGGTGATCCGCAAGGAAGAGGTGAGCGAGGGCTACCTGGTCAGTGGCATGTTGATCGCGCTGATCGTGCCGGCGTCGATCCCGCTGTGGCAGCTCGCGATCGGTGTCGCCTTCGCGGTCGTGCTCGGCAAGGAAGTGTTCGGCGGCACCGGCATGAACGTGTTCAACCCGGCGATGCTGGTGCGCGCGTTCCTGTTCTTCGCGTTCCCGGCGCAGATGTCGGGCGACGCGGTGTGGGTGGCCGGCAACCACTCGCCGGCTGGCGTCCCCGGCAGCCTGGTCGACGGGTTCTCGCAACCAACGCCGCTGGCGGTGGTGAAAGCTGCGTCCACGGACGCCAGCACCGCACTGCAAGGCGCCTACAGCCATGCCGATCTGTTCTTCGGCAACATCCCCGGCAGTGCCGGCGAGATCAGCAAACTCTGCGTGCTGCTCGGCGCGTTCTGGCTGGTCTTCACCGGCGTCGGCAGCTGGCGCGTGATGGTCGCAGGCGTGCTGGGCCTGTTGGGCAGCGCCTGGCTGATGCAACTCGGCGGCGCGACCACCGGCCCGATCAGCCTGCTGCCGTGGGAGCAACTGCTCTGTGGCGGCTTCCTGTTCGGCATCGTCTTCATGGCGACCGACCCGGTGAGCTCGCCGGAGACCAACCTGGGCAAGTGGATCTACGGGGCGCTGGTCGGCTTCGTGACGATCCTCGTGCGCACGATCAACCCGGCGTATCCGGAAGGCACGATGCTCGCGATCCTGCTGCTCAACGCGTTCGCTCCGGGCATCGACCACTTCGTCGTCGCCGCCAACATCAAGCGGAGGATGGCTCGCTCATGAACACCAGCAGCAATGGCTATGTGCTCGGCTTCGCCGTCACGGTCTGCGTCGCGATGAGCACGATGCTCGCGTTCACGTCGAATTCGCTGAGCGAACTGCAGGCGGCGGCGAAGGAGTTCGACCGCCAGAAGAACGTGATGGTGGCCGGCGGCCTGATCCAGGAGGGCGATGCCCGCCCACGCAAGGAGCTCGAGGCGATCTATCAGAAGCAGGTGCGCACGCAGATCGTCGATCTGCAGTCCGGCGACTTCGACGCCGGCAAGACGCCGGCGAGCGTCGAAGCGATCAAGGATCCGAAGGAGCGGGCGCGCTACCGCCCGGTCGCGGTCGCGCTGGACGCCGACGGCAAGGAGACCGGCCTGATCCTGCCGATCCAGTGCAAGGGCCTCTGGGGCCCCATGTTCGGCTACCTGGCGCTCGATCGCGACGCCAACCATGTGCGCGGCATCACCTTCTATGCGCACAAGGAGACGCCCGGTCTCGGCGGCGAGGTCGACAACCCAGCGTGGAAGGAGATGTGGAAGGGCAAGACCGTGCTCGGTGCCGGCGATGCGCTCGTCGGCATCACCGTGAAGAAGGGCAAGGTCGACGCGGCGGTGCCGGCGGAGAAGCAGCACTACGTCGACGGCCTTTCCGGCGCGACGATCACCAGCAACGGCGTGACCAAGGGCGTGCGCGCCGAACTCGAGGCGTGGAAGCCGCTGCTGAACAAGTACTGGGCGAAGAAGAACTGAGCCAATACGGAGCCACCCATGACCGCAGTTGCCACTCCGCCGCAGAAGCGCAGCCTGTTCGGGCCCGACGAACGCAAGGCGATCAAGGACCCGCTCTGGGACAACAACCCGATCGCGCTGCAGATCCTCGGCATCTGCAGTGCCCTGGCGGTGACGACGCGCCTCGACAAAGCCCTGATCATGGGTCTCGGCGTGACGTTCGTCTGCTCGCTCGCGAACGTCATCATCTCGACGATCCGCACGCTGATCCCGAACAAGATCCGCATCATCGTCCAGCTCGTCGTCGTCTCGAGCGTCGTGATCATCTTCGACCAGTTGCTGCAGGCCTACATGTACGACCTCAGCAAGCAGCTGTCGGTCTTCGTCGGCCTGATCATCACCAACTGCATCGTGATGGGGCGCCTCGAGGCCTACGCGATGGGCAACCCACCGTGGCGCAGCTTCCTGGACGGCATCGGCAACGGGCTGGGCTACGCGTGGATCCTCGCGGTCGTCGGCGCCATCCGCGAGATATTCGGCAGCGGCAAGCTGCTCGGCATGCAGGTGATCCCGCAAGGGCTCTACGACGCCGGCTACGTCAACAACGGCCTGATGGTGCTGGCGCCGGGCGCCTTCCTCCTGCTCGGCATCATCGTCTGGATCCAACGCTCGATCTCGGGCTACTCGGAGAAGTGACCCCATGACCGCGATGCTCGCCTTCTTCAACGACGAATCGCTCGGCAGCGTGTTCCTGCGCTCGGTGTTCGTCGAGAACATCCTGCTGTCGTTCTTCCTCGGGATGTGCAGCTACCTCGCGGTCAGCAAGCGCGTCGACTCCGCGATCGGCCTCGGCATCGCGGTGGTCTTCGTGCAGGTGCTGACCGTGCCGATGAACTGGGCGCTGCAGACCTACGTGCTCGGCAAGGGGGCGCTGGCGTGGGCCGGCCTGCCGGACACCGATCTCGGCTACCTGCAGTTCCTGACCTTCATCGCCTCCATCGCCGCGGTCGTGCAGGTGGTGGAGATGGCGGTCGACAAGTTGAGCCCCAAGCTCTACGCGGCGCTCGGCATCTTCCTGCCCCTGATCGCCGTCAACTGCGCGATCCTCGGCGGCTCGCTGTTCATGTACGAGCGCAAGTACGACTTCACGCAGGCCGTCGTCTACGGCTTCGGCTCCGGGGCCGGCTGGGCGCTCGCGATCGTCAGCATGGCGACGATCCGCTGGCGCATGCGCACGGCGCACGTGCCAGCACCGCTGCGCGGGCTCGGCATCACGTTCATCACCACGGGTCTCGTGGCGATGGCCTTCATGACCTTCAGTGGCATCTGATCCGCAGCATCCGAGGCAGGGAGAGCAACGATGGAAGTTCTGACCGGCGTCGTCGCACTCACCGCAGTCATCGTGCTGCTGGTGCTGGTGCTGATGTTCTGCGAGAAGAAGCTCGTCGCGAAGGGCAAGGTCAAGTTGCTCATCAACGACGACCCGAGCAAGTCGCCCGAAGTCGACGTCGGCAGCAACCTGCTGCTCGCGCTCAGCAACCAGAAGATCTTCCTGCCGTCGGCGTGCGGCGGCAAAGGCTCCTGCGCGATGTGCAAGTGCCAGGTCTTCGAAGGCGGCGGCGACATCCTTCCGAGCGAGCTGACGCACATCAAGAAGGCCGAAGCCAAGGCCGGCTGGCGCCTGTCGTGCCAGGTCAAGGTGCGCGGCCCGATGAAGGTGAAGGTGCCGGACGAAGTGTTCGGCATCCGCAAGTGGGAGTGCACGGTGCGCTCCAACGACAACGTCGCGACGTTCATCAAGGAGCTGGTGCTCGAGCTGCCGAAGGGCGAGATCATCCACTTCGAGTCGGGCGGCTACATCCAGATCGACGTGCCGCCGTACCAGAACCTGAAGTTCAAGGACTTCGACGTCGCCGAGCGCTTCCGCGGCGACTGGGACAAGTTCAAGCTCTGGGACCTCGTCGCCAACAACCCGACCCCGATCTTCCGCGCCTACTCGATGGCCAACCATCCGGCGGAAGGCAACATGGTGATGCTCAACATCCGCATCGCCACACCGCCGCCGAAGCAGATGCAGCTCAACCCGGGCATCTGCAGCAGCTACGTCTTCTCGCTGAAGAAGGGCGACAAGATCACGATCTCGGGCCCGTACGGCGAGTTCCACATCAACAAGACCAACCGCGAGATGATCTACATCGGCGGTGGTGCGGGCATGGCGCCGTTGCGCAGCCACATCTTCCACCTGTTCCACACCGAGAAGACGACGCGCAAGGTCTCCTACTGGTACGGCGCGCGCAGCAAGCGCGAGATGTTCTACACCGAGGAGTTCGAGGCGATCGAGAAGCAGTTCCCGAACTTCCAGTACCACGTCGCATTGTCGGAGCCGCAGCCGGAGGACAACTGGACCGGCAAGAAGGGCTTCATCCACCAGGTGGTGTTCGACAACTACCTGAAGAACCACCCGAACGTGGACGAGATCGAGTTCTACCTCTGCGGCCCGCCGATGATGAACTCGGCCGTGCAGAAGATGCTCGGCGATCTCGGCGTCGAGAAGGACATGATCCGCTTCGACGATTTCGGCGGATGAACGACACGCGGGCGCCGGAGGCGCCCGCAGTCGTTGCATCCACCGAAATGCGTCTCCCGCTCGCGCTGCGGAAGCGCGGCGTTGGCGGGAACGCAACTGGCCGCCACGCGCGAGCGGTGTGGGGCGCCCGCATCGTTGCCTCCGCCGAAGCGCTCTCGGGCTCGGGCTCGCGCCGCGGCTCGGGACACCGTTACGATCCGCGGCCCGATGGTGTGCCGACCCCTTGTCTGGCTTGCGCTCGTGGCGGCGGCTTGCAGCGAGCAGTCGCACGAGGTTCGCGAGTTCGGCGGGCCGACGATGGGTTCGACCTACACGGTCAAGTTCGTCGGCGACGCGGCGGTTGCGGACCTGCGCGCGATCGTCGAACAGGAACTCGCCGCGCACGATGCCGCGTTCAGCCAGTGGCGCACCGATTCGGAGATCGCCCGCGTGAACGCGCACGCGAGCACCGAGCCGCTCGTGGTCAGCGAGCTCTTCGCCAAGGTGCTGCGCCAGGCGCTCGCCGTCGCGGGCGTGACCGACGGCGCCTTCGACCCCACGGTCCGACCACTGAGCGAACTCTATCGGGCCGCCAAGCGCGACCCGCGGCACCCGCTCGACGATGCTGCGCTCGATCGCGCGCGAGAACACGTCGGTTGGCAGCTCGTCAGCTTGCGCGACAACACGCTGGTGAAGGCGCGCCCCGACGTGCAGCTCGACCTCGACGGCATCGTCGCCGGCGCCTGCGCCGATGCGATCGCCGCCCGGTTCGCGCCGTTGCGTCTGCAGGGCTTCTACCTCGAGATCACCGGCGAAGTGCTCTGCCGCGGCGACAAGGGGGCGCTTGGACCGTGGCGCATCGGCGTGGTCGATCCAGCGTCCGTGTCCGCGACCGGCGATGCCGACGCGGGGCTGCGTGTCGTCGCCCTGCACGACGCCGCGTTGTGCACGAGCGGCGACTACCGCAACGGGTTCGTTCGCGACGGCGTGCCCATGCACCACGTGTTCGACCCACGCACCGGCCGCAACCCGGCGGCCGCGGTCGCCAGCGCGTCGGTGCTCGCACCGAGTGCGGCGCTCGCGGACGCGTTCGCCACGGCGTTCCTCGTGCTCGGCAGCGACGGCGTGGCCGCGAACTGGCCGCGGTTCGCACGGTTCGGTTTGCGCGGAACGCTGCTGCTGATGCCGCCGGCGGCGGGCGAAGAGCGGTTGCGGCAATTCGAGATCGCATGGCCCAAAGACAACTCCTGATCGCGGCGGCGTGCCTCGCCGCGATTCCCGTCGCCGGTTGCCGGACCTTGCCGCGCGATGCGCAGTGCTGGTCGCTGGACGGGCGCGTGCTGGGAACGCCGCCGGGCGACCCGGCCGAGCAGGCGCCCCAACGGGCTGCGCTCGCCGATGGCGAGGCGAAATGGCGCGCCTCGCCCGAGGACCGCGACGCGGCGATCTGGTACGCGCGGCGCCTCGGCTACCTCGGGCGCTTCCGCGAGGCCGTCGGCGTGCTGACCGACGCGCTCGACCATCATCCGGGCGATCCGTTCGTGCTGCGCCATCGTGGCCACCGGTGGATCACGCTGCGTGAGTTCGGCAAGGCGGCCCACGATCTCGAACGTGCCGCGGTCGCCTGCCGCACGACGCCCGACGAGACGGAGGCCGATGGCCAGCCCACACCCGGGCGTCCGCCGCATTCCTCGCTGCACTACAACGTGCACTACCACCTCGGGCTCGCGCTGTTCCTGGCCGGCGACTTCGCGCCGGCGGAGCGCGCCTGGCTCGACTGCCTGGCGGTCGTCGACGACGACGAGTCGCGCGTCGCCGTCAGCCATTGGCTCTGGTGCGTGCGCATGCGCTTGCGCGATCCGGCCGGGGCCTTGGCCGTCGTGACGCCGATCCACGCGGGGATGGACGTCGTCGAGAACGTCGCCTACCTGAACCTGTGCCTGCTCTACGCGGGCAGGAAGGCGCGCGAGCAGATCGCGCCGCGGGCCGGCAGCTCGGGCAGCGCGCTCGCGTTTGGGCTCGCGCACCACGATCTGGTCGCCGGCGATCGTGCTCGGGCCCACGCGGCGCTGCGCGAGCTGGCCGCGAGTCCTGGCTGGGCCGCCTTCGGCGTCATCGCCGCCGAGGTCGAACTGGCCCGCTGGCGACCGTAGTCCGGCCGCGAAAAAAAGCGGGCTCCGGCGAGGCACCACCCCACACCGGAGCCCATCCCTGCCTCAGGGCCCATGCCCATGGCGTTCTTTCCACCGCAGCTGGTAATGCACGAGCCGTGCCAGCCGGTGGGAAAGTCTGGCGAAGCGGGGGCCGGTGGTCGCAACCGCCCGTCGCCACGGCCCGTGCGGCGGCGCGACCCCTTGGCCCATGCCAGAACGCGGCGCCCGCCGTCGTCCGGACCGCGCCTTCGTCGGCGCTTCGACGGCCGATCGTCGGTCAGCCGTCGCCGCGCCGTTCCGCGGCCTTGGCCCGGTCCCACGCCGCGTCGAGTTCGGCGAGGCTGCGCCCCGTCAGGACGTGTCCGAACTCGCGTTCGATCGCCGCGAAGCGCCGCTGGAACTTGTCGCTGGTCGCCGCCAGCGCGACTTCCGGGTTGCTGCCGACGTGCCGGGCCAGGTTGCACAGGCTGAACAGCACGTCGCCGAGTTCGGCGGCGATCGCCGCGCCGTCGCCGCTCGCGATCGCGGCGTCGAGCTCTGCCAGCTCCTCGTCGATCTTCGCGCGTGGGCCGGCGCGGTCCGGCCAGTCGAAGCCGGTGCGGGCCGCCTTCTCGCCAAGACGGAACGCGCGCAGCAGGGCCGGCAGCGCGATCGGCACGCCGGCGAGCGCGCCGGCGTCGCTGCCCTCGGCGCGTCGGTCGCGCCGCTTCTGTTCTTCCCAGCGCGTGTAGGCGATCTCGGCGCTGGCGGCGCGCTGGTCGCCGAACACGTGCGGATGGCGGCGGACGAGTTTCGCCGCCGCCGCGGCCGCCGCGGCATCGAGCGTCGGGCCGCCGTTCTCGCTGTCGATCTGCGCGATCATCGCGACGTTGACCAGCACGTCGCCGAGTTCTTCGAGGGTTCCGGCCGCGTCGCCGCGCCGCAGCGCGTCCGCGGCCTCGAACGCCTCCTCGAGCAGGCACGGCGCCATGCTCGCGGTCGTCTGCTTGCGGTCCCAGGGACAGCCGTCGGGTGCGCGCAGGCGCGCGATCGTGCGGAGCAGGTCCTGCATGCCGGGCAACGGCAAGTCGGGTTGGGCCATGCGCGCACGCTACCGCGCGCCGTCGGGGCCGCCGCGCGGGTTTCCCCGTGCGGGCCGAGCGAGGGCCCGTATCGTGCCGGCGTCGCGAGCCCGTTCGGGCCGCGCCACCATTCCCGCCATGGCCATCGAACTCCCGCCCCTTCCCTACTCACACGACGCGCTCGCGCCGCACATCAACGCCCAGACGCTGCAGATCCATCACGGCAAGCACCATCAGGCTTACGTGACGAACGGCAACAAGCTGATCGAGGGCACCGAGTTCGCCAGCAAGTCGCTGGTCGACATCGTCAAGGCGACCGCCGGCAAGGCCGACAAGGCCGGCATCTTCAACAACGCGGCCCAGGTCTGGAACCACACCTTCTACTGGCAGTCGATGAAGCCGAAGGGCGGCGGCAAGCCGAGCGGCAACCTCGCCACCAAGATCACGACCGACTTCGGCAGCTACGAGAAGTTCGTCGAGCTGTTCAGCCAGGCCGGCGCGACGCAGTTCGGCAGCGGTTGGGCGTGGCTGGTGCTCAAGGGTGGCAAGCTCGAGGTGACCAAGACGCCGAACGCCGAGACGCCGCTGACGCAGGCCGGCTGCACGCCGCTGCTCACGATGGACGTCTGGGAGCACGCGTACTACCTCGACTTCCAGAACCGCCGGCCGGACTACATCAAGACCTTCCTCGAGCACCTGGTGAACTGGGACTTCGCCAACCAGAACCTCGCCAAGGCCTGAGCGGTCGGGCGCGCCGCCAGCGCGCCGAGCCACCCGTGAGCTCGCACCGCCGCCGCAAGCAGAAAGCGCAGGCGCTCGGCCTCAACGAGGCCGAGTTGCAGCTGTGCGATCTGCTCGGGGAAGTGCTCGAGCTGCTGCGCTGGAACCAGGTGCTCGGCTACGGCAACCAGTACCTGCTGCACGAGAAGCTCGGACTGCCGCCCGAAGAACGGCACCGCGTGATGCGGGCGGCGGCGACGGCAGTCGAGCAGGACGGCCGCATCCAGGACTGGGGCCGCCGCTTGCTCGCGCTGCAGGAACGGCTGCGGGTGATCGATGCGCAGCTGCGCGGCGAGACCGGGCCCGGAACGGCGGCGGCCGGCCGCGACGGCGCGGAGCGTGCGGCCGATGGCTGAGCCGCGCGCCACGCCGATCAGCGGCTGCGTGATCTGCTGGCAGGAGGCCGACCGCATCGCCGACTGCATCCGTTCGCTGTCGTTCTGCGACGAGGTCATCGTCGTCGACAGCGGCAGCACCGACGGCACGGCGCGGATCGCGGCCGAACTCGGCGCCCGCGTGATCGTGAACGAGCCGTTCCCCGGCCATCGCGAACAGAAGCAGCGCGCGGTCGACCACGCCCGGCACGACCACGTGTTCTGCCTCGACGCCGACGAGCGCTGCACGCCGGAACTCGCGGAGCGCGTGCGGGAGCTCGCCCAGCGAGGCCTCGGACCGGCCTACGAAACGCCGCGGCGCAACCACTACCTCGGCGCGATCCCGCGCCACGGCCTGTTCGTGCCCGACCGCAAGGTGCGGCTGTTCGACAGGCGGCACGCGCGCTGGGGCGGGCGCAATCCGCACGACCACGTCGAGCTCGCGCCGGGCGTGGTCGCCGAGCGGCTCCCCGAGGCGATCGAGCACCTGAGTTACCGCGACTTCGCGCATCACCTGCGCACGATCGACTCGTTCACGCGCATCGCTGCGCGAGCCCTGGCGGCCGAAGGGCGCCGCGCGACGCCGTTCGACCTGTTGGTGCGGCCGCCGGCGGTGTTCGTGAAGAGCCTGGTGCTGAAGCTCGGCGTGCTCGACGGCTGGCGGGGCGTGGTGATCGCGGCGATGGCCGCCTACACCGACTGGAAGAAGTACTGGCGGCTGTGGCGCCTGCCGCGGGGTGGTGTGGCATGAGGCTCGAGGACGCGCGCATCCTGCACTTGTTCGCGAACTACAAGTGGACCGGGCCCGCCGATCCGGCGATCCGCGCCGCCGCGCGTTCGCGCGCGCTCGGCCTCGACGTGATGTTCGCGCAGGGCTCGTTCGTGCACGCCGGCGGCGAGCATCGCGTCGCCGAGGAACTGCGGCGCGTGGGGCTGCCGGTCGTGACCGGACTCGAACTGCGCAAGCACTTCCATCTCGGTTCGCTGCTGCGCGACGTGCGCGCGCTGCAGCGACTGCTCGTCCGCGACCGCGTCGACGTCGTGCACTGCCACCAGCCGGCGGACCACTTGCTCGCGGCGCTGGCGTGCCGACGGCTGTCGCGAGCGCCGGTGCTGGTGCGCAGCCTCTACGACCCCGACGCGCCAAAGCCGGGGTTGCGCACCCGGGCCGCCTTCCGCCGCACCGCGGCCGTCGTCGCGCCGACGCGCGCTGCGCAAACGGGCGTCGTCGCCGCCTTCGGCCTGCCGGCCGCGCGCGTGCTGCTGCAGCCGCCGGTGACCGAGCCGCGCCGGCTCGACGGGCCGAATGCGCGGGCGCGTTGGGGGCTCGGGCCCGAGCACCACGTCGTCGGCATCACGGCGCGCATCCAACCACATCGCCGCTTCGACCTGCTGTGGGCGACCGCGCGCGCCGTCGTCGATCGCCTGCCGACCGCCCGCTTCGTGCTGCTCGGGCGCGGCAACGCCGAGGACACCGCGGCCCTCGTTACTGAACCGGTGCGGGCGCACGGGCTCGCGGCGCACGTGGTCACGCCGGGCTACCAGAAGGGACCGGACTACGACGAAGCGCTCCGCGCGCTCGACGCCTTCCTGTTCCTGGTGCCGGGCAGCGACGGCACCTGCCGTGCGGTCTGCGACGCGATGGCGTTCGGTCTGCCGATCGTCTGCACGCGCGCCGGCATGCTCCCCGAACTGGTCGCGCCGCGGCCCGACGGCGAGACCCCGGGATTCGCCTGCGAGGATCGGCCGGAAGCGCTCGCGCGGGAACTGCTCCGGCTGCTGACCGACGCCGGGCACCGCCGGCGCGTCGGCGCGGCGGCGCTCGCGCGGGCTCGCCTCGACATGGATCCGGCCGCGGCCGCGGTGCGCACGGCGGCGGTGTACGCCGAACTGCTGGCGGCACGGGAGCGCGGATGAACGCCGCCGACGAGGCCGTGCTCGCGGCATGGTGGCGGACGTTCCTCGCCACCGCGCGGCTGCCGGACGAACTCGAACTCGTGCACGGCCGGCTCGTGCGCAGCGTGCGTCGCGGCGAGCTGCCGTCGGGGCCCGTGCACGTGAAGGCGATGGCGTTCCCGCGCGCGAAGGACCGCCTGCGCTACCTGCTGCGGCCGCTGCCGGGAGCCCACGAGGCGGCGATGCTGCGCTCGGTGGCCGCGGCGGGCGTGCCGTGCCCGGAGGTCGTCGCGGTGCGCACCGCGCGACGCTGCGGCCTGCCGTTCCGTTCGCTGCTCGTGCTGCGCAGCCTGCCGGTGGCGCTGCCTGCGGCCGAGGACGGGCGCAGGCGACTGCGCGACGAACTCGCACTCGTCGAGCGACTGCTCGCCGCCGGCATCGTGCATCACGACCTGCACGGCGGCAACTTCGTGCGCTTGGTCGACGGCCGGCTCGCGGTGCTCGACATGCAGTCGGCGCGCCTTCGCTCGGTCGCCCATGCCCGCAGCCCCGCGGTGCGAGCCATGCTCGGCGCGCGCATGCTGCGCGAACGGGAGGACGTCGGCGACGAGGAGGGGCTCGCCGAACTGGCCGCCGCCGGCTTCGTGGAGGGCGCGGCGCTCGACGTGGTGCGGCAACGGCTCGAGCGCGAGCGACGGCGCTGGCACCGCACGCGCCTGCAGCGGTGCTTCGGCGAGAGTACGGAGTTCCGGCGTGGCTGGCGTTGGAACGGCTGCGAACATTCCTGGCGTGGCGCGCCGCTGCCGGGCCGATGGCAACCACACCCGCGCGCGCGTGCCGTCTGGCTCGGACAGCGACTGCTGCAACTCGAACAGGGTCGGGCCCTGGTGTTCCCCGCCTTCTTCCGGAAGTGGTGGTGGCTCGGCGGCGGGGGAGCCCTGTATGTTCCGGCGACGTGCCACGACGGGCGCATCGATGCGGAGGTGGAGGCGGCGACCGCCGCGGCCGACCGCGCCGATCGGATCCTGGCGGGCGTTGCGCGATGGAAGACGTGACCAGCCCACAACCCTTGGCCAGCCATCCGTCCGGGGATCGGCAGCCGGCGGCCGGCGGTGACGCGGCGCGATCCGGGGAAGCGGAGGTCGCTTCGCTCGAGATCCCGGCCGTGGCCCCGTTGCGGCGCGAACGGCTCGGCCCGGTGCGGCGCGTGCTGTTCTTCGGCAAGAGCATGTCGCGAACGCGCTGCACGGGCGGCCTCGTCGATGCTCTCGAACGGCATGGCGTCGAAGTGCGGTGGCGCAACCTGGTGACGCTGCGGCGCTGGTTCGGCAACCGCATCGCCAACCGCCTCGCACGGGCCGAGTTCCATCGTTTCCGCCCGGACGTGGTGTTCGTCTTCTACCGCGACCTGCCCGCGGTGCTCGCCGACGAGTTCCGCCGGCAAGCGCGCATCGTCGTCTGGTGCGAGGAAGCGCTCGAGACGCTCGACAGTTCGATCGTGGACTGGTTCCGGCTGGCCGACCTGGTCTGCATGAGCAACCCGGCGCGCTTCCCGTGGCTGCGCGAACGTGGCCTCGACAACATGGCGTTCCTGATGAGCGGGTTCGCGCCGCGGTTCCACCGGCCGGCGCCGAAGCAGGCGCCGCTGCGCGATGTCGCGTTCATCGGCGGCCCAGGGCGGCGCGGGCAACGCGCTTCGTTCCTGGCCGAGGTCGCCGCGCGCTTCCAGACCGACGTCTACGGGCGGCACTGGGACCGCTGGCGTCAGCGGCACGACGGCTTGCGCGTGCACGGCCCGGTCGACAACCGCAAGTACGCGCAGATCTGCGCCTCGTCGCGCATCGTGCTGGGCGTCAACGAGGTCAACGAGGACGAGTACTACTTCAGCAACCGCACGTTCCTGACGCTGGCGTGCGGCGCGTTCCACCTGACGCACTACGTGCCGCGGCTCGAGGACGTGTTCGGCGATCGGCAGCACCTGGCCTGGTACAAGGACGAGGCAGACGCACTGCGCCAGATCGAGTACTGGCTGCACCGCGACGACGAGCGCGCACGCATCGCCGCCGACGGCCACGCCGAAGTGATGCGGTTCCACCAGTACTACCACCGCGTCGCGCGCATCCTGCACTGGCTGGAGTTCGGCGTGCCGCGCGCGGACGCGATGGACGGGGCGGGAGGCGGCCTGGTGACGTGGTCCGACGACGCCGCGGTCCGGCGCCAACCGTGACGCACCGGCGGTGAGCGAACTGCTGCTGCTGCTCGGCCTCGTCGCGTTCGGCGGAGTGCTCGCCGGCGCCGAGATGGCCGTGGTGACCGCGCAACGCGGCCGGCTCGAGCGCGCCGCCGACGCCGGCAGCGCCCGCGCCCGTGCTGCCCTGCGGCTGCGCCGCAACCCCGAGCGGTTCCTGGCGACGGTGCAGGTGGGCATCACCTTGGTCGGCGCGATCGCCGGCGCCTATGGCGGCAGTTCGCTCGCGGTGCTCGTCGAGCCCTGGCTGGTCGAACTCGGCTGCGGCGAGGCTTCGGGCGAGATCGCCTTCGGGATCGTCGTCGCGCTCGTCACCTACCTCTCGGTGGTGTTCGGCGAGCTGGTGCCGAAGTCGCTCGCGCTGCGCTTCGCCGATCGTTACGCGCTGGCGATCGCGCGACCGATGGTGATGCTCGGGTGGCTCGGCCGGCCGATCGTCTGGTTGTTGTCGGCCAGCTCGAACGTGGTGCTGCGGCTGTTCGGCGATCGCACGAACTTCGTCGAAGGCAAGCTGACCCGCGAAGACCTCGAACACCTGGTCGAGGAAGCGTCTTCGGCGGGTGGCATCGACGCCGGGACCGGCCAGCTCGTCGCACGCGCGCTCGAGTTCACGCAGTTGCGCGCCGACGACGTGATGGTGCCGCGCCGGTTCGTGCACGCGATCGCGGCCGACGCCGGCGAGGCGGCGCTGCGTGTGGCGATGCTCGAGAAGGGGCTGCGGCGCGTGCCGGTGTTCCGCGAGTCGCTCGACCACGTCGTCGGCTACGTGCTGCGCGAAGACGTGCTCGGCAGGCTGTGGGACGGAAAACCGCTGCGCATCGACGAACTGCTGCGCGCTCCGTACTTCGTTCCCGAGTCGATGGCCGCTGAACGCGTGCTGCGCGAGCTGCAGCAGCGCCGGCTGCATCTCGCGATCGTCGTCGAGGAACACGGCGGCACCGCCGGCATCGTCACGCTCGAGGATCTGGTCGAGGAACTCGTCGGCGAGATCTTCCACGAGCACGATCAGGCCCCGCCGCGACCGATCCAGCGTGAGGCGACGGGGGTCTGGCGGGTGTTCGGCAGCGTGTCGCCGCGCGACGTCTGGCGCGAGTTGCGCATCGAGATCCCGGAACGCGGCGACGAACGCACGCTCAGCGGCTTGCTGGTGTCGCTGGCCGGCGATCGCGTGCCGGCGGTCGGCGAGCGGTTCACGGTCGGGCCCGGGCTCGAAGCCGAGGTCGTCGAGGCGTCGCCCCGACGCGTGCGAGCGGCGCGGCTCCGCCTGCAGGCCGACGCCACGGCCACGCCGCGGCAGTCCTGAGGCCACGCCGCGCTCGCAAGTCGCGGCATGGCGTCCGTATCATGGCGCACCATGAATCCCCTGATGCATGTTCTGCACGTTCCCTTCCTCGGCCTGCTCGTTGCGCTGCCCGCGCAAGACCCGGTCAAGCCGCAGGAGCCCGCGACCAAGGCCGTGAGCGCGACCACGAAGGACGACGCCGCGACCGCCAAGGACCCGGCGATCGTCGCCGTCGACGCGTTCATCGCGTCGAAGAACATCGACAAGACGAAGGCCGGCTGGAAGACGTCCCTGAGCAAGCCGCCGAACCTGCCGTTCGACAAGAACAGCGACTACTTCTGGCACCTCGAGACCGAGCACGGCGTGATGAAGATCCGCTACTTCGCGGATGCCTCGCCGGCGCACGTCTCGAGCGGCATCTATCTCTCGCGGCTCGGCTTCTACGATGGGCTGGGCTTCCACCGCGTGATCCCCGGGTTCATGGCGCAGGGCGGTGATCCGCTCGGCAACGGCCAGGGTGGTCCGGGCTACCGCATCGACGCCGAGTTCAAGAACGGCCTCAAGCACACCAAGGCCGGCATCCTGTCGATGGCCCGCACGCCCGACCCGAACTCGGCAGGCTCGCAGTTCTTCATCACCTTCAAGGACACCGGCATGCTGGACGACAGCCCGGACCGCCCGGGCTACACGGTGTGGGGCGAGGTCGTCGAGGGGCTCGACGTCGTCAAGGTGCTCGAGTCGAAGGGCAACCCGGACCGGGCCGCGAACGGCGCGATGGCGAAGCCGATCAAGATCGTGCGTGCGACGGTCAGCGTCGCGCCGAAGGCGGCGAAGGCCGAACCTGCGAAGTCCGAGCCGGCGAAGGAAGGCGACAAGAAGTAGTCGCCGTCAGAAGCCGTCGGCGAGGGCCAGCGCGATCTTGCGCGCCAGTTCCTTGACGAGCTCGGCGCGCGCCGAGGTGAGGTCCTCGCCGATCGGCGACCGGAACTCGGTGCGGTCGGTCACGCGCCGTTCGAGCACGACGCGGCCATCGCGCGCGATCAGCCGCATCCACACCGCGGCTCCGAACGAGCCTTCGCGCACCGGGTCGCTACGCCCGCCCGTGACCAGCGTGCGTTCGTTCGCATCGGTCAGCACGACGTGCAGTCGCGCATCGGCAGTGGCCCGGTCCGCGAGCACCACGTCCGTGGAGATCGGCAGTTCCCGGGCGAGCGCCTGCCCGAGTTCGGCCTCGAGCCGCTGCCGGAAGGTGTCGTTGCCGACCACGTCGAGGGAGACCGTGCGCACGCCGAGCCGTTCGAGCCCCGAACCGAATGTGTAGCCGCAGCCGACGACGGCGATCGAGAACAGCAGCGAAACACCGACGCGCATCACGGCGCCAACGCTCCGGCCGCGGCCTTCGCGCGCGCGGCGTCCCGCGCGACCACGGCTTCGGCGTGACCCGGGGTCGTCGCGAACTCGTCGCCGGCCGCGAGCTCGAGGTGGTGCATCTCGCCGGGGCCGTTGCCGATGCGACGGTAGAACGCGGCGACGCGCATGTGCCGTTCCTGTTGCCAGCCGAGCACGCGAGCGATCGCGTCCTCGGCGGCGCGCACGATCGTCGGATTCTCCGGCCGGCTGCGCAGGAAGTCGCGCAGTTCGCGCACCGCGATCTGCATGCCGTCGAGGTCGTAGTCGGGGCCCTCGAGCACGGCGACCGCGCTCATCGCGAAGCGGAACTGCGCGTAGCCGGCCCATTCGCTGTCGGGGCGATGCAGCATCAGGTCGCGGTAGCGCTGCTGCGCGAGCTGGAAGTTGCCGTCGTCGTACGCCTGGTCGCCGAGCAGGCGCAGGGCGTCGGCCATGCGCGGCGAGTCCGGGTGGCGCGTCACGAGGTGCTCGAGCACGGTGCGGCCCGCCGCCGCGTCCGACCAGAAGAACAGGAAACCACCGTCCCGCTTCAGCAGCAGGTCGCCGATCTGCCAGACCATCTCGACGACGATCGGACGCAGATCGCTGTGCGGGTAACGATCGGCGAACGGCTCCAGCACGCGGAATGCCTCCCAGGAATCGCCGCTCCCCGACCAGGCGCGCGCGAGCGCGAGATCGCGTCGGTCACGCAGTCGCCTGGGACAGAGGTCCGCGGCGAGCGTCTCGAGCATCGCCTGTGCTTCGTCCCACTCGGCGGCGGCGACGTGTCGTTCGGCGACGCCCAGCCGCTGATCCGCCTCCGCCAACGACAGCGGCTGCGTGACGCAGCCGGTGGTCGCGAGCAGGACGAACGGACCGAGCGCAGGGAACCGCCACCGCGAACGCATGCCGGCATGTTGCGGCCCTGGTCGGTTGCCAGCGAGGGATTTCCGGTGGCCAGCCGGCGCCGTTCACGCCCTTCCGAACAGCAGCGCTCGCAGCGGGGATCGGTGTTCGGTGGCCGCGGCGAGCCAGCGCGCGGGCAGCGGTGCGGCGCGTGCCGTCGTCGCCGCGTCGCCGAGGGTCGGCCAACGCCGCGCCTGCGTGGCGAGCAGTTCGCGCAGCAGGGCGAGGACGTCGTCGGCCACCGCCTGGCGCGGCAGAACGGCGTGCCGGCGGCAGACGAGGCCGTGGCCCTCACCCTGCACGAACGCCGGCGCGAGTTCGGCGCCGCAGGCCGCGCAGTGCTGCAGATCGGGCAAGGCGCCGAGCGTGGCGAGCAGGCGCAGTTCGAGCCCGAGCACGACGCGCGCGACGGCGGCGGCTGGGCAGCGTTCGAGCAGGTTCAGTCCACCGAGCAGCAGGTCGAACACGCGTGGTTCGACTTCGCCATCGGGCATCGCCAGGTCGCAGAGCCGCGCCAGGTGGCTTGCCGCGAGGAAGCGCGTCGGCTCGCGGAGGGGGCGTCGTTCGCGCAGCAGTTCGACGCGCTCGAGCAGCCGCAGGCCGCCGCGGTCGGCCGAGAACGTCGCCGCGACCTCGTTGAGGAAGTCGAGCCGGCCGAGGAATGGTGAGTCCGGGCGGTGGGCGCCCTTGGCAAGGCCGACCAGCCGACCGTGCTCGCGCGTCAGCATCGTGACGATGCGGCTGCTCTCGCGGAAATCGCTGCGGCGCAGCACGATCGCCCGCACTGGTTCGGCACGTCGGCGGCGCCGCGGCACTGCGTCGTCGTTGGTGGCGCCGCGGGCGCTCACCCGGTTTCCTCGGCGGCGGGCTGCGGAGCCAACAGGGTCGCGCGCAGCCGTTGGATGCGCCGTTCGTCGGCCTGCACCACCCGGAACTCGACACCGTCGATGACGACGGTCTCGTTGACGGCGGGGATGTGGTTGAGGCGGCCGATGACGAGTCCGGCCAGGGTCTCGAAGTCGCCCTGTTCGGGCAGATCGGTGTGCAGCAGCCGGTTGAGCTCGGCGGCCGTCGCACGCGCCGGCAGTTCGAGCACCCGCCCCGCCTCGACGACGCGGATCGCGTCCGGCTCGGGCTGGCCGGCGGCCGGCGCGTCGTACTCATCGCCGATGTCGCCGACGATCGCTTCGAGCACGTCTTCGACGGTCACCAGCCCGACTGTCGTGCCGTATTCGTCGATGACGATCGCGAGATGCTGGTTGCTGGCCTGGAAGCGGCGGAGCAGCTGCGCTGCACCGCTCGTCTCCGGCGCGAACAGGACTTCGCGCAACAGCGACCGCAGTGGCGTGGTGGCGGCGCGCTGGCTGTCCTCGTGCAGCAGCCGCAGGGCGTCCTTCACGTTGAACACGCCGACGACCTCGTCGATGCGGTCGCGGTAGACCGGGTAGCGCGAGAAGCCGTGATCGAGCGCCTTCTGCACCGCGTCGCGAACGGTCATCGTCTCGGGCAGGCCGACGATGTCGGGTCGGGGCGTCATCAACGTCGACACCGGCAGGTCCTTGAGCCCGACGATGTTGCCGATCCAGGTGCGTTCCTCCGCCGGCAACGGGTCGCTGACGGAATCGTCGACGGCCGCCATCACCTGCTCCTGCACCTCCGCGGCATCGGCCTGCTCGGTGGCCGGCGAGCGCGACCAACGCACGATCCGGGTGAGGCCGAGCAGCGGCAGCACCAACGGCCAACGCAATACGAGCCAGGTCGGCCGCAGCCAGGGCATCGCCGCCAGCAAGGCTCGTTCGGGGCGGTGCTGCGCGAAGGCGATCGCGAGGCACGTGACCAGCAGCATGACGACGGACAGCGTCAACAGCGCCGAGCCGAAGTGGTCGGGGGCGACCGCGGCATGCACCGACCACAGGCCGAGCAGCCAGCCGCCGGCCGTGAACGCGGCGGCGAGGATCAGGTACTCCGGATCGCGCTTGCTGCGGTCGGGACCGCACGGCCGGCCGCCGCGTTCTTCGAGCAGCTGGCCGAGCCGGGTGGGCGAGTAGCCAAGCAGGCTGGCCATCGCGAGCGCCCCGAAACCCGCCATCAGGACGGCCACGACCACCATCGCCCCATGCGCCGCCGTGAGGGAGGCCGCGGCCAGGCCCCCGGTGAGGTCCCATGCCTGGTCCGCGCCGGGAGGGGCGGCGATACCGAGCGCCATGCCGAGGGCGGGGCGGGTCGGCCCAGGCAGGGGATCGGGGTCGTTCGAGGGGGGCGCTACGGGCGTTCGGATCGGTCTCGGCACGTCAGGAAGCGCAGCATACGGGCCGTCGCCCATGGACTGGGGCTCAATCTCCCGGCGGTCCTATCGGCCATGCCATGGTGCGTACGACGAGCCACCGCCCGACGTTCGCTGGCGGCGCAGGCCCGCCAGCGGAGGGCACGGGTAGCGGGTTCGGATGAAGTTGGCGGCGATGGGTGGTGCGGAAGCCCCAGGCCCAACTCCCCGGGCGATGGGGGTGACGGTTCTCTTGGCGGGGCTCGCGAAGTTCCTGGGCCGTCGCCCCCGGGGTCTATCGCCCCGAGCACAGCCAAGGGATCAGTCTCGGGTCGGGTCGTCCGCGCCCTGGGTCGGCGCCAGCGCCTCTTCGTCGTCCAGCTCGACGTCCGCTGAGAACCGGTTGCGCCCCTGGTCCTTGCTGGCGTAGAGCGCGTAGTCGGCGCGCTGGAGGATCGCCTCGACACTGTCGCCTGGGCGGTAGGCCGTCAGGCCGAGCGACATGGTCAGCGGCAGGCCAAGTTCTTCACCGCGCCGCTGAACCGCCGTGAACAGGCGGGCGGCGACAACGGCGGCTTCGTCGGCGGTGGTGTCGGGCAGCACCAGCACGAACTCCTCACCGCCGTAACGGCAGACCGTGTCGCCGCGGCGCATGGTGGCGCGCATCACGTCGGCGGCGGCGCGCAGGGCCTGGTCGCCCCGCAAGTGTCCGTGCGTGTCGTTGAGTTGCTTGAAGTGGTCGAGGTCTGCCATCAGCACGGTCAGCGGACGGCCCGAACGATCGCAACTGGCTACTTCGCGTTCGAGCGCGAGCAGGCCCAGGCGCCGGTTGAACAGGCGGGTCAGCGGATCGGTGAGGGCGTACTTCTGAACGCGCGACTCTCGGCGCCGCAGCAGCAGGTTCTCGAGCAGCAGCGAACCGGTATCGCCGAGCAGGCGGGTGAAGGTGCGCTCGTGCTCGGCGTCGATCGGCGTCAGGGTCAGCGAGCGGTCGAGCAGCAGGAACGACGGCAGCCCGAGCGACCCGTTCAGCGGCACGGCGAGCAGTTCGTCCGTCGACAAGGCGGCCAACAAGCCGGCCGTATCGCGCAGCGCTGCCTGCAGCAGCGCCGGCGCACCCGCGGACACGGCGCCCTGCAGCGCGTGCGCTTCGCTGACGGAGACCTGGACCTGGTGGAGCGTCGCCGGCAGGTGGCCGCCGTCGGCCAGGTCGCGCCAGGTGATCGCGCCGATCTGTGGGTTCCACTTGGCGAAGCACGCGCGGTCCCACATGCCGCCGCGCACCGCCGCCGCGGTCAGGGCCGCGGCGATCGTGCGTGCGTCGGCGGCATGGACGACGTCGAGCAGGCCGAGCACCATCGGTTCGAGACGCACGTTCTCCGCGGGCGGGGTGCCGGCGATCCCGTCCGCAGGTTGGCGAACGGCGAATCGCGCTTCCAGCGGCGCCACGAGCGCCTCGAACCGGGCGCGCAACGCCGCCGAGGTGGTCGGGTCGCCGGGAGGCGGGCTGGCCGCAGCACCGAAGGAGCCGGGCAGTGGGCCGGGTGGGAAACCCGCGGCCATGGCTTGCTGGCGCGCCAATCGCACGAGGGCGGCGGCGTCGTTCGGCAGCAGATCCTCCGCCGACGTCGGCACGTGGCGCGGCGACTGGAACTGGGCAACGACCGGCGCCGGAAGCTGCCACTGCGAGGCGCAGTCGGCCGTCGAGGGCGCGTGGCGCGATCCGTGCCCCGCCTGCAGCAGGGCGAGCCATCGCGGCGTGTCGCACAGCAGGCCGAGCAACCATGCCGCTTCGGGATCGGCCAGGCCCGTGCTGCGCGCGATTCGTTCGGCAGCAAGTGCCGTGGCCACCGAGTGGCGCCATTGGGCTCGCAGCGGCGAATCCGCGGCGACAGGCGTCGGCCGGACGGCGAGCAGGCGCTCGGAGTTGCCCGGTCCGAGTCGGGCAACGAGGTCCGCGACGGTCGTGACCGGGTGGTCGCTTCGCACCAGGGGCGCATTCGCGAACCGGAGGCCTCGCAGCACGGCCAGGGGGTCGAGCCGCAGCAGGGCGGCGGTGGTGTCGGGGGTGGTCGCCCTGGTCCGATCGCCGAGCCCGCCGAGCAGCGCCAGCGCCGAGGGGGCGGCCCGCAACGGGTTGTGCACGGCCGCATTGGGTGATCGGAAAGCCATCGTTCCCCGCGCACTGTTCGGCTTCGCACAGGGCCTCGCTCAACTGCGTCGGGGATGCCACGGTGCCACGGCCGGAACCAAGCCAGCATTCGGGGAGTGGATAGGTCCTAACCACCACGGATTGGCCGAGTTGCGAGGCCGATCGCCCACGGGGTGCCGCCGTTCGCCACGGCGTTGGTCCGCGCTTCGCATTGTGCCTGCTGCCATGAGCGGCGACCCCTCCCTGCCGGCGACTTCCACCGATGCGTCCCTCGCACGTGAGCGGATCCGCAAGGACGCCATCGAGCTGCTGGCTCGGTTCGGCGGCACGCTGCTCGCCGCCAACGATGCCGACCCGGTGGTGCGCGACGCCGGCCTCGCGACGAGCCTGATGGACGCCTTCCGCCGCAGCGGGGATCGCGAGGTGTTCGAGTGCCTTGTGCGCTGGGTCAGCCCGCAGTTGCAGGCTCGCATCCGTTCCCGCCTGCGCGGCCTCGGTTCGGTGCTCGACGCGAACGAAGTCCTGCAGGACACCCTGGTCAACGTCTACCGCTACCCCGACCGGTTCCTGGCCTCGCGGCCGGGCGCATTCGCCGCCTGGTCGACGACGATCGTCGACAACGCGATCCGCCGCCACCTGCGCCAGCAACGGCACGGCGTCGAGATCGCGCTGCGCGCGCCCGAGGTGCTGCAGGAGCACGCCGATTTTGCGATGCGGGAACCGAGTGCCTTGGCCCAGGACCGCGAAGAGTGCTCGGCGACCGCGCAGGCCTTCGGGCTGGTGCTGCAGTGCTACCTCGCCGCATTCCGGGCGCTGCGGGACCGCGAGCAGTTCGTGCTGCAGATGGTCGAAGTGCGCGGGTTGCGCTACGCCGATCTCGGCGGCCTGCTCGGCATCCGCCCCGAAGCGGTGAAGATGATCGTGTTCCGCGCGCGCAAGCGGGTGTTCGACCGCGCCGCGACGCTGCTGGGCCTCGCTGCCCGGCAGCCTGCCGCCGTCGCGGAGGACAGACCGCTGCTCGCCAGCGCCTGACGGCGCTGGTTTCGCTGCGCGCTTGCAACGGCGCCGCGGCGGGTGATCCTGGCGGCATGACCGAGTCCGTCGATCGCCTGTTCGTGCACTGCCGCGAACTCGTGACCATGACCGACGGTCCGCCCACGGGGGCGCGGCGTGGGGCGGCGATGCAGCGCCTCGGCGTGATCGACGACGGGGCGGTCGCCGTGCGCAACGGGCGCATCGTCGCGACCGGCGCCACGGCGGCGATCGTGAAGGCCTACCGCGCCGTCGACGAAGTCGATCTGTCGGGCTTCGTCGTGCTGCCCGGGTTCGTCGACTGCCACACGCACCCGGTGTTCGCCCGCACGCGCGAGAACGAGTTCCACCAGCGCTGCGCCGGTGCGGACTACATGGCGATCGCGGCCGCGGGCGGCGGCATCCTGAGTTCGATGCGAGGCGTGCGCGAAATGCCGCTCGCCGAACTCGCGGAACGCACCGAACGTCACCTGTGGGGGTTCGCCGCCAACGGCACGACGACCGTCGAGTGCAAGACCGGCTACGGCCTGTCGCTCGCCGACGAGGAGAAGAGCCTGTTGGCGTTGCAGCGCGCCGCCGCGGCGGTCCCGCTCACCGTGCGCCGCACGTTCCTCGGCGCGCACGAGTTTCCGCCCGAGTATCGCGACAACCGCGGCGAGTACGTGCGGCTGCTCTGCGAGCAGATGATCCCGGCGCTGGCGCCGCTCGCCGACTACTGCGACGTCTTCGCCGAGCCCGGTGTCTTCGATCGCGCACAGAGCGAACGGGTGCTCACGGCGGCGCGCACGCACGGCCTGCGCCTGCGCATGCACGCGGACGAACTGACGCCGATGGGCGGCACCGAACTCGCGGTCCGCCTCGGCGCGTGTTCTGCCGACCACCTCGGCCGGATCTCCGACGCCGGCATCCAGGCGTTGGCGGCCAGCGACACCGTCGGCGTGCTGCTGCCGGGCACGATCTTCTTCCTCGGCAAGCCGCACTATGCGCCGGCGCGCCGCATGATCGAGGCCGGCTGCGCGGTCGCCCTGGCGACCGACTTCAACCCGGGCTCGTGCCACACGCAGTCGATGACGTTGATCTGGTCGATGGCGTGCTCGCAGATGAAGATGACCGCCGAGGAGGTGATCACGGCGGCGACCATCAACCCGGCGTTCTCGCTGCAGCTCGACGCCGAGGTCGGCACGCTGCACCCGGGCAAGCGCGCCGACCTGTGCGTGCTCGACCTGCCGAGCTGGCGTGCGGCGGGCTACGCGCTCGGCGGCAACCCGGTGGCGATGACGGTGAAGGACGGCGTGCCGCTGGTCGCCAACGTCAGCGAACGGGACCCCGACTGTGCTTCGCCGCGGGCACACTGACCGCCGCGCGCAGCGCTTGCACTTCGTCGGGAGCCAGTCGCCGGCAGCTGCCTTCGGCCTGGTCGCCCAACCCGATCGGCCCGACCGAGATGCGATGCAGCGTCCAGACGCGCGAGCCGATGGCGAGCACCATGCGGCGGATCTGCCGGTTCCTGCCCTCGACCAGTTCGATGCGCAGCAAGGTCGAACGCGCGTCGTGGTCGAGTGCGTCGGCGCGCGCCGGTCGGGTCGTGCCGTCGTGCAGGGCGACGCCGTTGCGCAGCGTCGTCAACGCGGCGTCGCCAACGCGCCCCTTGACGCGCACTTCGTAGACCTTCGGTAGCTTGCTGGCCGGCGCGTTGATCGCGTGCGCGAGGTCGTTGTCGTTGGTGAACAGCAACAGCCCCGACGAATCGCGGTCGAGGCGACCGACCGGCGCCAACCACGACGCGTCGGGCGGCAACAGATCGTAGACCGTCGCCCGGCCGTGCTCGTCGGCGGCCGTCGTGACGTAGCCGACCGGCTTGTGCATGGCCCACACTTCCTTGCTGCGCGGCCGCAACGGCGCCCCGTCGACGAGCACCCGATCGCGGACCGGATCGACCCAGGCCTCGGCATTGCGCACGGTGCGGCCGTTCACCTGCACGCGGCCCGCGGCGATCCAAGCCACCGCCTGATGTCGCGAACACGCGCCGGCGCGGGACAGCATCCGGTCGAGGGTCTTCTTGCCGCTGGTGCTCACCCGGTCAGGATCCGGCGCCCGCGAGGCCGGTGCAACCGCGCCGCTGGAATCACGCGAGCCGGGCGGATAGCACGCGCCCGCATGCCGCCGTTGCTCGAGTGTGTTCCGAACTTCTCCGAGGGTCGTGACCGGGGGATCGTCGACGCGTTGGTCGCGGCGATGACCGCGGTGCCGGGCGTGCGTTGCCTCGGCAGTGAGCTCGACGCGAGCCACCACCGCAGCGTCGTGACGCTCGCCGGGCCAGCACCAGCGATCGCCGAGGCGGCACTTCGCGGCGCGCGCGAAGCGATGCGCCGCATCGATCTGCGCACCCACAAGGGCGAGCACAAACGCATGGGGGCGATCGACGTCTGCCCGTTCGTGCCGCTCGCTGGCGCGTCGATGGCCGACGCGGTGGCGACCGCCCGGGCGGTCGGCGCCCGCATCGGCGGCGAACTCGGACTGCCTGTGTTCCTCTATGCCGAGGCATGCACGCGCGAGTCGCGGCGCGTGCTCGGCAACTTCCGCAACAAGGAGTTCGAAGGGCTCGCGTCGTTGGTCGGCAGCGACCCCGAGTTCGCGCCGGACTTCGGCCCGGCGAAGATGCACACGACGGCGGGCGGCGTCGCGGTCGGCGCGCGCAAGTTCCTGATCGCCTACAACGTCAACCTCGCGACCAAGGACGTGCAGGTCGCCAAGGACATCGCCAAGGCCGTGCGCGAGAAGGACGGCGGCTTCAAGAAGGTGCAGGCGATGGGCTTCTTTCTCGACGACAAGCAGCTGAGCCAGGTGTCGATGAACCTGCTCGACTTCGAGGTGACGTCGATTCGCGTGGTGTTCGACAAGGTCAAGGCGCTCGCGGCCGAGCGCGGTGTCCAGGTCGCGGCGAGTGAACTCGTCGGGCTGGCACCAGCGGCGGCGATCGATGCAGCGCTGGCGAAGCACGTGCAACTCCCGGACTTCGACCCGGCACAGCAGGTCGTCGAGAGCAAGCTCGCGGCGATGGGCGGCTGACGCCGTCAGGCCGTCGTGACGTGGCGCTTCCGGGGCCGCACGTCGCCAGGGGCCGCCGGGAGCTCGTGCACGACCGCGGGTTCCACGGGCGCGGCGAGCCAGCGCGCGTTCCGCCAGCGTCGCGGCAGCATCGCGTCCGGCAGCGTCAGCGTGCCGGCGACGATCAGCAGCGCGACCAGGATCCAGCCGATCGCCTCGTCGCCCAGCATCGCCACGGACTCGCCCGAGCCCGCGCGCAGCCACTGCATCCAGGTCATGCCCCACATCGAGGCGAGGATCGCGGCGAGGGTGACGCCGAACCCAGCCCGCGTGGCTCCGCGCGTGGTCGCGAGCCAGGCGGCGATCTGCGGCACCGCCAACAGCAGGAACGACAGGCGGTAGTCGAAGTGCGAGCCGGTGCAGAAGGTGCCGACGTGGATCGCGGCGCCGCAGCGGAACGCGGCAAGCTGGGCTGGCGTGCCGCCGAGCCGCACCTGCGTACGCAGCCAGAGGGAGCCGGCGGCCACGGCGGCGAGCAGTGCTGCGCCGATGGCGAGCAGCGTCGACGCGGGCCAGCCGTTCTCGCTCGCCAGCAGGTGCGGCAACTGCGTGACCCCGTAGGCGATGCGATCCCAGTGTGCGGTGTTGGCGCGGATCGTCGCCAGGTCGCCCCACGTCGCGATGACGTAGACGACGAACGCCAGCGCGAGGCCGAGGCCGAGGCGCGTCGCGCGTCGTGGGCCAGCACCAGCCAGGCCAGCCACGGCGAAGATCGGGAACAGCTTGAGCGTCGCGGCTGCCGCGATCAGGCCGCTTGCGAACCAAGGCGATCGCGCGACGGCGAGTGCCGCCAGCGCCACCAGGCCGAACATCGGCAAGTCGTTGTTCGCGCGCTCGACGCCGAGCCACACCGCCGGCGACAACGCGCCGAGTGCCAGGCACCACGCGCCGGCGCGGGTCGTCGCGAGCGGCACGAGCGCGCACAGGCCGGCGAAGAAGGCGGCGAGGAACGCCAGCGCCAACCATGGCGTGTGCTCCGGCGCGAGCCCCAGCCACGCGAGTACGAGCCACGCCCGCGGGTAGTTCATCGGCCGACCGAGTGGGTCGCCGGGGTTGGTGATCAGGGGGTCTAGCCCTTGCGCCAGCGTGACCGACGCGCCGGAGATCGCGCGGGCGTCGGCGAACCGCGGCTGCATGGTCGGCACGCCGAGCGACTCGAGCAGCTCGAGTTGGTGGCTCAGGACGAGCCAGCCGACGCCCGCCACGAACGCCACGAGCGCCGCCAGCAGCGGGGCACGCAGCGCGTTCGAGTGCGCCGACCGGGACGAGGCGTCCATGGCACGGACTCTACGTCGGCGGTACTGCCGAACGGAACAGTGCCGTGCCCGCGAACCGTCACATCCCGGCGTTCAGGCGCTCACCCTCGGCGGTCAGCTTCACCTGCATCTCGACCGGGCGCGGCTCGTCGGGAAGCCCGCGAATGACGACGACCTTCACGGTGTCGCCTGGGCGGCGGCTGCCGAGCACCCGAGGCAGCTCGTCGAAGCTGCGCACGGGCGTGTCTTCGATCTTCACGAGCACGTCGCCGTAGGCGTCGATGCGGGCGCCGCGGTTGGTCTCGGTGATCTTGAACGGCCGCAGCCCCGCCGCGGCGGCGCCGTAACCCTCGATCGTCTCGCCGACGATCGCCCCCGACGTGTAGCCGAGGCCGGGCTCGAGCCGGTAGCTGGCGTAGAACGGGTCGCGCGTTACGCCGAGCCGCGCCGACGTCGCGCGGCCGCCGAGCAGACGCGGGACGATTTCGTTCACGGTGTCGACCGGCACCGCGAAGCCGATGCCGGCACTGGTGCCGCTCGGCGAGTAGATCGCGGTCGTCACGCCGATGAGCCGGCCCGCCGAATCGAGCAGCGGCCCGCCGGAGTTGCCGCGGTTGATCGCGGCGTCGACCTGGATCAGGCCCTGCAGGAACGCGCCGCCCTTCTCGGCCTGGATGGACCGGTTCAGTGCGCTGACGATGCCCGTCGTCATCGTCTGGTCGAAGCCGAACGGGTTGCCGATCGCGATGGCGGTCTGGCCGACGCGCAGGTCGTTCGAGGTGCCGAGCAGCAGCGGCTTCAGCCCGGCCACGTTGCCGCGCAGCCGCAGCACCGCCAGGTCGTGGTTCGGAGACGTGGCGACGACGTCGGCGCGGAAGTTCCGGCCGCCGACCGTCACCTGCACCTGCTGCGCGTTCGCGACGACGTGGTGGTTGGTGACGACGACCCCGGCTTCGTCCCACACGAAGCCGCTGCCAGCGCCCTGCTGTTCCTGGACGCCGCCCCAACCGTCGCGCATCAGGGCCGACGTGTTGATCGACGCGACCGACGGTCCGTAGCGCTCGAACACCTCGACGAAGTTCTGTTCCATCGCGGCGAGATCGCCGCGTGGCGTGACGGCGCGCGGCACGCTGCGCGGCGTCGGCGTGAAGAAACCCGAGCGCTCGAGCAGCAAGAACGCCGCGATCACGAACGCGCCGCCGGCGATGACCAGCGGCAAGGCGCTCGACCGGCGGGACGGGAACGGATAGTCGCTCATCGAGGAATGCGGACGGCGGCGTCGTCTCTACGACGGTCCGTCACGACTACACGGGATTCGGCCACAGGGCGCGCCAGTCGCCGGTCGGCTGGTCGGCCTGTCGGCGCAGCTGCGCCAAAGCTTCGGGGTGGACCTGCACCGTCTCGAGCGCGGTCTCCGCCAGCGCCTGACCGCACGCGTCGGCGATGCCGGCCCCGTGCAGGCCGTGGTAGCGATAGATGTGGGCCGGGGTGCCGGACTTGCTGAACTTGACGACGGCCCGGGCGAGTTGCGGCACGCCGACGATCGAGCCGAGGTTGTCGAGCAGGCCGACCTCACCGTCGTGCGCCGAGACGATCGGCACGCGGCGGCCGGCGAGGTCGATCGTGTCGGCGGGGCCCAACGGACCGGTGCCGCCGCCGGCCGGACGCAGGTGCAGGCGCCCGGAGACGCCGAGCGTCTCGCGCAGGTGCCGGCAGCCGTCCTTCTTCGCCAGCTCGCCGCACAGCAGGTCCGGCGACGTGACCACGATGACGTTCGCGTAGACGCCGCGGTCGAGCAGCAGCCGGCTCGCCTCGATTGCTTCGGGAACGAGTGCGCCCATCACGAACAACTCGACGACGTTCTCGCCGGGCTGGTAGCCGCGGTAGCCGCGCCAGTCGATCAGCCGGTAGCCGCCGGCCAGCGCGTCGTGCTGCACCGCCTGCAGGATCGTCGCCTCGGCCGCGTGCGGCACTTCCGCCTCGTGCAGGCCTCCGTCCTGCGCGGTGAGGCCGAGCTGTGCGCCGGCCGGCAGATCGTGCTTCCATCGCGCCTGGCGCTTCAGCCATTCGAGCAGCTGGCCCTGGTGCAGCGCCCGCGTCACCGCGCGGATCAGCACGCCGGTGCGACCCTTGTTGTCGCGCGCGAAGTGCCGCCGGATCGCGTCGCACAGGATCCACTCCATCTCGATCGCGAACGCCGGTTCCCAGGTGATCAGGTTCGGGATCTGGATGTCGCTCTTCCAGCTGTGCTGCGCGCCTTCGGGCGCCAGCGTGATCCCGCTCGGCGTGCCGACGAGCACGAACGAAGAGTTCCAGTAGAGGTCGTAGTAGAGCTGGTCGAGGGCGCGTTTGATGAAGAAGTCGTAGACGGTCATCATCGGCAGGAACGGGATCCCGGCCAGGTGGTCCATCTTGCCGAAGCTGCCGAGCGCACTCATGCAGTTGGCCTCGGCGATCTCGAAGCGGATGTGGCGCGTCCACGCCTCGTCGGTCGGCGCCAGTTCGGGTCGCAGGCGTTCGTGCAGGTCGAGTTTGTTCTCCCAGTTCTCGTCGTGCTTGGGCCCGAAGATCTTCTCGTCCATCGCCGGGTTGATGTTCGTCGACGTGCCGACGTCGGGCGCCATCGTCATCATCAGGTCGGCGAGCGGGTTCCACCGCGCCTCGTCGGCGGTCGGCGCCTTGCCGGCCTTCTGCCCCTTGCCGGCCTTCGCCAGTTCGTCGTAGACGCCGATGCGGATCAGCTTCGCGGCGAGTTGGCCCCACATCCACTGCGTGTGCGTGGTCGGCGCCAGCTTGAGGTTGATGTCGAGCGATGCAGGCATGCCGCCCTGCTGGGTGATCTGCGCGGCGACGCGCTGGCGGTTGGCGGCGGCCTGGGCCTCGAGCGCCTCGATGCCGAGCCGCATCGCCAGGCCGCGCTGCGTGAGGAAGCGCCCTTCGTCGCTGTTGGCGGCGAACCGCACGAACGGGCGATCGAGCGACAGCCCGTGCGCCTTCAGGATCGCGACGACCTCGCTCGTCTCGGGCATCGCCGAGTGGTTGCCGTTGGCGGCGACGCACTGCAGGCCGCGGCCCTTGATCGTGTGGGCGATGATCAACGTCGGGCGCCGGCGGTCCTGCTTGCTGCGCTCGAACGCCTTCACGATCGCCTCGTGGTCGTGACCGCCGGTGTCGAAGAACAACCGCACGACGTCCGCGTCGCTCAGCGACTCGACCAGCGACTTGCACGAGGCGTCGGCGGCGACCACCGCAGCGCGCATCGCGCCGGCGTCGCGTTTCCAGACCAGCGCCTGGTAGTGGTAGTCGGTGAAGCCGCGCTCGAACACCTTGCGCAGCGCCTCGCCGCCCTTCTTCGCGAACACCTGATCGCGGAACGACCCGTGCCGGAGCTGGATCACCTCCCAACCGTTGGCGATCGCGGTGCCTTCGATGCGGTCGGCGTCGGTGCCCTGCAGTCCGCGGTTGTTCGGGATGCGCGTGCCGTCGAGGTTCTGGCGGTTGTAGTCGACGATCCAGGTCACGTTGCCGAGTTCGCGCTCGGCGACCTCCGGCAGCACCTCGAGCAGCGAACCCTCGCGGAACTCGCTGTCGCCCATCATGCACCAGAAGTGCGGCTCGTCGACGTCCCAGCCGTGCTGGCGCGCGTAGCGGTAGGCGAGCGCCAGGTAGACCGCGGCGACCGGCGGAATGCCGACCGAGCCCGACGGCAGGAACCGCCAACTGTCGGGGTCGCCCTCGGCGTGGTAGCTCTGGAACACCGGGGCGCCGTCGTGGCTGAAGCTGCGCAGCCGGTGCATCACGGCTTCGCTCGCCGGGTCGTCGAACCACTGGCCGTCCGCGTGGCGGAACAGCCCGAGTGCATGGTGCATCGCGTGGTCGACCGGCGACGCGTGCGGCTTGCAGCAGACGAAGTCGCCCGGTTCGCGGACCACGAGATGCAGCGCGGCGAGGAAGTCGAGGCTCGACGCACACGCCGCCGGGTGGCCGCCGACCTTGGGGTCGGTCTTGTCGGCGTCGGGCCTTTCGTTGGCCACGTGGATCATCGCCACCATGTGGGCGAAGGCGCGGCGGGCGATGCGATCGATCAGGGCAAAGTCGGGCTTGCTGGCGGACTTCATGCGGGTGGTGGGCGGCGGCGGAACGAGCCGCGCCAGGGTAGATGCCGGCCGCGGGTTGTGCCACTGGCACGCGCGGCGGCCGGCACTCCAGAGCCATGGCGCCGAGCGCCGGCGGGGGGGCTGGCGCCCGGACGTCCCGTCCGGTTTTCGGAACGTTAGCTGCTGCGATGCAGACTTGTGCGCGGCCGCGGTCGCGCGATCGTCCTCCGCCTTCCCGCCCCATGCTCCAGGTCTCCCCGTGGTTCTACGTCGGCTTCCTGGCGTTCGTCGCCGTGATGCTGGCCCTCGATCTCGGCGTCTTCCACCGCAAGGCGCACACGCCGACGTTCCGCGAAGCGTTGGGCTGGACCGCGGTCTGGAGTTCGCTCGCGCTCGGGTTCGGCGTCTTCGTCGGCTGGCGCTTCGGCGCCGGTCCCGCCGCTGACTACTACACGGCGTGGCTCGTCGAGCAGTCGCTGTCGATCGACAACATCTTCGTGTTCGTCGTCGTCTTCTCGAGCATGCGCATCCCGCGCGAGCTCCAGCATCGTGTTCTCTACTGGGGCGTGCTGTCAGCGGTCGTGCTGCGCGGCGTCATGATCTTCGGCGGGGCGCTGCTGATCGCGAAGTGGCAGTGGATCCTGTACCTGTTCGGCGGCCTGTTGCTGGTGGTTGCCGTGAAGTTCTTGCGGCACAAGGGGCCGACCGCGCCGACGGCGGACTCGTGGCTGGTGCGATGGCTGCGGGCGCGCATCCCGACGGCGCCGCTGTCCGGCGACCGCTTCTTCGTGCGCGTCGACGGCCGCCTGCGCGCCACGCCGATGCTGCTGGCCCTGCTGCTGGTCGAGGCGACCGACGTGGTGTTCGCCGTCGACTCGATCCCGGCGGTGTTCGCGGTCACCACCGAGCCCTTCCTCGTCTTCACGTCGAACATCTTCGCGATCCTCGGCCTGCGCTCGCTCTACTTCGTGCTCGCCGGGATGGCGGGACGCTTCGCGTATCTGGAGACCGGGCTCGGCATCGTGCTCGCGTTCGTCGGCTGCAAGCTGTTGCTGCACGACGTGGTCAAGGTGCCGTCGCTGGTCTCGCTCGGTGTGATCGTCGTGGTGCTCGCCGGCGCGATCCTGTTGTCGCTGCGGCGGTCGGGCGTGTCCGCGATTCAGGTGACGCGCGACGGCTGACCGTGGCTACGCGTCGCTCGGCGCATGCCGCGCCGCCGCGAACGCCTGCACGCGCCCCTTCTTGACCGTGTGCCCTTCGGCCGCGAGCCGTCGGGCTTGGGTGCGCATCGTCGTTTCGCTGGCGCTCGCCAACCGGCCTCCGGCAGCGACGACGCGCCACCAGGGCACGTCGCTGCCCGGCGGCAACGCGGCCATGGCGAAGCCCACGTGCCGAGCGGCGTTCTGGTAGCCCAGCGCCCGCGCGATGTCGCCGTACGTGGTCACACGACCTGCCGGCACCGCGCGCACCAAGGCGTGAACGCGGGCGTGGAAGCCGGGGCCGACGACGCGACGTGGTCCGTGGCGGCTCGGGTCGTAGGGCATCGCCCCACGTTCTCCGCGATCGGCGTCACCGGCAAGCGGACGCCGATCAGCGTCGCCAGCGTGGCCACGGCCGGGCCAGCACGTCCGCGGCCCACGCGCGCAGCGCCTGCGCCCGTTCCGCGGGCACGTCGACGATCGCCGCCTCGCCTTCGAGGTGCATCGCCAGGTTGCCGGCGATGTGCCGTTCGTGGTAGGCGAGGTCGAGCACGACGGCGCCGGCCGGAGTGATGCACGACAACGTCATGCCGTCGCGACTCAACTCGACCTGCGAAGCCTGATCCCGGATCGCCTGGAAGCAGCACTCGCCGGAGTCGAGATCCCAGCACGCGACGCCGCTCGCGCCGCCGGCCGAGACCAGCAGGCCCGCATCGTTGGCGGAGAACTGCAGGCTCCACACCGTGCCCTCGTGTCCGGCCAGCACCTGCGTGCTGCCGTCGCGGTTGCGTACGAGGATCGGACCGGTGCTGTTGCCGACGGCGAGGCGGCTGCCGTCGTGCGACACCGCGACGGCGGTCAAGGAAGGCGATCTCGGCGGCGGCCAATGAGGCGCCAGCAGCTCGTCGCGATGGCTGCCGTCGGTGAGGTCGAACACGCGCACGTGCTCGCTGCGGCGCGGCAAGGCGACGAGCCACCGACCGTCGCCCGACCACGCGATCGCCTGCAGGCCGCCGCGCAAGCCGCGATGCTCGGCGACCGTGGCGCCATCGGTGGTGCGCAGGCGGCGCACGAGGTTGTCTTCGATCGCGATCGCGATCTCGGTGCCGTCGGGCGAGAACCGGGTCTTGAAACCGCTGCCGCCGGTCGGCCCGGCCGACTCGAAGTGCAGCGCGCCCGTTGCGACGTCGAACACCCGCAGGCGGCCCTCCGAGAGTTGGCTGGCGGCCAGCGTGCGGCCGGCGCCGTCGAGGGTGAGCCAGCCGTTGCTGCCGGGAGGCAACTCGTGCGCGACCTCTCCGGTCGCGATGTCGAAGACCGTGGCACGGTTGCCGCGACTGACCGCGAGCAGCCGACCGTCGCCGGACAGTCCGCTGGCTCCCGCCTCCGGGATCTCGCGACGCCACGTCGGTTGCAGGTCGATGATGCCGAGCCCGCTGCGCGCACTCGAGGTGGCAAGCCACCGGCGATCCGCGTCGAGGGCCATCCGGTGGACAGGACGCAACGCGACCGGCGTGAACGTCGCGTCGTCGGGTGTGATGCGGTCGATGCGCCACCAGCCGGCGAGCAGCTGCGTGCCGTCGCCGGCCGGCAGCAGTTGGCGCGGCGTGCCGTTTCGCGACCACTTGCTCCACTCCGCCGCCGGGTCGGTGAAGTCGACGCGCCGCACGATGTGGTTGCCGATGCCCGCCAGGAACTGGTCGGCACCGAGGTGCGCGATCGTGGTGAGGCTGTCGCCGAGGTCGCGTCGCGGCCGCCGGACCTGGCCGTCGAGCCCGACGATGGTGAGGCCGCCGCGATTGTCGCCGATGGCGATGTCGTCGGTGGCCGGGCGGAACTCCAAAGCGCTGACGGCATGCGGCGAGGCATGCAGTTGCCGGGGTTCGCCGTCCGCGCGTGGCCAGGACAGCACGCGCCCATCGGCGCCGCCGGACAGGAAGCCTTGCACCCCGGCTGCAGCCAGTACGGTGACCGCGCCTTGGTGAGCGGGCCGCCGGGAGACGGCTGTCGTCGTGAGGTCGAACACGACGATCTCCCCCGCACTCCCGGCGCCAACCACGGTGCGAGCGTCGAGCGCGACGAGGTGGTTCAAGCGGCCGGCGGGTTCGCCCAGCGTCGCCGTGACCGCGAGCGTGTGCACGTCGCGGACCTGCAAGCGGCCGTCGAGCGCACTGAACAGCACCGCGTCGCCGGCCGCGGTGAACGCGATCGGACCGTTGTAGCGTTCGGGAACAGCGACCAGGTACGGGTCGCGCTGGGCGAGTTCCTTCAATGCCCACGAACTCGCGCGCGGCATGCGACCGAGCAGGTGCGTACGCCACATGGCGCCGGCGGCCTGCGTGCTGTTGTCGAGCTGCAGCGTCTGTCGCGCGCGCTGGAACGCGCTGCGGTCGAGTTCGACCTGGAGGTTCTGCGCGGTGGCATCGGCGCGCGCGCGGTCGGCATCGGCCTGCACCCACAACGTCGTCAGCGCGATGGAGCCCGCGACCAGTGCCAGCGCGAACGCCGCCGCGACGCCGGACAGCAGTCGGTTGCGCGCGACCCACTTGCGGAGTTCGGCGAACGGCCCGGTCGCGTAGGCACTCACGGTCCGCACTTCGAGGAAGGCGCGCAGATCGTCGGCCAACTCGACCATGCCCGGGTAGCGGTCGACCGGTGCTCTGGCCATCGCGCGTTCGCAGATCGCGCGCAGCTCCGGCGGCACATCGTCGGGCAGCGGCGCCGGCGGGCCGGCTCGCAGCGCCGCCAGCACGTCGGCGGCCGTGCGCATCTGTCCTGCGTACGGCATCACGCCGCGCAGCAGGTGGTAGAGGATCGCGCCGAGGGCGTAGATGTCGACGGCCGGCTGCTGGGCGGCATCACCGCCGGCGGCCTGCTCCGGCGCCATGTAGGCCGGCGTGCCGACCACGTCGCCGTCCCGGGTCAGCAGCGGCGAGTCGCCGTCTTCGTGCACGATCTCGCCGCGCAGCGTGACGACCGGTTCGGCCGCCACGTTCGGCGTGGACGAGGCGGCGTGGGCGAGCCCCCAGTCCATCACGAACGCCTCGCCAAAGCGCCCGACCATCACGTTCGCCGGCTTGAGGTCGCGGTGCACGACGCCTGCGCGGTGGGCGGCGCCGAGCCCGGCCGCGACGCCCGCGACGATCGGGGAGAGCGCTTCGGGCGCGAGGCGTTGCTCGCGGCGCATGCGGGCCCCGAGGGTCTCGCCTTCGAGCAGCTCGATGACGAGGAAGAGCCGGCCGTCCGGGAGCTGGCCGTAGGTCTCGATCCGCACGACCGCGGGGTTGTCGATGGTGCTGAGCACCTCGGCTTCGCGGCGCAGGCGCGCGACGGCCTCGCGATCGTCGGCGATGGACGACTTGAGGAGCTTGAGCGCGAAAGGACGCTGCGTCGCGAGGTCGGTCACGCGGTAGACGCGCGCCATCCCACCTTCGCCGAGCTCGGCCTCCACGCGGAAGCGCCCCGCCAGGACCTGCCCGGCGACGACTGCTTCGACCGACCCCACCGCGTGCATGCGACCTCGAAACCTCTCTTCCACGGCGTCTCGGAGAGACCCCGGCGAAGCTTGCCCCGAAAGAATCGGGGAGACGCTGCGCCGGAAGCAAGCGCGACCGTGCGTGGCGCCTGCTTTCGACGGTGGACGGCACCGGGTTCTTCGTTGCAACGAAGACGACGCCCGAAGTGCGAGTCTCTTGCCACACACTTTCGCGCGCTTACACGTAGCGACCTATGGCACTCGCACGCCGCGTCGGGTTCTTCCTGCTGACCAACCTCGCCGTCATGCTCGTGCTCGGCGGCATCTACGCGATCCTCGATCGCGCCGGCCTGATCCCGAAGGAAGGCCTCGGCAGCGATTGGGTCCCGCTCCTGCTCTTCAGCCTCGTCTGGGGCATGGGCGGCGCGTTCATCAGCCTCGCGCTCTCCAAGTCGCTCGCGAAGATGGCGGTGCGTGCGCAGGTGATCCGGCAGCCGCGCAACGAGGTCGAGCACTGGCTGCTGACCACCGTCGCGCGCCAAGCCCAGGCCGCCGGCATCGGCATGCCGGAGGTCGCGATCTACGACGCGCCCGACATGAACGCGTTCGCCACCGGCGCGCGCCGGGACGCCGCGTTGGTGGCCGTCTCCACGGGCCTGCTGCGCGGGATGCGGCGCGACGAGGTCGAAGCGGTGCTCGCGCACGAGGTCAGCCACGTCGCGAACGGCGACATGGTCACGATGGCGCTGCTGCAGGGCGTGNNTTGAGGTCGCGGTGCACGACGCCGCGGTCGTGCGCGAACGCCATCGCCTCGCACACGCGCAGCAGCACGCCGAGCACGCGCGTGCGCGTCCAGCCGTCGCGGCCCTCGCGCACGGCGGCGAGGATCTGGCCGAGGTCGCGCCCGCGCACGAGCTGCATCGCGAAGAACGGCCGGCCGTCGGCGAACAGGCCGAGTTCGTGCACCGGCACGATGCCGGGGTGGTCGAGTTGCGCCGTGATCTGCGCCTCCTCGAGGAAGCGGCGTTGCAGGCGCGTGTCGCCGCCGGGGCCGGTCTGCACCTTCAACGCGACCTCGCGGCGCAGTTCTTCGTCCCACGCCCGCACGATGCGACCCATGGCGCCGCGCGCCAGTTCTTCGCGAAGCACGTAGCGGGCGAGTCGTCCACCCGGAGCGCCGAGGCGCTGCTTGAGGTCGTCGACGCTCTTGCTCGGCGCGGACGCAGCGCCGCCGGTTTCGCGCGAGAGCTGGGTGAACGCGTGGCTCATCGCCTGCCAACGCTCGTGCACCCGTCGCAGGGCCGGCGCCAGCGTGGGGTGGTCGTGGCACAGCCGTTCGAAGTCGACTTCCTCGCCGGCTTCGATGCGGTCGAGGAACTGGGCGAACAGCGCTTCGGCGGTCGTCGGCGGCTGCGGTTCGGCGTCCACGGCGGCAGCCTACCTCAGGTGCTCCGTGCGCGATCCGCCACGCGCGGTAGATTGTGCGTCGTGACGGAGCCTACGCAACCCACGGTCGACGGCATGGTCGCCCGGTACCTGCCGGCGCTGCGCGCGTTCGTGCGCTTGCGCATGGGCCGGGAACTGCGGGCGCGCGAAGAGAGCTGCGACATCGTGCAGTCGGTCGCGCGCGAAGTGCTGCACCACGCCGAGCGCTTCCAGCACGGCGGCGAGAGCGGCTTCCGCGATTGGCTGTTCACGACCGCGCACCGCAAGGTCGTCGACCACCTCGAGCACTGGCGGGCGCAGAAGCGCTCCGCGGCGCGGGAGGCCGTGTTGCCGGAAGAACTCGCCGGTCTTGGCGGCACGCCGAGCAAGCACGCCAGCGCTCGCGAGGAACTCGCGGCAGTGGAAGCTGCGTTCGACGCGCTGTCCGAGGAGCAGCGCGAGGTCGTGACGTGTTCGCGGCTGGTCGGCATGTCGCACGCGGAGATCGCGCAGCGGCTCGGCAAGTCGGAAGTCGCGGTGCGCAAGATCCTGTCCCGCGGCATCGCGCGCCTCGCCGCCGTTCTCGCCGGCGAAACCGACGCGACGAACGAGGGCGCCTGAGGGAGGTCCAGGGCGCTTCGGCGGTGACGGATGTGTGCTGACACGGGGGCCTGGGGGCGGGAGCGGCGCCTCGCCGCCGTATGCATCCGCGAACGGGCGCCGGCGTGACGCGAATCCGTCAGTTCATGCGCGCGACGTAGGCCTCGATGCGGGCCAGGAAGTCGCGCGCCAGGTGCGGGCCTTCGAGAGTGCAAACCTGCACGCCGTCCTCGTAGACCGGGGCGCGCGGCGCCTCGCCGGTGCCGGGCAGCGAGATGCCGAGGTGCGCCGCCTTGCTCTCGCCAGGACCGTTGACGACGCAGCCCATCACCGCGACCTGCAGGCTGGCCGCCTGGGGCTTGCTGCGCTTCCACTCGGGCATGCGCGCATGCAGGAACTGCTCGACCTGCTGGCTGAGTTCCTGGAAGTAGCTCGACGTGGTGCGGCCGCAGCCCGGGCAGGCCGTGACCTGCGGCAGGAACGGCCGGATGTCCATCGCCTGCAGGATCTGCTGCGCCACGCGCACTTCCTGGGTGCGCGAGCCGCCGGGTTCGGGCGTCAGCGACACGCGGATCGTGTCGCCGATGCCCTGCTGCAGCAGGATGCCGAGTCCGGCCGTCGAGCCGACGATGCCCTTCATGCCCATGCCGGCCTCGGTCAGGCCGAGGTGCAGGGCGTGGTCGGTGGCCGCGGCGAGCGACTGGTAGACGCGCACGAGTTCCTGCACGCGGCTGATCTTGCAGCTGAGCACAATCTGGTCGCGGCGCAGGCCGAGTTCCTCGGCGGCGGCAGCCGAACGCAGAGCGCTCTGCACCATCGCCTCGAGGAACACCGTCGTCGCGTCCTGCGGCGTCGACGACCGCGCGTTCTGGTCCATCAGCGCGCCGAGCAGTTCCTGGTCGAGCGATCCGGCGTTGACGCCGATGCGCACCGGTTTGTCGTGCTCGACGGCGACGGCGATCATCGTCGCGAAGTTCTCGTCGTGCTTCTTGCCCTTGCCGACGTTGCCCGGGTTGATGCGGTACTTGTCGAGCGCGCGCGCGCACTCGGGGTACTTCCGCAGCAGCAGGTGGCCGTTGTAGTGGAAGTCGCCGACCAGTGGCACGGCGAGCCCGCGGTCGTGCAGGCGGCGGCGGACCTCGGGAACGGCGGCCGCGGCCTCCTGCGTGTTGACCGTCACGCGCACGACCTCGCTGCCGGCGAGGAACAACTCGGCGACCTGGTCGGCGGTCGCCGCGGCGTCGGCCGTGTCGGTGTTGGTCATCGACTGCACGACGACCGGGTGGCCGCCGCCGACGACGGCGGAGCCGACGCGGACCGGGACCGTTTGCTTGCGCTGCGGCACGAACATGGGGCGGGAACGATAGCCGCGCGCGGCCGGCCGGGCGACCGGTCCGTCAGTCGCGGCTCTGCAGCTTCGCCAGCAGGCGGATCGTCTCGATGTAGAGCCAGACCAGCGTCACCAGGAGCCCGAACGCGGCGTACCACTCCATGTGCTTGGGCGCGCCCTTCTCCTGGCCCTGCTCGATGAAGTCGAAGTCGAGCACGAGGTTGAGCGCCGCGATCACGACGATCACCATGCTGATGCCGATCGACAGCACGCCGTTGCCGTGCAGGAACGGCAGCGACACGCCGAACATGCCCAGGATCCAGCTGGCCAGGTACATCAGGAAGATCGCGCCGGTGGCCGCGGTGACGCCGAGCTTGAAGTTCTCGGTCGCCTTGATGAGGCCGGAGCGGTAGGCGAACAGCAGGGCGAGCAGCGTCGCCGCGGTGAGGCCGGTCGCCTGGATCGCGATGCCGGGGTAGATGGCGTCGAACAGCGCCGAGATCGCGCCGAGCACCACGCCCTCGCAGGCGGCGTAGAGCGGTGCCGTGACGAAGGCGATCTCCTTCTTGAACCCGGTAACGATCGCGGTGACGAAGCCGCCGATCAGGCCGCCGATCAGCCACGGATAGAGGCCGGCGGGGATCGCCCCGCGGCTGACCGGGAACTCCTTCCACAGCCACATCGCGACCGCGAACACGATCAGGACGAGGAAGCCGGTCTTGTGCACCGTGCCGAGGATGGTCATCCGCGACTGGTCGGTGTCGGCGCGGACGTCGAAGGTGTCGGCGCGGAGAATCGGGTTGGCGGTGCGCATCGGGGTCTCGGGCGGGGCCGGAACGCGCACCATGCGCGTCGCGGCCACCGTGCGCGCATGCTACCGACCACCGCGCGGGCGGGCGCTGGCAGGTTTGCGTTCGCAGCGGATAGGTTCTCGCCCGCATGTTCCTGCGCCTCGCGATCGCCCTGTTCGCCATCGCCTTTGCGTTACCCGCCAAGGCCCAGGCCGACGTGGTGCGGACCGGCAAGTCGTTCGCGCTGACGCTGCACCCGGGCAAGCTCGACGAGGCGCTGGCCGCGCGCCTCGCCGACGAGGCGCTCGCGGCGCTCGAAGCGCTGCGACCGACACTCGACAAGCTGGGCGTGAAGCCGCCGATGAACGGGGCGGTGCACCTGCACGCCGGCGAAGCGACGTACCGGCCCCTCGAGAAGGGCGCGACGACGTATTCGTTCCTCGCCGAGGACTTCACGCGGGCCGACGGCAGCGAAGCGCACGTGCTGCTGTGGCCCGAGCTGTCCGCGGAAGTGCTCGGCACGCTGGGCCTGCCGCCGTGGACGGCGCAGTCGCTGCAGCGGTGCGGGGTCGAGATGGCGGCCCTGCAGGCGGCCGACCACGTGCAGCAGGATCCGTTCCTGGCCCAGGTCGTCGCCTTCGGCGTGCTCGACGCGGCCAACAATCCCGCCGGCAAGTACGGCGTCGATCCGTCGTTCGACGATCGCCGCAGCGCCTACGCCGACCACCACCGGAAGGGCAACGCGTCGTTGTTCGACTCGATCGTGCGCGACCTGACGCCGACGGTGAAGCGTGACCAGCTCGCGATGCGCCACGAGAAGGCGACGTTGACCGCGCAGCTGTGCGCGACGACCGGCGCGTCGTGGGCCCGCCGCCTGCTGGCGAAGCAGCAGAAGCCGCTCGCGGTGCTGCCGACGCGCCAGGCCCTGTTCACGTCGATCCTCGGCAAGGACGACGCCAAGACCGAGCACCGCTTCTCGAGCCTGCTGGCCACGCTCAAGCCGGTGTGGAAGTGGACCAACCCGGGCATCGGCGCGCGCGGCGGCAAGATCGTTCTGGCTGCGGGCAAGGACAGCATCGAGTTCCGTGCGTTCGCGCCGCCGCCGACGGGTCCGTTCGCGGTGCGCGGCAAGGCGCGTCTGCAAGCGACGCCGAAAGGGTCGTTGCGGATCGCGCTCGGGGAGGCCGAGCAGCTGCAGTGGAACGCGTCCTTGGAGTCCGACGGGGTGTCACTGCACGTCTGGGACAAGGCCAAGAGCAAGTGGCAGCAGGTGAAGTACGTGGAGCGACCGCTCGGTGATCGCGAATTCGAACTCTCGGTCGAGTTCGACGGCAACGTGCGCGTGCTGGTCGATGGGGCGCTCGTCGTCGAAGCCCCGCGCGACGGCCGGGACGTCCATGGCGTGCTGGTCGTGGGCTTCACCGAGGCGCTGGTGTTCCTCGACGGCCTGCGCTGCGAACCGCTCGGCGTCGCGAAGAAGAAGTAGTCGTGCCGGCCGCCGCCGTGATCGGCCGCCCCTGGCGCGTGCTGCTGTTCTGCTGGCTCGGCTGGGTCTTCGACTTCTACGACCTGATCCTGTTCGCCTTCACCAAGGGCGCGATCGCCGACGAACTGGCGCTGCCGCTGTCGTCGGTGCAGTGGATCGAGGGTTGGTCGCTGGCGGCGACCGCGCTCGGCGGCTTCCTGTTCGGTCGCTTCGCCGACCGGGTCGGCCGCCGCCAGGCGATGGTCGCGAGCATCGTCGTGTTCTCGACCGGCGCGCTGCTGACCGGGCTCGCGCAGGGCTTCTGGTCGTTGTGGCTCGCGCGCTTCGTCTGCGGGCTCGGGGTCGGCGGCGAATGGGGGATCGGGCACGCGGTGGTCGCCGAAGTGTGGTCGGACCGCGCGCGCGACCGCGTGCACGGTCTCCTGCAGGCGGGCAGTCCGGTGGCGATGGCGTGTGCGGCGGCGGTCGGCTGCTTCCTCGCGCCCGAGGTCGGGTGGCGCGCGGTGTTCCTGGGTTCCGCGGGGCTCGCGGCCCTTGCCCTGCTGGCGCGTTGGGCGATGCCCGACGGCGTGGCGTCTGCACCGGTCGAACGGCAGCCCGCGCGCCTGCTGTGGTCGCCGGCGTTCCGCCGCACGAGCGTGGTGCTGCTTGCGGTGCTGACGCTGCACATGGCCGGGTTCTGGTGCGTCTACGCGGAGCTGCCGCGCGCGTTGATGGCGCTGCACCGCGTGCCCGCGAGCGACGTCGGCTGGTTCCAGATCCAGGTCAACGCCGTACACGTGTTCGCCGACGTGCTGTTCGGCGTGCTGGCGGCGCGCTTCGGGCGCATCCGGCTGTTCGTGCTGTTCTGCCTCGTGTTCGCGGCGGGGCACGCGGTGGTGCTGGCGCGGCTCGACGACGTCGCCGGTTCGTTCCGCGTGTTCACGCTCGCGGTCGCGGCGATGGGGCTCGGTGCGGGAACGTGGTCGTGCTTCGGGGCGTTGTTCGGCGCGCACTATCCGGTGGCGCTGCGCGCGACCGCGGCGGCGACGTTCTACGCGCTGGCGCGGCTCGTGCAGCTGCCGCTCAAGCCCGTCGTCGGCGAACTGATGGCCGGCGGGTCGTTCGCGCCGGTGCTGTGGATCGGCATCGGCTGTGCGCTCGGCTCGGCCGCCGTCGTCGTGCTGCTGCCGCGCCCGGTATCGTCGTCGCCATGAGGATGCTCGGTCGCGCGACGCTGTGGCTGCACGTGACTGCCGGGCTCGCGGCACAGACGCCAGCGCCGCGGTGGATCGCCACCGAGCACCTCGGGCTGCTGACGCCGCCGGCGGCGCTGGCGGAACGCGGCCTGCGTGGCACGGACCTCGGTGTCAGTTTCGCGTGCGGCGATCGGCTCGTGTTCCTGTTCGGCGACTCGTGGACGCACGATCGCAAGGACCAGGACATCGACGCCGCGGCGTGGTGTGCGCCAGCGCCGCTGCCGAAGACCGGCGTGCCCGCCCTGCGCTGGTTCGCGCAGGAGAACGGGCGGTTTGCGGCCCTCGGCGTGACCGGGCTCACGTTCGGTGGCATGGAGGTGCCGGTCGAAGGCGTCGTCGTCGGCGAGCGCACCCTCGTGTTCTTCAGCAGTGGCTGGAACGCGCGCAGCGGTCGCCACAGCCACTCGGTGTGTGCGGCGACGACGGGCCACGACTTCGCGAAGCTCGAGCTGATGCACCGCGTGGCGACCGACAAGTTCGTGAACGTCAGCATCGTCGTCGACGGCGGTGTCGCCTGGATCTTCGGCACCGGTCCGTACCGCAAGAGCAGCGTGTTCCTGGCGCAGGTTCCTGCCGCGGATCTCGCCAACCGTTCGGCGTGGCGGTACTGGCCCGACTTCGTTCCCGACGAGGGTGCAGCGCGTCCGCTCGTCGTCAGCGATTGCCTCGGCGAACTCGGGGTGCGTCGTCTCGGCGACGGCACCTGGGCGATGACGGCGAACGCGGCGGTGCCGCGCGGCATCCACCTTCGCTTCGCGCCAGCACCGATCGGACCATGGAGCGATCCGGTGGTCGTGTTCGATCCGGCGCGCGACCGCGGCTATGGCCTCACGATGCACCAGAAGTACGCCGCGGTCGGTTACGACGATGGCCTGTCGGAGCCGGGTCGCGACGAGGAGTGGGGCGGCGAGTACGGCCCGTACCTGGTGCCGCAGTGGTGCACGTCGCCGGCGGCCGGCGTGCACGAACTGGTCTACACGCTGTCGACCTGGAATCCGTACTCGGTGCGGCTCGTGCGCAGCACCGTCGCCGCCGGAGGTGTGGCATGGCAGCCGACGCCGGCGAAGGCGTCGCCGCCGCTCGCAGCGGATGCGCCGCGCAACCTCACGTTCGCCGCGGGCAAGGCGACAGGCTGGCATGCGCATGGTGACGCCTTCACCTTCGCCCAGCGGCCCGACGGAACCTGGTTCGTCTGCACCTACGTGGCTCCACGCGGCGACGCGGTGACCGGCCGGCTCGAGCAGGAGTTCGTCGTGCCGCCGGCGGCGCGCGAACTTCGCGGCGTGGTCTTCGGCGGCAGCGAGGCGGTGCAACTCTGGCGCGGTGACGAACTGCTGCGCAGCACGCGCGGTCGCCGCAGCAACGAGGTCGACGTGCCGTTCCGGTGGCGTCTCGACGACCTGCGCGGCCAACGCGTGCGCCTGGTGATCGCCGACGCGGCGACGGGTCGCTGGGGCTTCGTCAGCGTGCGCGGTCTCGAACTCGTCGAGTAGCGCCCCCGCCCCGCCAGGACATCAGCGGGCGCGCGGGCGTCAGTGCGCGCGGCCGACCGGCTGTCGTGCCGGCGCGCGGAACAGCAGCAAGAACACGACCAGGATCCCTGCCGCACCCAGGCAGGGCAGCAGCCAGATCGTGCCCCAGTCGGCGACGCCGCCCGCGGTGTTGCCGGTGACGATCTCCGTCATCGCCTGCGCGCCGAGCAGCATTCCCAGGCCCTGCGTCACCAGCACCAACATGCTCTGCGCCTGGCCGCGGATCTCGGGCCGCGCCTTCTGGTCGACGAAGATCTGGCCGGTGACGAAGAAGAAGTCGTAGCAGATGCCGTGCAGCAGGATGCCGCCGAGCACCATCCACGCGGTTGGCGGCGCCGAGCCGGCGGCGAGCGCGAACAGCCCGTAGCGGATGACCCACGCGAGCATGCCGACCGCGAGCATCCACTTGACGCCGAGGCGCGCGAAGCACGCGGGCATCACGACCATGAACAGCACTTCGGCCCATTGCCCGAAGGTCAGGTAGAAGCCCGGCTCGGACCAGACCGTGCCGGCGAACTGGTTGCCGAAGCCGTAGTAACCGGCGAGCGGGATGCAGGTCAGGAACGAGCAGAGCAGGAACACCGCGAATGCCCGGTCGCGCAGCAGGCCGAGTGCGCCGAGGCCGAGCATCTCGCCGAGGCTGACCTGCTTGCCGGCGGCGGGCGGCGGCGTGTGCGGCAGCATCCAGCTGAGCACGGCCATCGCCAGCGACGAATAACCGGCGACGAGGAACATCACCGGCTTCTGGTCGGCACCCATGCCCTTGCTGACCAACGTCACCGCCGCGATCCAGCCGAGCGTGCCGAACACGCGCGCCAGGGGAAACTGCTTCTCCGCGTTCTCGATGTGGCTGAACGCGACCGTGTTCGACAGCCCGAGCGTGGGCATGTAGCAGAGCATGTAGGCGAGCACGTACCACTCGAAGTAGGTCGCGTCCTTCGCCTCGATCGCGCCCGGGATCAGCACGAGCATCACCACGGCCCCGAGGCCGTGCATCACCGCGAGCACGCGCTGCGACGCGAAGTAGCGGTCGGCGATCAGGCCGAGGAACAGCGGCGAGATCAGCGCCGCGATCGGTCCCGCCGAGTAGACCCAGCCGGTCGTCGTCTGCGGCCAGCCCATCGCCGGCACGAACGTCCCGGCGGTCACGTACCAGCTCCCCCAGACGAAGAACTGGAGGAACATCATCGCGCACAGCAGCGGGAACTTCATGGCGCGGGATTCTGGCGAGCGGTCCGCGGCCGAGCCAGCGCTTGTCGAGCGTCGCCGCCGATCAGGCGTAGTACTTGCCGAAGCGGTTCTTCAGGAACTGCTCGTAGTCGACGTTCTCCATCTTCAGCAGCCCCGACGTCGGCAGCTGGCCCGCGCGCACCATGTCGACGATGCCGGTGACGCCGGCGGCCGTCGTGATCTGGATGCCGCTCCAGTTCTCGCCGTCGATGTGCTGGTGGTAGATGGTCTTCGCGTAGGTGCGCTCGGTCGTGCGGCCGTGGTACTTCCCGGTCGCCGACACGAAGATCACGATCTGGTCCTGGAACGTGGTCGGCAGCGCCTTCTCGAAGATGTCGCGCAGGAGGCCCTGCTGGTCCTCCATCTGCAGGTCGTGCAGCAGGAACTTCATCAGCTCGCAGTGCCCCGGGTAGCGGATCGTCTTGTAGTTCACGTTGCGCACGCGGTCCTTCAACGTGATCGCGAGCGTGCCGAGCCCGCCCGAGGTGTTGAACGCCTCGTACTCGACGCCGTCGATGGTCAGCCGTTCGAGCTGCTCGAGCGGCGGCACCGACGTGAGCTGGCCGCCTTCGACCGACTCGCACGGGTTGCAGTACTCGTTGATCAGCCCCTCGGTGCTCCAGGTCAGGTTGTACTTGAGGCGGTTGCTCGGGTAGCGCGGCAGGGCGCCGACGCGCAGCCGCAGCGTGCTGACGTCGGTCATCGACTTCATCAGATGGTTGGCAGTGATCGTGATGAAGCCGGGCGCCAGCCCGCACTGCGGCGCGAACACCGTCTTGCTGCCGTCGGCGAGCGCCTTCACCTGCTGCGTGACCTCGACGTCCTCGGTCAGGTCGAAGTAGTGCACGCCGTGCGCCTTGGCGCGCTCGGCGATCAGCGGGTTGCAGTGGTACGGCGCGCAGCTGATCACGCCCCAGGCGCCCTTCAGGATCGCGTCCAGGCTCGGTCCGTTGCCGAAGTCGACGACCTGGCCCTTCACCTGCGGGTACTTGCGCGTGAGGTGGTCGACGGCGGGCTGGGCGACGTCGCCGACGCGCACGGCGTAGTCGCCGCACGAGGTCATGAGGTGGGCGACCATGCGGCCGATCTTGCCGGCGCCGAGAATGACGAGGGTGTGCATGCGTGCTCGTTGCGAACGGTCCGGGCGCCGTCACCGGCGGGGCGGACTGCAAGGGGCGAGCATGGTGCGGATCGGCGGGCGCACAAGCAAGGTCCGCGCCGCGCCCGCAGGCGAACCGGCCGCGGGTTGCCCCCGAGGCTCGTTCACACCGGCTTCTTGCCGACCACGATCGCGATCCAGGCTTCGTCCATGCCGCCGCGCTCGGTCCGGTAGAAGACGCCGTTGCCGGTGCCCGTCTTGCCGTCGGTCGCTTCCCACAGCACTTCGATGTCCGTGAACCCCGCCTCGGCGAACAGTTCGCGCAGTTCGGCCAGCGACCACAGCCGCCAGTCGTAGACGAACGCGTCGCGCAGCCGTGACCCGTCGGGGAACGCGAAGTGGATCGCGCACTCGATCTCGTGGCTGACCGGGTCGAAGGCGCGTTGCTCCCACTCGTAGACGAAGCCGCGATGGCGCGTCTTGTCGGTCGTCTGCCGCAGCACGTCGGGGCCGCCCCAGGCGTCGAGGAACGCGAGCCCGCCGGGCCGCAGCGAGCGAAAGCAGTTGCGCAGGTAGGTGAGCAGCTGCGCGCGCGTCTTCCACACCGAGTAGCTGAAATTGAGCGCGAGGATCGCGTCGGCCTTCGGCGCGCGCACGTCGAGCACGTTCGCCTGGCGCAGCTCGAGGCGGCGCTGCTGTTCGGCGTCGAGCAGTTTGCGCACGTTGTGGATGCGGCCCCAGGCCAGCGTCGGCCAGTGCAGGTCGACGCCGAGTGCGCGGTTCTCGGGGTGCCGCTTCACGTGGTGGCAGCTGAGCACCGCGGTGCCGCAGAAGTCCTCGCGCAGCATGCGCAGCGGGCGCCCGGTGAGGCGGCGGAACCACCGGTCGTAGAACGCGGCGTCGATCTCCGGTGCCTGCACCGCGATCTGGTAGAGGACGTGGCGGTCGGCGGTGCGCGCGGTGAGGACGGGCTGCCGGCGGCGGCGCACGGCAGGACGGCGGTCGGTCATCCGCACGTGTTAACGAACGCGCTGCCGCGACTCCACGGTGCAGTGCGCACTGCCGCGATGCACGCCGTGCGCGCCGTTCCCCGACGCGTCCGGCGTCCACGGGCCGAAGTCGGTGTCGCACGGCAGCAGCCACAGGGTGTCGTCGTCGCGTTCGTGCCGCACGGGCGGCGCGAACGACTCGCCGGCGTAGCGCGCGACCTTGCTGATGCGCACGTCGTCGATCGAGCCGTGGAAGAACGAGCCCGGCGAGCCGTTGCTGCCGGGGTCGGCGCCGACGAACAGCGGCAGGGCGTTGGTCTTGCGGGCGCCGCGGCCGGCGGCGCGCGCGACCAGCTTGCCGTCGACGTAGGCGCGCAGCTCGCTGCCGTCGAACACGCCGGCGACGTGGTGCCACTGGCCCTTGTGCAGCACGTTGGCCGCGCTCTTCGCCGTCGTGTAGCGGTCGCCGAGGAACACCAGGAACGTCAGCGTGCCGTCGCTGCCGTACAGCCCGAACTCGCTGCTCTCGGTCTTGGCGACGATCGGCCGGCGGCCGGTCAGGTCGTCGCCGCGCACGTGGCACTCGACGGTGAACGGGCCGTCGGGCACGCGCGCGCCGGCGGCAGGCCATTCGACGCAGGCGTTCTGGCCGTCGAGCACGAGCACGCCTTCGCGCACGTTCGGCGCGCGGCCGAGGTCCTCGGGCGGCGGCAGCGGCAGCGGAAACGTCCGTCGCGGCAGTGCGATGCGCTGGTGGGCGGCGAGGTAGTCGCAGCGCACCTCCAGGTCCGGCACCCGGAACCGCGGCGTCGCTTCGGCAGCGCGGCGCACGGCGAACGTCGTCGTCGCCTGCTGGCCCGGCGGCACGATGACGTGCTGGTGGTCGGGCGAGAACAGGAAGCCCGCGGTCGCCGCCGGGATCAGCTCGAACTCGAGTGGCCGGCTCGTCGGGTTGTCGCAGCGCAGCGTCAGCAGTGCGTCGATGGCGCCATCGACGCCGAACGCCGGGCCGGCCCCCGCGGCGATCCAGCCGGTGCGCGACGGCTGCATGCGTTCGTGCGCGAGGTCGACTTCCTCGCTGAGCGTGCCGGTGATCTGCTGGACGTCGAGCACGGTGCCGACCGGCAACGCGGCGACGGTGATGCCCTCCGGCCGCACGGTGACGACGTGGTACTGGTGCAGGAACCCGGCCTGCGGCGCTTTGAACTCGAGGGACGCGCCGACGCTGGCGACGGTGTAGTACTGGATGCCGTCCTTCGTGCCGTCGTAGCGCATGCGGTGGATGTGCCCGGCGAACACCGCGGTGACGTTGCCGGCCGCTGCGAACAGCGCGTGCACGCGGTCCCAGTCGGTCCCGTAGCGAGCGAGCCAGCGCGGGTGGTGGAGGAACACGAACACGTGCCGCGCCTGCTTGTTCTGCTGCAGCGTCTCGCCGAGCCACGCGAACTGCGCCTCGCTCATGCGCTGGCACTCCGGCTTGCCGAAGTCCTTCTCGCCGGTCGCCGGATTGCCCTCGTCGGAGTACAGCGCGATGAAGACGCACTGCTTGTGCCGAACCGCGTACCACAGCGGCCCGAACGTCGCCTCGAAGTTGCGTTCGTGCTCGCCTTCGGGCTTCTTGCCCTCGCCGCGCCAGTAGATGTCGTGGTTGCCCGCGACCGGGAACCACGGCATGCGCAGCTTCGCCATCGCGTCTTTGTATTCCTTGGCCTGCGCCTTCCACGCGGCGTCGGCGTTGTAGCCGTTGATCAGGTCGCCGACCGTGAAGACGAGGTCGGGGTCGAGCAGGTTGGTGTCGGCCACCGCCTGCTTCAGGACCTCGATGCCGGCGACGGGGCCGCCGGTGCGATCGCCGAACACGACGAAGCCGAAGGCGTCGTCCTCCTTCGGCAGCTTCAGCAGTTCCTTGCCCGCGGGCCGGCTCGTTTGCACGCGCGGCTCCTGGGCGTGCAGCATTGCGAGGAGGCAGGCGACGAACGGCAGCGCGCGGACGAACGGCATGCGCAGAGCTTCGCGGCGCCGTGCGCGGCGGAACAGTGGGGGCTCACGAAGATTCGCGTGTCGTGGGCGCGTCGTCAGTGCCTACCGGCAGCCGGGAGCGCGCAGTAGCCTGCGGCACGTGGCGTCGAGCGCGTCTCCTGTCGATCCCGTCGAGCCGGCAGCGCCGCTGCGGGTCGGCATCGTCGGCGCCGCCCGTACGCGCCAGGGGCTCGGCCCGTTCCTCGCGAGCGCGTTCGAGGCCGCGGGTGCGCGGGTGACGGCGGTCGCCGGCCGCGATCGTGCGAGTGCGCAGCGCGCGGCGGCGTTGCTGGCCGTGGCGCTTCGCCATCCGGTGGACGCCGCCGCCGATGCGCGCGCCCTCGCGCGCGCCGTCGACGTGCTCGTCGTCGCTGCCCCGGTCGACGGCCACCTGGCGGGGCTCGACGCGGCGCTCGCGGCCGGCGTACCGTGCCTGTGCGAGAAGCCGCTCGTCGCCGCCGTGGACGCTGCGGCCGGACTGGAGCGCATCGCTGCGTTCCGCCAGCGGGGCCTGCTGCTGGTCGAGAACTGCCAGTGGCCGTTCGTGCTGCCAGCCCTGTTCGAACTGCATCCCGCACTCCGCGGGCAACCCGTGCGCACGATCGCGATGGGGCTCGGCCCGTCGGGCACCGGGCCGGCGATGGTCGCCGACTCGCTGTCGCACGTGCTCAGCGTCGTGCAAGCGCTCGTCGAACTGCCGCGCGACGTGGTGCCGACGAACGTGCGGCAGACCGACGCGAGTGCCGACGCACGCGCCAACGTCGTGCAGTTCGAACTGCGTGGACCTGCCGACGCGATCGCCGTCTCGCTGCATCTCGTGCACACGCCGGAACCGCCGCGGCCGGCGTGGCTGGTGGTGAACGGCGCGCGCATCGACCGGTCCATCGGCCCCGGCTACTCGATCGCCTTCACGACGCCCGACGGCCGGCAGCGGAACGTGCAGGATCCGCTGTACGCGCTCGTGTATGGTCTCGTCGCCACCCTGCCGCACGCGCCCCGTGAACGCACCACAACCTCGGCCGACGTCCTCGCCCTCCGCCTCCGACTCTACGCGGCCGTCCTCGCCGCCCTCGGCGCCGGGCACTGACGGCAAGTCCGTCGAACGCGTCCACGACTTCGCGCAGAAGCTGCAGCAGCCGAGCCTGTGGCCGAAGGTCGTCGACTACGTGCAGTGGCAGCGCGCCGCGCGGGCCGCGGTCGCCGCGGGCAAGCCGACACCCGACATGCCGGACATCGCCCCGCTGTCGATCAACTTGGATCTGACGACGGCGTGCAACTACAAGTGCGACCACTGCATCGACTGGGACATCCTCAACAGCAAGGAGAAGCACGAGGACCAGCAGTTGCGTGCGTCGATCGAGCGCATGGCCGAACGAGGCCTGCGCAGCGTGATCCTGATCGGCGGCGGCGAGCCGACGCTCTATCCGGGCTTCGTGGCGTTCGTGCAGTTCCTCAAGCAGCTCGGGTTGTCGGTCGCGGTGGTCAGCAACGGCAGCCGCGGCGAGAAGCTGCTGGCGGCAGCGCCGTTCTTCACCGACGGTGACTGGGTGCGGCTGTCGCTCGACTCGGGCAGCAACGAGGTGTTCCGGCGCATGCACAACCCGTCGAGTGCGACCTGCAACCTCGACGAGATCTGCTCGTGGATGCCGAAGATCAAGGCGGCGAACCCCGCCTTGCAGCTCGGCTTCTCGTTCGTCATCACCTGGAAGGGCGGCAGCCGTGGTGCCGTGAAGATCATCGAGAACATCCACGAGATGGTGATGGCGGCCAAACGCGCGTCGGATGCGCAGTTCGACTACATCTCGTTCAAGCCGTTCCTCGAGCGGCAGGAAGACGGCGCCGAGGTGATGGATCCCGCGAAGACCGAGGCCGAACTGAAGGCGGTGATCGCCCGCATCCAGCAGAACCTCGCCGAGGCGCGGGCCGTCGTGCGCCCCGGGTTCCGCGTGCTCGCCAGCACCAACCTGCGCGTGCTGATGGCCGGAACCTGGCGCGACTACACGCACCAGCCGAAGGTCTGCCACATGCAGATGCTGCGGCAGGTGCTGACGCCGCTCGGCACGTTCAACTGCCCGGCGCACCGCGGCGTCGAGAAGGCCCAGCTCGGCGGCAAGTCGCTGTGGGAAGTGCCGCCGGCGGCACAGCACGCGACCGCCGGCATCCTCGGCAGCTTCGACGCGAGCCACGAGTGCCGCGAGGTGACCTGCCTCTACAACAGCACCAACTGGTGGCTCGAGGAGATGGTCGCTGCCAACGCGCCGCTGCCGCAGCAGGCGCCCGCGCCCGAGCAGCGCGACTGGTTCCTCTGACGGCGGCGTGCGGCCCGGCCCGATGGCCGTCGTTCTCGGCCGCGCGGCTCGATTCGATGGAGGGGCTTGCCCCCGGCGGCGCACCAAGTAGTCGTGCTACCGCTGATGACGACCTCGCCGAGGATTCCGGTGCTGCATGCGGGGGATCGGCTCACCCGCACCGAGTTCGAACGGCGCTACCTGGCGATGCCGGGACTGAAGAAGGCGGAGCTGCTCGAAGGAGTGGTCTACATGCCTTCTCCCGTACGACTCACGTTCCACGCCGAGCCGCACGGGCTCCTGTGCGGTTGGCTCGCGGTCTATGCCGCCGGCACGCCCGGCGTCGCCCACGCGATCGACGCCACGCTGCGTGTCGACGAGGACAACGAAGTGCAGCCGGACCTCATGTTGCGCATCCTCGGCGCGACGGGGCGTTCGCGCGTCGATGCCGACCACCATGTCGTCGGCGCGCCCGAACTGCTGGTCGAGGTCGCCGCGAGCTCCGTCAGCTACGACATGCACCAGAAGCTGCAAGTCTACCGGCGCGCCGGCGTTCGCGAGTATCTCGTGCTCCGCGCCGAAGATGCGGAGGTCGACTGGTTCGAGTTGCGGGATGGCCGCTACGAACCGATCTCTGCGGACCGACCAGGCGTGCTCGCGAGCCGCGCGTTTCCGGGCCTGTGCCTCGACGTGCCGGCACTGCTGGCTGGCGACGACGCCGCGTTGCATGCGGCCGTGCGCGCCGGTCTCGCGACCGACCAGCACGCTGCGTTCGCCGCCAGCCTGCGCCGCTGACGCCTACAGCGTGCCGAGCATCAGGTCGACGCCGTTGCTGGTCAGCACGTCCAGTGCGTTGGTGCCGGGTGGGATCAGCGCCGCGCCTTGCACGTAGACGTGCGCCGAGGCGAGCGACGGGTTGTTCGGCAGCGTCAGGCTCCACGGCGTCGACACACCGAGCGGCGGCAGCCCCTGCACCACCGCCGGCTGCTGGTAGAGCAGGCACAGCGGCGCGCCGTAGAGGCCGAGGTCGATCGGCGGGATCGCCGGCACGAAGTCGATCACGACTGCCCCCAAACTCGCGCCTGGATTGGGCACATTGGTCAGGTTGCACGTCTGCGTGGTGCCGAGCACCGGGCGGTTCACCGGCGTGAACGTCAGGCCGACGGCGTCGACGGTGACCGAGAACGGCATCGCCGCCGAGATGTCGGTCGCCGGCGGCGCCAACGTGGCGCCGCGCGACCAGCCGGTGATCGCGGTGTTGATCTGGCTCTGGATCGCGCGGTAGCGGTACTCGACCGCGCCGCTGTTGCGCAGCACGACCTGGAAGGTGTTGCCCGCCGGCACTGGCCCGCTGGCCACGTAGTGCGGCACGTTGTTCCAGGTGAAGTAGACGGCGGTGTTGGTCGGGTCGACGTCGTAGTGGCAGCTGCCGCCCAGGTTGGGCGCCAGGTCCATCCACGCCGGTGCGAACCGCGCCGCGCCCGACGCGAGTTCGGCCAGCGTCGGCGAGTAGTCGGCGAGCGTCTGCGTGCCGCCGACCCACAGGTAGCCGTTGCTGCACATGCGCATCTGCGTCGCATTGCCGCCCGGGTACGGGAACGAGAACGGCAGCGTGATGGCCACGCTGAGCGCGTCGTCGCCGAGCCCGAGGTTGGCGCTGACCGGCGTGAACCACGCGTTCGGCCCCGACTGCACCGTGTAGCCGTTGGCGATCGGTTGCAGCGCCACCGTCACCGTCGTGCTGGCGGTGCCGCCGAGGTCGAAGGTGTTGGCGGCGAACGTCTGCGCGAAGGTGCCCCAGGTCGTGTAGCAGCCGTTCCCATAGCTCGTCGCCGTCGCGTAGACGCCCGGCAGGCGCGTGTCGATCGTCGTCTGGCCGGTGGCAAGCGGGTCGAGCCAGTTCGAGAGCCGCGTGGTGTTGGTGCCGTTGCCGGTCCACGAACTCGCCAAGCGCCCGTACCAGTCCGACGAGTTGTTGCCGCAGGCGGCGCTGCCGCCGTGCAGCTGGCCGATGATGCGGCGGTTCTGGTCGAACAGCGGCGAGCCCGAGGATCCGCCCTCGGTGGTGCCGTCGTCCCAGTCGATCACGCGAACGTGGGAGCCGTTGCCGGGCACCGACGAGCCGCCGTAGCTGGTGACCGCCGTCGCCTGGTACTCGAACGAGATCTTCTTCGCGTCGCCGCTCGGATGGTGGATCGCCGTCGCCGCGGTCGACGGGGCGTTGCTCGTCCCGCGGTTCCAGCCCGCGTGCGTGATGCCCCAGGCGGCGTTCGGCGCGCTGTTGAGCTCGACCAGCGTGAAGTCCGACGTGCTCCAGCCGGCGCGCCACGTCGAACCGGTGGTGAACTGCAAGAGGTTGGCGCCGCCGCCACCACACGTCGTCTCCCGGTAGTTCCAGTAGCAGACGAGCGACGCGGCGTTGCCCGACGTGATGCCGCAGTGGAAGGCGGTCAGGAAGAAGTTGCGGCCGTCCTGCGCGGTGTTGTTGATCATCGAGCCGCTGCAGAACAACGAGCCGCCGGTGCTGATCGCCGCGATCGCCGGGATCTCGGCGACCCATGGCGTGCCCTGCGGGCACACCACGTCGATGTTGCACGACCCGCTGCCCTCGGGCGAGCCGAGGGCGTCATCGCCGGCGCCGAAGAAGCGGTAGCCGGCGCCGACCTGCACGATGTGGCAGCGGACCTGCGGGCGCAGCGCGGTCGGCACGTAGATCTCGGCGACGATCTGCTCCCCGCCGACGATCGGCGTCCACAGTTCGCCGGTCGGCGAGTGATCCGTGGCGTCGAACGGCCGCAGCACGTCGGCGTAGTTCGCTTCGTAGACCATGCAGCGCGCGCCGGGCGGCATCGCGAAGTCGGCGATGCCGAGGTTGACGTGGCTGCTGTTCGGCGCGTGCAGGCGCAGGCGCCAGAGCGACCACGTTCCGTCGAGTTGCTCCCAGGTGCCGTGCGTCGTCGGATCGGCGGCGATGGCGAACGGGATCGCGAACCGGGGCGCGTCGCCGTTGCGGCGCCGCTGCTGGTCCTCCGCGGAGATCGCGACACGATCGATCGCTGGCACGGCGAGCGTGGCGACTTGCGCCAGCGGCAGCGCTTTCGGGTGCACGCGCCCGATCGGGTCAATGCCTTGGGCCGTGATGGCGTGCGGGAAGAGGAACGCCGCGACTACGGCGCACGAGAGGCGGTGGAGCATGGGGAACGAGGGCAGCGGCGCGAGGATCGCCGACTGCGGTCCCGCACGATAACCACCGCGACGAGACCGTCGAGGTCGCGGCGTATTCGCCCGGCCGCCAGAAAGGCCGGCCGGCGGGGTGCTGCCGTTCGCATGGCCGCCCGGCGTCGCTACCGTGCTCCGCCTCGCGACGCGGCCGTCGCGAGGCTGCCGCCCATGACCCATCCGCAAGTCGTCCGCGTCTACAGCACCTACCAGGACCCCGACTACGAGTGCCCGTGGCAGAGCGTGGCGCCGCGCGGCAGCACCGGCTCGGGCGTGATCGTCGGGCCGGGCCGCATCCTCACCGGCGCTCACGTGGTCGCCAACGCGACGTTCGTGCAGGTGCAGAAGCAGGACGATCCGTCGAAGGCGACCGCGCGCGTCGTCGCGATCAGCCACGACTGCGACCTGGCCCTGCTGCACGTCGACGACAAGGCGTTCACGCGCGGCATCAAGCCGGCCCGCATCGGCCACCTGCCGGCGCTGCGCGAAGCGGTGCAGGTCGTCGGCTACCCGATCGGCGGCGAGGAAGTGTCGATCACGGAAGGCGTGGTCTCGCGCATCGAGGTGCAGCGTTACGAACACAGCCAGCGGCACCTGCTCGCGGTCACCGTCGACGCGGCGATCAACGAGGGCAACAGCGGCGGCCCGGTGTTCTCGCGCGGCCGCGTGGTCGGCATCGCGTTCCAGGCGCTGCCGGACGCCGAGAACATCGGCGAGATGGTGCCTGCTCCGATCATCGAGCGCTTCCTCGCCGGCGTGGCGGCGAAGGTCGATCCGCAGGTGCCCGGCATCGGCATCACCACGCAGCCGCTCGAGAACGAGGCGCTGCGCGCGCACCTCGGCATGCAGTCCGCGCAGTCGGGCGTGCTGATCACCGCCGTGCAGTTCGGGTCGAGCGCGTGGGGGCAGCTCGAGGTCGGCGACGTGCTGATGGAACTCGACGGTCTGCGCATCGCCGACAACGGCACCGTGCGCTATCGCGGCCGCTGGCGCTGCCAGTTCGACGCGGTCATCGGCGACCACCACTGCGGCGACGTGGTGAAGGCGCGGGTGCTGCGGCGCGGCAAGGTCGTCGTCGTGCGCATGACGATGCAGCCGATGGCGTGGTTGGTGCCGCGCACCGAGTTCGACCGGCGGCCGATGTGGTTCCTGTTCGGTGGCCTGGTGTTCCAACGGCTGACGGCCGAGTTCCTGCGCATCTGGGGCGAGCACTGGTGGGACAAGGCGCCGAAGGAGCTGCTGCACCTCTACTACTCGGGGCTGCGGCGGCCGGAGCAGCAGGAGGTGGTCGTGCTCGCGCACGTGCTCGCCGACCGGGTCAACGTCGGCTACGAACCGTTCGCCAACGATGTCGTCGCCACCGTCTCGGGCGAGCGCCCGGTGGACATGCGCGACTTCGCGCGGCTCGTCGACGCGGCGAAGGGCGAGGTCGTGATCAAGCTGACCAGCGGGTCGACGGTGCTGCTCGACGCCGCCGAGGCGCGCGCGGCGCTGCCGCGCATCCTGTCGCGGTACCACGTGCCCGGCGATCGTTCGCCGGATCTCGGTGGCGGGCCGAGCCGGTCGCGCTCGCGCCCGAGCCGGCGTTCACGCTGACCGCCGTTCAGCGCGCGCGCAGCAGGTGCTCGAGGGCGAGCTGCTGCAGGGCCACGTACCCGCAGCCGCGCGCGGCCGCCGCGTTGGCGTCGAAGTCCTCGAAGGCGGCGCGATCGCGCGCCAGCGCCTGCACCGACTCGCCGGCCGCCAGCGTCGGCACCGCGAGGTCGGGAATGCGCGCCGCGCGCAGGGCCTGTTGCACTGCGGGGTCGGCGCGGAACGCCGCCGCGCGCTCGCGCAGCAGCCGGTAGGTGCGCATGTTCGCGGCCGCCGACGCCCACACACCATCGAGATCCTCGGTGCGCGACGGCTTGTAGTCGAAGTGGCGCGGGCCGTCGTAGCCGGCGGTCTCCAGCAGATCGACGAGGAAGAAGGCGCTCAGCAGGTCGCCGTGCCCGAACACCAGATCCTGGTCGTACTTGATGCCGCGCTGGCCGTTCAGGTCGATGTGGAACAGCTTGCCGTGCCAGAGGGCCTGGGCGATGCCGTGCACGAAGTTCAGGCCCGCCATCTGCTCGTGACCGACCTCCGGGTTGAGGCCGACCATCTCCGGGTGCTCGAGCGTGCCGATGAACGCGAGCGCGTGGCCGATCGTCGGCAGCAGGATGTCGCCGCGCGGTTCGTTGGGCTTGGGCTCGATCGCGAAGCGCAGCGCGTAGCCGCGGTCGCGGCAGTACGTCGTCAGCACGTTCATCGCCTCGCGGAAGCGGTCGAGGGCGACGCGCACGTCCTTGGCGATGTCGTACTCCGCACCCTCGCGGCCGCCCCAGAACACGTAGGTCTGCGCGCCCAGTTCGGCGGCGAGGTCGAGGTTGCGCATCACCTTGCGCAGCGCGAAGCGCCGCACCGCACGGTCGTTCGCGGTGAAGGCGCCGTCCTTGAACACCGGGTGCGTGAACAGGTTGGTGGTGACCATCGGCACGCGCATGCCGGTCGCCGTCAGCGCCTCCCGGAAGCGGGCGACATGCCGCGCGCGCGTGGCCTCGTCGCTGCCGAACGGGATCAGGTCGTCGTCGTGGAAGGTGACGCCGTAGGCGCCGAGTCCGGCGAGGCGGTGCACGGTCTCGACCGGATCGAGCGGCGGCCGCGTCGCCTCGCCGAACGGGTCGCGCGCCTGCCAGCCGACGGTCCACAGGCCGAAGGTGAACTTGTCGGTCGGACGGGACGCTGGCGTCGGGTTGGTCATGGCGGCGAGGCGACCGTACTTCGCCCGATGGCGCCGCGGAAGGGCTGGGCCGAGGGAACGGGCTTGACGCTGGCTCCGTCAACTGTTATGGTTGAACTAGCACAGTAGGAACACTGAACCGTGTTGATCCGCATCGACCCAAGGTCGCCTGAGCCCCTGTTCGAGCAGGTTGTGTTCGCCGTCAAGGCGGCGGTCGCCAAGGGCACCGCCAAGGCCGGCGACCGGCTGCCGAGTGTGCGTGAGCTGGCGCGCGATCTGGCGATCAACCCGAACACCGTCGTGCGCGCCTACGAAGCGCTCGAGCGCGACGGGGTGGTGGTGCGGCGGCAGGGGGCCGGTTGCTTCGTCAGCGACCGCGGCAGCGACCTCGCGCAGGGCGAGAAGAAGAAGCAACTGCTCGACCTGATGCGGCGGGCGGCCACCGAGGCGTTCCACCTTGGCTTCACCGCCGAGGACGTGAAGAAGGCGCTCGGCCAGGGTCTCGACGAAGTGCAATTCGAAGGCAAGCGGAGGCAGCCATGAGTGCACCGGTGGTGGAGTTCGCGGGCGTCGCCCGTTGGTTTGGCACGCAGCCCGTCCTTCAGGGGCTGTCGTTCCGCGTCGAGCCTGGCCAGGTCTACGCGCTGCTCGGGCGCAACGGGGCCGGCAAGACCACGGCGCTGCGCATCCTGCTCGGCTTCCTGCAGCCGCATGCGGGTCGGGCCACGGTGCTCGGCCACGATTGCACCGCGCTGCCGCCGGCGGTGCGCGGCCGCATCGGCTACGTCGGCGAAGACCACCGCCTCTACCCGACGATGACCGTCGGCGACGCCGTGGAGTTCGAGGCCGGCACGCGGCCGTCGTTCCGGCGTGCGTTCGCCGACCAGGCGTTGCAGCGCTGCGGCCTGCCGGCCGACCGGCGCATCCCCCGGTTGTCGCGAGGGCAGCGCGCGCAACTCAGCCTGGTGCTCGCGGTGGCGAGCAACCCCGAACTTCTCGTCTGCGACGACCCAGCACTCGGCCTCGATGCCGTGATGCGGCGCGAACTGCTCGACGCGCTGATCGACCTGCTGGCCGACACCGGTTGCGCGGTGCTGCTGAGTTCGCACTTCCTGCACGACGTCGAACGCATCGCCGACCGCGTCGGCATCCTGCACGACGGCGCGTTGCTGGTCGACGCCACGCTCGACGACGTGAAGCGCCGCGTGCTGCGCTGCGCCTGGTCGCCGCGGGCCGGCTCATCGCCGCCGAGCGGGCCGCACGTGCTGCGAACGGCGCCGCGTCGCGACGGCCACGACCTCACGCTGCTCGATGCGCCGCCGGAACTGTTCGCGCAGCTGCGGGCGACCGGCGAACTGACGCCACCGGTGCCGCCGAGCCTCGAGGAGCTGTTCCTCGACCTCGCCGGACCGGAGCGACCGGGCATCCTGCGCGAGCCGCTCGACGCGTTGGCTGCTCCCGCCGGAGGTGGGCGATGAATCGGTTGCTGGGCAAGGACTCGGTCTGGTGGTTGTTCTTCGCCTGCGCGGGCAGCGCCGCGCTCGGCTGCTCGCTGACCGAGCACTCGTTCCTCTACTCCTTCGTCGCCTCGCCGGGTGCGTTCGAAGCGCTGTACTACGTGACGCTGGGCGCCGGGGTGCTGCTCGGCGCCGTCGCCGCGTGCTTCGACGAGGCGCTCGGCACGCGCGAGTTCCTCGCGCAGCGGCCGCTCGCGACCAGGGCGATCGTGAGGTCGCGCATCCACGGCTGTGCGACGGTGATGGCGGTCTGGTTCGTGCTGGTGCCGCTGGTCGGCACGGTCGCGTTCTGGGTCAGCGACCGCTTGTTCGAGTTCGGCTGGTTCCGGCAGGTGCCGGCGCACTGGGCGACGATGACGACTGCGGTGCCGGCGACGGCGATCGGCTTCGCCGCCGGCTCGTTGCCGTTCGCGTGGTGGGCGCGGCTGCTGAACGCCGGCGTCGCCGTCGTGGTGGTGTGCACCATGGCGTGGTGGATCGCGGCCGACGCACAGCGCAACCACGACTGCACGTGGTTCGCGGGGGCGAACGTCGTGGCCGGCGTGCTGCTGTTCGCGGTCGGCGCGCGGGCCTCCTGCTGGACGCGCGATCCGGACCTGCCGTTGCCGCGTGGCCTGCGCGTCGGGATCGTGGCGCCGCTGCTCGTGCTCGCTGCGCTGTTGTTCTCGGCGTTCAACCGCGAGGCGCTCGGCGACGCGATCTGGAAGCTGCACAGGGCGTATCCGGAACCGGTCGTGCATGCGGGGCGCGTAGCGCTGCAAGCGCGCGACTCGGTCGATGGCGTGGTGCACCTGGTCGATGCCGAACATCGCCCGCTCGACATCACCCTCGGACGCCGCGACACGACGGAAATGCGCCACCCGGTGCCGTTGGGCGGACCGCAGTCCGTGCGCGTCGAGGCGCCCCGGTTCGGGCGTTGGGCGCATACGCAGGGCGGCATCACGCTCGGTGGCGACGGCGTCGCGTTCGTCGTCGAACGTTCGCGGTTCCGTCGCGTCGGCAAAGGCCCGGAGCAGGCCCCGTTCGCCCCGGGCTCCAGGGTCGGCGGGCTCGGCCCCCGCGGTGAGTCGCAGACCGTGATCGCCGAACCGCTGGGCAGCGACTTGTGGCGGTACGACGCGTCCGAGGGGCACTTCGTGGCTACGGCGCTTCCCGACGGCGACCGGGTCGTCGAGTTCGAGTGGGACGACGCGGCTACCGACGAGCAGCGCGAGGCCGTGGTCGAGGGCGCCCGCGGGGTGTACGCCCTGCGCGGCGGACAGTTGATCCGCATCGGCGAACCCAGGTCCGCGCGCACGACGGAGTCGTCGAACGACAAGCTGCCCGAGGTGCGCGTGCAGGACTACGACCTGCTGTCGTGGCGCGCCGAGTTCGCCGGCGACGGCACGCTCGCAGCCTGGTCGCACGAGTTCACGCCGCGCACGCTCGCGGAACGATGGCACGCGTCGGTCGCCTGGCTGCTGTCGTCGGTGCGGCCGCCGGTGCTGCAGGCGATCGCCGCGGCGCAGCCGGTGCGCGATCGCTGGCCGGTGCTCCTCGATCCGCTGGTCGCCAACTGGCGACGGCCGTGGCTGCTGCTGACGACGCTCGGCCTCGCGGTCGGCTGCGCATGGTCGGTGCGAAACCGACTGCAGCGACTCGGCGCCGACGCGCCGGCCCGGCGGTTCTGGGTCGCGGCGACGCTGCTGCTCGGTCCGTTCGCGGCGCTCGTCAGTTGGTGGGCCGAACGTCCGCGCGCGTGGGCGAAGCACCCACTGCCGCTGCCGCGAGTACCGCGCATCTCCAGCCACCCCGTCGGCCAGCAAGTCCTGCCATGAAGAACGTCGTCCGACTCGTTCTGCTCTGCCTCGCCGTCGCGATGGCGATGCCGGCCCAGGACATCGATCGCCAAGGCCCCGCGATCTCGCCGTTCCGCGGCATGCGCGAAGTTGCCGCCGGCATCGAGGTGCAGATCGCCGACGACACCTGGTGGTCGCTGCAGTCGATCGCGGGCGTCGACACCCCGACGCTGCAGCGCGAGGCCATCCGGCTGTGCGGCGACCGCGCCTGGCGACGCATGAACGAAGACCTGCCAGCGCTGCTCGCGGCGATGGGGGTGAAGGTCGGGGAGGCCGTCGATCTCGTCGTGCAGGACCTGGCGACGGGCGAACGCCGCGAACTGCCGGCCGTGCCGATGACCAAGGAGAACCGCGAACGCCTGCGCGCGGCGAACCGCGGCGCGCAGCGCCCCGCCGAGTTGCCCGAGCCGCGTGCGGCGAAGGCGACGTTGACGGCGGAGAACGTGCGCGACGATCTGGCGGCGCTGCGTTCTCTGCTCGACCGGCAGTTCGCCTACCGCGAACTCCGGCGCGTCGATCTCGACGCGTTGCTGCGGGATGCGGCGAAGGAACTCGGTGCGGGGGCGGTGTCCACCGCCGACTTCACGCGCGTCGTCGATCGTGTGCTGCGGGCGTTTGGCGACGGCCACTCACGCGTCGATGGCGGCGCGCCGCGCCCCGACGCCTTCGCGCCGTTCCTCGTCCAGGAAGCCGAAGGCGGCCACGTCGTGTTCCAGCCCGACCGCCGCGCCTTCGTCGATGCCGACCGGCCGTTCCTGGTCGCGATCGACGGCGTGCCGCTCGCCCGGTGGCTCGACGCCGCGCGGGCCCGCGGCACGCAGGGCAGTGCGGCGATGCAGGCGCGCGAGGCCGAACGAGGCCTGCGGGATGTCGTGACGCTGCGCGCCGACCTCGGCCTGCGCGCGCAGCGCAGCGTGGCGATCACGGTGCGTGGGCCCGGCGGTGCGCGCGAGATCACGCTCGACCTCGTGCGGTCACGCCCGACCTACGGCGCCTGGCCGAACACGTCGACCCGGCGCCTGGACGGCGACCTCGGCTACCTGCGCATCGACTCGATGCAGGACGACAAGGCGTTCCTCGCCGGACTCGACGCCGCGATGCAGTCGTTCCGCGACACCAAGGGACTCGTGATCGACGTGCGCGGTAACGGCGGCGGGACCCGCGACGCGCTGCGCACCCTGGCGCCGTACTTCCTGCCGGCGAAGGGCGCGCCGGTGGTCGGCAACGTCGCCGCGGTGTTGCTCGATCGCGGGCAGGCCGCGGCGCCCGATGCGCTCGCCGACCGCGGCCTCTACCCGCTCGACTGGTCCGGCTGGAGCGACGAGCAACGCGCCGCGATCCGCACGTTCGCCCGCACCTGGAAGCCGTCGTGGAAGCTGCCGGCGGGCAAGTTCTCGCCGTGGCACTTCCTAGTGCTCGACCGCACCGACAACGCCAACGCGTTCGTCTACGACAAGAAGGTCGTGGTGCTGATCGACCGCGCCTGCTTCTCGGCGACCGACGTGTTCGCGGCGGCCCTCGGCGCCTTGCCAAACGTCACCCTGGTCGGCGAAGCGACCAGCGGCGGCAGCGGGCGCGCGCGTGGGCACGTGCTGCCGGCGAGCGGCCTGCGGTTGCAGCTGTCGACGATGGCGTCGTTCCGGCCCGACGGCGTGTTGTTCGAGGGCAACGGCGTGGCGCCGGACGTGGAGCAGCCGACCGCTCCCGGCGACCTGATCGGCGCGGGCGACACCGTGCTCGCGCGGGCGGTGGCGTTGCTGCGGTAGTCTGCGCGGCGATGAGTGATCGTGTCCTCGCCGCGACTCCCGGCCCGCTGCTGCAGACGCTCATCGCGGCGCTGCCGACGTGGGGGCGCAACACGCTGCGCGAACGTCTGCGGGCCGGCTGCGTGCTGCTGAACGGCGTGCCCGTGGTGCGTGCCGACCAGCCGGTTGCTGCCGGCGACGAGATCCGGATCCAGCCCGCGGGTGCTGGCGCGCATGCCGCCGCAGCACCGCCGTTCCCGATCCTGCACTGCGACGACGATCTCTGCGCGATCGACAAGCCGTCGGGGCTGCTGTCGGTCGCCAGCGACGACGAACGGCAACGCACGGCGCTGGCCCTGCTGCGCGTGTGGCTCGGCCGCACGAGTCGCGGCGATCTCTGGCCCGCGCACCGCATCGACCGCGAGACCTCCGGCGTGCTGCTGTTCGCGCGTACCCTCGCCGCGCGCGACGCCGTGCAGGCTGCGTGGGACGACGCGACCAAGACCTACGACGCGATCGTCGAAGGCCACCCGGAGCCGCCCGAAGGCGTCATCGAGCAGCCGCTGCGCGAGGACCGCAACCTGCGCGTGCACGTCGGTGCGCATCCCGACGCCCGACCTGCGCGCACGCGCTACCGCACGCTGGCGACGGGTCGCCTGCGCAGCGCGCTCGAGGTCGCGATCGACACCGGGCGCAAACACCAGATCCGCGCGCACCTGGCGTGGCTCGGTTGTCCCGTCGTCGGCGACGATCGGTACGGCACGCGCGATCGCCGGCTGTTCCTGCATGCGCGGGAACTCGTGCTGCCGCACCCGCGCGACGGCCGGCGTCTGGTGCTGCACGCGCCGACGCCCGCGGCGTTCGCGGCGGCCCTTCGTTAGGCCGCGCCGTCGAGCGGCTCGTACATCTCGGCGATCTCGTCGTGCGCGGCCTGCAGATCCGCGGGCGCCTTGATCGGCAGGAAGCGCGTGCGTTTGCCGCTGCGCGGAATGCGCAGGAAGCTCGTCGGCAGGTGCGCGGTCAGTTCGCCGATCAGGTGTTCGACCTGCACCGCCTTCTTCTCCTCGACGGTCTTCTCGACGTAGTACCAGCCGAGGTCGAAGTCGCGGTCGAGGGCCTCGGCGCTGAACGTGAACGTGTTCGTGTTGAAGACGTCGACGATGCTCGGGTCGAAGCCGTCGGGGAAGCGGATCTGCTCGATCAGCTGCGTCTTGCCGAGGTAGGAGAACGGCGAGCCGCCGACGTCCTCGGGCCACTTCGGCGCCAGCTCGCAGGTCGCTTCGCAACCACTCTTGATGTGGTGGCCGAGCAGCACCGGATCGACGCGGGCGCCGAGGTTGTCGACGTTGCGCACCAGCAGGTACTTGCCGCCGCCGGCGAGGAACCGCTGCAGCGCCCCGCACTTGCGGAACGCGCCCGGGAAGTCGCCGTGGCCGGGTCCGTACGGCGACAGTTCGCCGTTCGCCGTGCGGAACAGTTCGCCCTTCTTGGTCATGCGCAGGGCGATGAACTGCGTGAAGTGCTCGATGCGCGACGGGTCGGCACCGAAGTTGGCGTGTTCGGCGAAGTGGGCGCGGGTCGCCTCGTCGGTTGCGAAGCTGTTCATCAAGAACACCGGCACCTTGCCCTTGTTCTCCCGTTCGGCGCGCAGGATGTCCTCGAACAGCAGTCCGAGGAACGACCGCTCCTTGCCGAGCACGGGCACGATGCCCTTGACGACGCCGCCAAAGCGCGTCGCCATGCCGCCGTTCAGCACGACGACGCCGAGTTGGCCCTTGGCGATCGCTTCGCGCCCGAGCTTTTCGAACTCGCGCGCGGCCTTGGTCGAACTGCCGGGCAGCTTCTTCAGGTCGGCGGCCGGCGGCGCGAGCAGGTCGCCGGTGATGGCGTTGGTCGACTTCGCCAAGCGCCCCGCCGCGACGTCCGCCTGCCAGCGCTGCTGGAGCGCTTCGTCGAAGCCGAACCGTTGCAGGAACGCGAGTTGTTGCGCGGATGGGCCGTTCAAGCGGCAAGCAAGCTACCCGCGAGGTCGTTCCTTGGCGAGCGCACGGGGGCTACACCATCGCGCCATGGCAGCGCGCGGTGGCATCGGCACGACGACGATCCTCGCGCCGGATGCGCCGGTGACGTCCGTGCCCGGCATCGGCCCGACGTCGGCGTCGCGGCTTGCCGCAGTCGGCATCACGACGGTGTTCGATCTGCTGTCGTTCTTTCCGCGCCGCTGTCGTCCACTGCGCGACCTCGATGCGCCGACGGATGCGGCGATCGGCGAACTGGTGCGCATGCGCGGCGTGGTCGACGGCGTGCGCAGCGCGTGGCTGCCGGGGCGTCGCTCGATGGTCACCGTGGTCTTCGCGACGGCCGACGGCAGCCGCTTCGAGGCCGCGTTCTTCAACCAGCCGTGGCTGAAGAAGAACTACGCGCCGGGCGAAGGTCGCATCGTCGAAGGCGTGCTCGTGCAGAAAGGCCGGCGCTTCCTGCTGCAGCAGCCGCGCATCCTGCCGCTGGCGAGCGAACCGGTCGGCGACGTGCAGTTGCGTTACGCCGAGATCCCGGGCATCGGTGGCGCTCGCCTGCAGCAGTGGCTCGCGCACGCGCTGGCGGCGATCGACTGGGGGCGTGTGCTGCTGCCGCCGCTGCCGGCGGCGCTGGCGGAGTTCGCGCAGGACGCCCCTGGCCTGCTGCTGGCGATGCATCGGCCGCGCGACCTGGCGGCGCACGAGGCAGCGCGCGTCCACTTCGCGGTGCGCGAAGCCCTGGCGTTGTTCACCGCGGTCGAGCGGGCGCGCGCGGCGCGCGCCGCGCGGCCGGCGCGTACGTTCGCCGTCGACGAAGCGCTCGCGACGCGCATCCGCGCGCGGATCCCGTTGATCCTGACCGGCGACCAGGAACGCGCGCTCGCGGCCTTGTGGCAGCGCCTCGCCGGTCCGGCGGCGATGGGGGTACTGCTGCAGGGCGACGTCGGCACCGGCAAGACCGCCGTCGCGATCGGCGCGGCGCTGGCGGTGTTGGCGCGCGGCGGCACGGTCGCGTTCCTGGCGCCGACCGAACTGCTAGCCGAGCAGCACCACGCGACGGTCGCGCGCTGGCTGCACGGCAGCGGCGTCGTGGTTGCGCTGCACACGGCCGCCAACCGCGCCGAGCCGGCAGCGGGCACGGGCCCGTGCCTCGTCTTCGGCACGCACGCGCTGCTGACCGGCGAGTTCGCGCTGCCGGGCCTGTCGCTGGTGATCGTCGACGAGCAGCACCGCTTCGGCGTGGCCCAGCGCATGGCGCTCGTGCACCAAGGCGATAACCCGCACGTGCTGGTGATGACGGCGACGCCGATCCCGCGCACGTTGGCGCTGGCGATGTTCGGCGATCTCGACGTCGTCGTGCTCGCCGAGCGGCCGCCGGGCCGTCGCCCGGTGCGCGCGTATTGGCTCGCGACCGATCGCTGGTCGCGCGCTGTGCGGTCGATCGCGCGGGCGGTGCGCCGGCGCGGCCGGGTGTTCGTGGTCTGCCCTGCCGTCGGCGAGGACGGCGAGAAGGGCGGGGTGCTGCGCATGCATGCGACCCTGCAGCAGCGTTTCCGGTGTGGGCTCGTGCACGGGCGGCTGCCGGCGGGTCAGCGGCAGCAGGTGCTGGCGGCGTTCCGCGACGGCGCGCTCGACGTGCTCGTCGGCACCACCGTGCTCGAGGTCGGCGTCGACGTTCCGGCGGCGACGCTGATCGTAATCGCCGCCGCCGATCGTTTCGGCATCGCGACTCTGCATCAGCTGCGCGGGCGCGTCGGCCGCGGCGCCCGGCGCGGCATCGCGCTGCTGTGCGGGCCGCGCACCGAACGTGTCGCCGCGGTCTGCAGCACGACCGACGGCTTCGAGCTGGCCGAGGTCGACCTCGCGCTGCGCGGCAGCGGCGAACTGCTCGGCGAGGCGCAGAGCGGCTTCGCGGACCTACGCGCGCTCGACCCGATCGACGACCTCGACCTGCTGCTGCGCGTGCGCAAGGCGGTCGGCACGGAGCGCACGCCGTGACGCGCGAACGCGTGCTGTCCGTCGCCGAGGCGCGGGCGATCGACGCCGACGCGGTGCAGCGCCTCGGCATGCCGACGCTGCTGCTGATGGAGAACGCGGCGCGCTCCGTTGCCGAGGTCGCGCGGAGACTCGGCGACCGATTCGTGGTGCTCGCCGGGCCTGGCAACAACGGCGGCGACGGGCTCGCGGCGGCGCGCCATCTCGGCGTGCACCGCTGCGCGATCCATCTGCTCGGCGAGCCCGATCCGACGAAGTCGCCCGACGCGGCGCTGCAGGCGCGCATCCTGCGTGCGGCGGGCGCGCGGCTCGTTCTGGGGGCGCTGCCGTCGGCGGCGGCGCATCCGGGCGCGGTGTGGATCGACGCGCTGTTCGGAACCGGCCTCGATCGGCCGCTGCACGGCGACGCCCGCGCATGGGTCGCGGCGTGCGACGCGACGCGCGGCAAGAAGCTCGCGGTGGACATCCCGTCGGGCCTGCACGGCGACACGGGCGAAGTGCTCGGAGCGGCGGTGCGCGCCGACGTCACGGTGACCTTCGTCGCGAGGAAGCGCGGGATGACCGTGGGTGCGGGGCCCGCGCACTGCGGTCGCATCGTCGTCGCCGGGCTCGGTCTGCCAGGGTGATCCCGGGGGCGGGTTGCCTGCCGATGGGGGGTAGTCTACGATCCGGCCAATCTTTGGCCGATACCGCCAAGCATGCCTGACACCCTGAACATAAGCCTCTCGCCGCAGCTCGCGAAGTTCGTCCGACTTCGGGTGGAGAGTGGCGCCTATTCCTCTGCCAGTGAGGTCGTGCGGGAAGCGCTGCGTTGGTTCGCGGCGCGAACCGCGGGTTCGGGCGCGGATGCGCCTTCGCTGCTCGATCTGCAGGAGCGGGAAATCGACCGCTCTGAGGTGCGCGAAGCCACGCAGCGGTTGCTGCAATTGCGCGAAGGGACGACGCTCGGCCCCGGGCTCACGTGGAAGGACCTCCGCGACGACGGGCGGCGATGAGACTCTGCGTCGTCGACAGCTCGTTCGCCTTGTCGTGGGTGTTCGACGACGAGCGCATCGCGATCGCGGATGATCTCTTCGCGCGTTGCTCGAACGGCGACTCCTTCGTCGTGCCCGCCGTGTTGTGGGGGCTCGAGGTCCGCAACGCGCTGCGCAGTGCGGTTCGGCGGCAGCGGTTGACACTGCGCCAGGCGGAAGAGCGGCGCCTCCTGTTGTCGCGCCTGCCGCGCGTCACCGTCAGCGCGCCGCCTGGGCTCGGCGCCGAGCTCGATGCGTTGATGCGTGCCCACGGCTTGACCAGCTACGACGCCGTCTATCTCGCCGTGGCGCTCGAGCATGGACTGCCCCTCGCCACCATGGACACCGAACTGCAGGCGGCCGCGGTCGCGGCGGGTGTCGCGGCCTTCGCCGGCTGAACGGACTCACCGCCGAACGTCGACGCCGGTCGTCTGGCTCGGGGGCGCGAACACGTCGAGCACGACCGCGGTCTCGAGTGCCTCGGCGGCGTGCGGCGCGTGTGACGGCAGCCACAGCACCTCACCGGCGCCGAGCACCCGTTCGCCGTCGGCGAGCGTGAAGCGCACCCGCCCGGACAGCACGCAGGCGAACTGTTCGTTCTCGTGCGCGTGGGAGGGCACGACGCAGCCGGCGTGCAGCAGAACGCGCGAGATCATCGCCTGCTCGCCGATCACGCGGTGACGATCGAGGAGAGGCATCGGCTGGTCGAACGGCAGCGCCGTCCACGCCGCGGCGACCGGCGCCGCGGGCGCTGCCACGACCTTCGCCCGCGCGGACGAGGCCAGGTCCTCGAGCTTCGCCAGGTGGTGGTCGTCGTGCTCGGCAGTGAAGAACGCGACGTCGACCGCGCGCATCGGCTGCTGCAGCCGCGGATGCACCGCTGCGCGCGCGAGACCGGCAGCGTCGAGCGCGGAAAGCCGCGACAGCAGGGCGCCGCGGCTCGCCGTGAACGCGGCGAACACTTCGCCGAACGGCCGTGCGTTGTGGTTGGCGTCCCACGTCGCGCGGTTCTGCATGTCGGCGGCACTCAGCACCGCGACACCGCGCGCGAGTTCGTCGAGCCGCCGCAGGTGCAGCGTCTCGAGGTCGTGCAGGTGGCCCACGTGCTCCTGGATCGACCACGCGCCGCCGACGCGCGTGGTCAGCGCCGCGGCGGGCAGGCCGCGCACCGCGGCGGTGATGCGGGGACCGGTCCCGCGCAGCCGCGACAACAGCACGCCGATGCGTTCGATCGGCCCGTCGAACGAGAACGTCCGCGTGGTCCACGCCGGTTGCATGACGGCAGGGTAGATCGGTGGCTTGCGCGCAGCCAGCCGGCCAGCGGCGGCGCCGCGCTCGTTCGGGTGTTGCGCCCGGTGTACTCGGGCGGCACCCTGCGGCCATGCTCCCGACGGCAGTGCGTGCGCCCGCAGCCGCGGTGCTGCTGCTCGCCGCCTGCGCCACTTCGCCAGCACCACCGCCGCCGCACACGATCGCCGCGATCACGTTCCATCCAGAGATCGCCGCCGAGGGAGCGGCCGCGGCGCGGATCCTCTACCAGGACGGCGCGCTGCCGACGCCGGTGCCGGGCGGCACGTTGTGGACGTTCGGCGACACGTTCCTCGGCACGCGCCATGCCGATCGCTCGCCCGCGTACTCCGGCGATCGCAGCAACACGATCGCGTGGCTGCCGGCCGGCGAACGGGGCCTGCCGCCGAAGCTGCGGTACCTCTGCGACGCGTCCGGCGTCGCGTCGCCGCCGCTGGCACTGCTCGCCAGCGAGGACAGCAAGACGCGGCGCTTGTGGCCGCTCGCCGGCGTGCATCTCGGCGAACGCAGCTACATGTTCTACGGCCGCATCGACGTCACCGGCCCGGGACCGTGGGGCTTCCGGCCGGTCGGCACCGGACTCGCCGTGAGCGACACGCCGTTCGCGCCGTACCGCCGGCTCGAACCGCCGAACGCCAGCGGCTGGCCGATCGACCCGACGTCGATCGTTGTGCACGACGGCTGGCTGTGGCTGTACGCCCCGCGGCGCTTCCACGGCGAACACGACGTGCGCAGCGGGCTGCTGATCGCGCGCGTCCGGCCGGCCGACATCGAACGGCCCGAGCGCTACGAGTTCTTCGCCGGCAGCAACGGCGGTGCGGTCGCGTGGACGAGCCGGCTCGACGACGCAGTCGCTGCGGCCGAGGACGTGTGGGGGCAAGCCTGCGTCGCGTGGCACGACGAGGTCTCGGCGTTCGTGCTGGCGACATCGTCGAACTTCTTCCGGCACGACGGCATCTGCCTGCGCCGCAGCCCGACGCCGTTCGGGCCGTGGACGCCGCTCGGTCCCGACGACGGCTGGATCACGGTGCCCGAACGGCCCGGCGAGACGACGCAGTTGATCTACTGCACGATGCTGCACCCGGAGCTCGACGCGCCCGGCGCGCGCACGACCACGCTCACCTTCTGCCGGATGCTGAAGCGCGACTGGGCGTTCACCAACCCGGAGGTCGTGCGCATCGAGTGGGCGGCGCCGTCAGGGCGCTGACGACGACGCGCGCCAGAACGCGGCCACGGCCGCCGCGAACTCCGCCGGTCGTTCCATCGGCACGAGGTGCGCGCAGCCGGCGAACACGGCGAACTGCGCGCCTGGGATCGCCTTCGCCATCGCTTCGCTCTCGGCGACCGGCGCGATCGCGTCGTGGTCGCCGGCGACGACGAGTGTTGGCACGGCGATCGACGGCAGCAGCGGCGTGCGATCGGCCCGGTCGCGCAGCCCGCGCAGGTCGGCGACGATCGTCTCGATCGGCGCGTCTTCGATCATCGTCCGCACGCGCGCGGCCAGCAGCGGATCGCTGCTGGCGCCGAGCAGCCGCGGCAGCATGCCGTCGGCGATCGCCGCGCGGCCCTTGCCCAGCACCGTCGTCACCGCGGCGTCGCGGCCGGCGCGCGCCTCGGGCGAGTCGGCGACGGCGCGCGTGTTGGCGAGCACCAGCGAACGCGCGAGTTGCGGATGCCGCGCCCACAGCGCGAACGCGACGTAGCCGCCCATCGACAACGACACGACGTCCGCCGGGCCGTCGGCCAGCGTTCGCACGACCGCGGCGACGTCGTCGGCGAACCGTTCCATCGTGTGCACGTCCTCGCCGCTGCCCGGCGAGTCGCCGTGGCCGCGCAGGTCGATCGCGGCGAGCGTGCGGTGCGCCGCGAGCGGGCCGTGTAGCGCGTCGAGCCACATGCGGTGGTCGAGCGGGTAGCCGTGCACGAGCACCGCGAGTGGTCCCCGTCCGGTCAGGTGCACGGCGAGGCGCGCCGCACGGGCGCCCGGGCGCGCGGGCACGTCGACGAAACGCGTCGTGATCATGGTGTTCGCAGCGCGAGGCGGGCCACCGCCTCGACGTGGAAGGTCTGCGGGAACATGTCGTACGCCTCGACCTGCTCGATCGAGTAGCCGCCGTCGACCAGGCTGCGCAGGTCGCGCGCCAACGTCTGCGGATCGCACGACACGTAGACGAGGCGTTTGGCGCGCAGCGCGAGCAACTGCGGGATCGCCGGTTTGGCGCCCAGACGCGGCGGGTCCATCAGCACGAGGTCGGGCCGCTCGCGGTTGTCGCGCAAGAACTGCTCGGTCGTGCTGCGCAGGTAGGTGACGTTGTCACAGCCGGCGGTCTTGACGTTGACGCGGCCGAGTGTGCACGCGCGTCGTTCGTCCTCGACTGCGACGACGCGCTCGAAGCGGCGCGACAGCGGCAGCGAGAACAGGCCGACACCCGCGTAGAGATCGAAGGCGAGTGCGCCGCGTTCGTCGCCCAACGCACCCGCGACCAGGCGCTCGACGAGGTGGCGATTGCCCTGGAAGAAGCTCTCGGGCTCGATCAGGTAGCGGAACGCGCCGACCCGGTGCTCGACCAGGTCCTTGCGCAGTCCGGGCAGGTCGGGCGCCCACGACGCGTCGCCGCTGCCGCACGCGCCGTCGACCTGGTACGGCCAGTCGCGCTTCGCCAATCCGGCGATCGCCTGCCGCACCGTGGCGATGCCCTGCTCGAGCGCGGGTGCGAGCACCGGGCATTCGAGGACGTCGACCACGCCGTTCGACCGGGCGTGGTGGAATCCGAGCATGGGAGTGGGCGGGGCCGTGCTGTCCGTGGCGGCGCTGGCGCGGTCGGCAGCGGCCTGCGCGCGCCGTTGGTGCTTGGGCAGCCGACCGTAGGTGCCGTCGTGACGCTGGCCCGACGTGGCCACCAGCTTGAGCTGCGTTCGCACGCGGTAGCCGAACGGCTCGCCGTGGTGCACGACGATCGGCTGCGGCCAGTCGAAGCCGCCGGTGCGCACCAACGCGTCGCGAACGAACTCGCCCTTCGCCGCGACCTGGGTCGCGTAGTCGACGTGCTGGAACTGGCAGCCGCCGCATTCGCCGAAGTGCCGGCACCGCGGCGCCACGCGGTGCGGGCTGGCAGCGAGCACCTCGACGATGCGGGCGCGCACGAAGGTGCGTTCGACCTCGGTTACTTCGACCCGCAAATGGTCGCCCGGCGCGGCGAATGGCACGAATACGACGATGCCGTCGTGCCGCGCGATCGCGAAGCCGCCGAAGCCAAGGCGGTCGACGGTGACTTCGATGGCCTGGCCGACGACGAGTGGGTTCATGAATGGGGGGCCGCACAGCCTCGCTTCGTGCCGCTCCCGGCGCAAGCGCAGGGCCGCGACCCGGTTCGAGACGCCGCGGGGGCCCCGACTGGCCATGTGCCTGTCGCACACTCCCGACGTCGCATAGGATCCACCCCGTCCTGCCCTCGGTCCGCACGCCTCGACGCCGTCCCATGCTCCAACCTGCGCTCACGTTCGCGCTTCTCGGCAGCCTCGTACTCGCTGCGCCGATGCCTCAGGAACGCGACGCGCCGCGCGCGGCCGCGCCGGAGCAAGCGCAGCTGCTCGTCGTCTTCCGCGGTGCAGGTCTCGACCAGTCGGCCTTGCGCGCGCCGCTCGACGAGGTGCCGCCGGTGCCGATCGAGCGCGTGGTGGCCGGGCTGCAGGCGCAGGCGGAGCAGGACCAGCAGGCGTTCGCCGCGTTCGTCGCCGGCCTCGGCGGTGCGGTGCGGCATCACTACTGGATCGTGAACGGCTGCGCGATCACGGTGCCGGCGGCGGCCGTGGCCCAGGTCCAGGCGCACCCGGCTGTCGAGCGAGTGTGGACCGACGAGTTGCGGGCGCGCACGGCCGGTCCGATCCGCACTGCGACCGACAGCTCGCACCACCGCACCGACACCGCCCAGGCGACCGGTGTGCTCGGCGCCGGTGTCACGGTCGCCGTCGTCGACTCGGGTTTCGACGTGAGCAACAACCCGCAGGGCCGCCCGCACCTGATGTTCTTCCCGAACGGCAGCACGGCGGCGCCGACGACGTGGGGCGTGGGCGGTTCGCGCATCGCCGCGACCTTCCAGTCCGGCGCCCTGCCGGTGCACCAGGAAGACGACCACGGCACCGCGGTGGTCGGGGTCGCGGCGGGCGCCGACTGGTCGGCGGCGGTCGATTCCGACGACGGCCACGCGCCGCGCGCGGCGATCACGCTGTGGGCGGTCGCTGACCAGGTCGGCGGCACCGCGTTCACCAGCTCGTTGATCGCGGCGTGGCAAGGCGTGCTGGCGCAGCGCCCGCTGAAGCGCATCGTCGTCGCGTCGATGTCGTACGAAGGCAGCCCCGATCCGCTGCATCCGATGTCGCAGGCGATCGACAACGTCGGCGCCGCCGACGTGCTGGTCACGATCAGTGCCGGCAACAACGGGGTCTCGACGATCGACAGCCAGGTCGTCAACAACGGCCTGTCGATCGGGGCCGTCAACGCCAGCAAGGCCGTCGCTTCGTTCTCGGCGCGCGGCCCGCTGAACGGCACCACGCGGCCGTTCCCGGACCTCGTGGCGCACGGCGTGAGCGTCTGGATGCCGTTGTCCGAGAACGAGGCGCAGTTCAACGTCAGTTCGGGCACGTCGTTCTCGGCCCCGCAGGTCGCCGGCGCGGCCGTGCTGTACCGCGGCCTGTCCAACGAGAACGCGCTGGTCACTCGCGCGGCGATCCTGGCGACGACCGAGAGCGTCGCTGCCCTGAACCCTGGGCTCGGTCGCAACGACTACGGCGTCGGCTACCTGCGCACCGACAAGCTGGTCGACGTGGCGCGTGGCCTGCGCTGGCTGCGCAGTCCGCGGCTGTACTCGGCCGGCGTCACCAACTTCGACATGCCGGTCACCAGCGGCACCGTCTACACGGTCGCGCTGGCGTGGGAGCGGCGGTTCGCCAACGTCGCCACGTGGAGCCAGATGCGGCTCGACGTCTACAACGGCGCCACGCTGCTCGCGAGTTCGGACCAGTCGCTGGTTCCGTTCGAGCGGCTGACCTTCACGGCGCCGCTGACCGGCAACGTGCAGGTCCGCATCACGGTCTTCAACATCGAGGATCCGGTCGGCGGCGTGCCGGCAGTCGTGTTGTGTCCCGAGGCGCGCGAACCGGCGATGGAGTGGAAGCCGGTGTCGCACGCGGTGCATCCGGGGGGGCGGCGGTTCCACGCGATGGCGTTCGCCACCAACATCGGCAAGACGGTGCTGTTCGGCGGCGACCGCAACGGCACCCTGCTCTCGGACCATTGGGAGTTCGATGGCACCGCCTGGGTGCAGAAGGTCATCACGACGCCGCCGGCGCGATCGCGGTTCGGCATGGCCTACGACAAGCTGCGCAACCGCGTCGTGCTGTGGGGGGGCTTCGGCGCCAACGGCGACGTCTGGGAGTACGACGGCGTCGCCTGGTCGACGATCGCGGCCGGCGGTCCCGCCACCCGCTTCGGCCACGCGATGTGCTTCGACGAGGCGCGCGGCACCGTGGTGATGTTCGGCGGCTTCGCGATCGGACCGGGCTACATGACCGACACGTGGGAATGGAACGGCGTCGCCTGGAGCCTGATCCCGTCGGCGGTGGTTCCGCCCGGACGCGTCAACGGCGTGCTCGCGCACGACACGGCCAACCAGCGCACGGTTCTGTTCGGTGGCGCTGGCACGAGCGGCGTGCAGGCCAGCACCTACCTGCTCGGGCCGACGGGCTGGACGCTGGCTGCGCCCGCGCTGTCGCCGCCCGGCACCGACAGCGCGGCCGCTACCTACGACTCGTCGCGCAAGCGCGTCGTGCTGCACGGTGGCGTGGCCGCCGGCCTGCGCGTCGATTCGACCTGGGAGTGGAACGGGACCACGTGGGCGGACCGCAGCCGGCCGGAGGCGACCAAGCGTCTCGGCCGAGGCGACCACGCGATGGCGTACGACAGCACGCGACGGCGCGTGGTGCGGTTCGGCGGCTCGCTGGGCGACACCTGGACTTCGACCTACGGGCCGTTGCACGACACCTGGCAGTGGGACTCGACGGCGCCGGCCACGGCCACGAACTACGGCATCGGCTGCACGGGGCCGGGCGGCCTGAACCAGCTGGCCGCGACCTCCGTGCCATGGCTCGGCGGTGCGTTCCAAGGCCAGGGCACCGGATTGTTGTCGCCGTCGTACGTGGCCGTGGTCACCAGCACGGCGACGACCTTCTCGGTGCTGTCGAACGTGCTGCCGCCCGCGCTGCCGGGGTGCTACCTCTGGGTGCAGCCCGACCTGGTCGAACTCGTCTTCTCGCCGGACGGCACCGCCCAGTCGCAGTTCAACATCCCGTACTCGGTCGGCCTGCTCGGTGCGTTCGTCTACCAGCAGTACGTGTCGATCCAGACGGATGTCTTCTTCAACCCGGTGCTCGCGACGAGCACCAATGCGCTGAAGATCACGGTCGGCATGCCGTAGCTGCGCGGCGGCGCTATCATCCGCGGCCCCCTGACCGACGCCCGGCCGTCCCCCCGGCCGGCCGCCTCCCCGTCGGACCCGCCGCATGATCTTCGCCTGCTCGCTGCTCCTTTCGTTCGCACCCCAGGTCTTCCCCGGCGGCGACCTGCAGCTGCCGCCGAAGTCCGCGAACGCCCCGGCCCGCCCGGCGGCCCCTCCCGTCAGCGACCTCGAGCGCTTCCGTCGCGACCTGGTCGACCTGCAGGGGCCGCTGGCGCGCGTCGAACAGAAGCTGCAGGCGATCGCCGAAGCCTGGCCGGCGCCGACGATCGAGGCGCTCATTCTCGATGTCGCGCGCACGGCGCGGGCCAACGAGATGCAGAACCTGATGACCGTGGTGCGTCGCTTCGCGACGGCATCACCGCGCGTCGCCGACGAGTTGCTGTTCCAGTTGCTCGCGCGTCCTCTCGGCGAGGCGACCCGTCCGGTGATCGAGACGATGGTGGTGCTGAAGGGCGAAGGCGCCAAGCACGCGCTGCAGGAGTGCATCCGCGGTCGCCTGGCCGGCCCGCGTCGGCAGGCGACCGAAGTGCTGGTGCCGATGCTGACGATCGACGACGTGCCGTTCGCGTTGGCGCTGTCGCGTGAGCAGTCGCTCGACCTGCAACTGCGCGGCGTCGACTTGCTGCGGGCGCTCGATGACGAGCGCGCGCTGCAGCGGTTGTGCGAACTGCTGTCCAAGGACCTTGCCCTGGCCGGGGCCGCGTGCAACGCGCTGATCGGCGTTGGTTCCCCGGCGGTGCCGGCCCTGCAGGCGTTGCTGGCTGCACCGCCGATCGATCGAGGCTTTGCCTACGCGGCCTTCGCGTTGGCGCGCATCGGCGAGGACACGATGACGCCGGTGGTGCCGGCGTCGACGCTGCCGGCGATCGCCAAGAGGCTGCGCGATCCCGAACTGCTGACGCGCTGCCTCGTCGCGATCCCGTTGGCCGACGCGCTGTACCACGGTGAGGCGTCCGGCGTCGCCGATGCCGACGTCGTCGACGCGTTGATCGAACTCGTGCAACCCGAGCAGTTCGTGCCCAACGTCGACATGCTGCGGCGCCCGGCCGAGATGCGCCTGCTGCGCGCAACGGGTCGCCTGGTCGCCGCCGACGGCGCACCGTGGCGCGCGTGGTGGGCCAGCCAGCGGGTCGGGTTCGTCGGTGTGCGGGCGACCGTCGCGATCGACGAGACGCGCGCTGCGACGGCGATCGTCAGCCTGCGCGGCGAGCAGCGGCACGTGCGCGTGCTGGCCGAGGGCCTTGCCGACGTGGCGGCGATACCCGGCGCCACGGAAGTGGTGGTGACGCCGGCCCGGATGCTCGAACTGGCGCGCGCTCTGCAGGACGGCGGCTTCGGCGACGGGCCGGCGATGCGCGTCGCTTCGGGCTTGCCGCCGGCGCGCTCCCTGGCGCTGCAGGTCGGGGACGGGCGCGCGGTGGTGGTGATGCCGGTCACGGCGCACGCCCGTTTCGACGCGCTCGTCGCGGCGGTCGAGGCAGTCGTCGACGCCGAGGCCTGGCAGCTCTACCGGCGACCGCAGGAAGAACCGGACCGCGGCGCGTTCTGGCGCGCCGAGCGCCGTTGGCTCGACGCCAATCCGCAGCCGCTCGATCGGCTGCGCCGCTTCGCGACGCGCGCCGTTGCCGCCTGGCCGACGGCGTCCCCGGCCTTGCGTGCACGCGCGCTGGCGCACCTGGTCGCCCACCCCGAGCGCCGTCAGGTGTTCGGCGAGCAGGACAGTGAGCGGGTGTTGGCGATGCTTGCCGCCGCGCCGGAACTGGGCGAGCTCGATCTGCAGCTGCTCGAACTGGCGGCGGCCGCGCCCGGCGACGTGGTGTGGCGCCGCGCTGTGGCGCTCGCCGCGACGGGCAAGGGCGGTGGTGGCGCGGCCGTTCGCGGCGTGTTCCGCGGCCTGCCCGCCGACGCGGTGTTGCACGCGCTCGCCGACGCCGACCCGATCGTGCGGCGCGCCGGCATCGACCAGATCATGATCGTGCGCGACCAGCGCGCGGCGGAACGGCTGGTGCAGCTGCTGCGCGACCCCGACGGCGATGTTGCGATCGCCGCGGCGGCGGCGTGCGGCCACTTGCCGGTGTCTGCCGCGGCCAGGCCGCTGGTCGACCTCATCGTTGCCGATGCGACGCCGCCGCCGATGCGGCAGGAGTGCCTGCGCGCGCTCGGCCGGGTCGGTGGCGAACTCGCGTTCCCGGTGCTGCAGCGCGCGCTGATGGCGACCGGCAACGACGACAAGGAAGCGGCGATGCGAGGCCTCGGCGACTTGCGCGACCCGCGGGCCGCGCACGTGCTGGCCGACCTCATGGTCATCGGCCACGGCAAGGACCTCGGCGCCCTGGCGCGGCACTACCTGCAGCGCCAGAGCGGCACGTTCGCGGTGCCGGCGCTGCGCGCGCAGCTGCAGATCGTGCAGGACCCGGCGATCCAGGACGCGCTGGTGCTGATGCTCGGCGGCTGGCACGACGCGGGCGTGGTGCCGAACCTGATCGACATGCTGCGCCGGCCGCAGTTGGCGATGCAGGCGGCCGCCCTGCTCGAGGGCGCCACTGGCCAGCCGTTCGCGGCGGCGTCGGATCGGCTCGGCGTCGCCGAGGCGTGGTATCGCCAGCACAAGCAGGCCCCGCAATGGCAGTGGCTCCTCGACGCGCTCGCCGCGGCCGGCGAAACGACCACGCTGCGGCCCGAGCACTTCGCGACGAACCGGGGCCTGGCGCCGGTCGCCGAGCTCGCGCGGCTCCTGGTCGAGGTCGAATCGGCCCGGCTCTGGGCGCTGACCGGCGCGGTGTTGCGTGGCGTCGCCGGCGAAGACTACGGCGTGGTCACGCTCGGTACGTCGAAGGACATTCGCGAGGCGATCGCCGCTCGCTACCGCGTGCTCGTCGAGACCGCGCGCACGGCCGAAGGCCGTTGACCAAGCGAGGTTCATGGCCGCTGCTGCTCGCGGCGGTGGCCGCGTTCGCAGCCGCGTTCGCCGGGCTGCGCGGGCGCTCGTCGTTCCTCGCGATCGCCGGGCAACGCGATGCTGCCCAAGAACTCGCGGCGCGGCACGGACTCGCCGTCGCCGATGCCCTGGCGCTGCGGGATCTCGTCGGCGTGGACGCAGCACCCGGCGTCTGGGAGGCCGCTGCCGCCGCGTTCGTCGCCGAGCGCCCAGCCCTCGGCGAAGCGCTGGCGGCGGTCGCCGTGGCGGGTGACGGCCCGGCAGCGCGCGCGGCCCGGCAGGCGGCCCCCGATGCCGAGACGGCGTGGCAGCGCTTCCGCAGCGATCCGCGCGCCTTGCCCGGCCTGCGCTTCCTGCTGCTGCGCGAACGTCTGGCGACGCTGGCCGACTGATCCCTTGGTTGTGCTCGTCAGCATGGGGGCGTCTCCCGCACGAGCACAGCCAAGGGACCCGTCCTCGGGGCTGGCTCTCCGCGTTGAGCCGAACGGGTGCGCGCCTCGCCGCTGGCGCGGCTCGGGGCGCCCCCGCAGCTCGACGCGCGTTCGTTCCCTTGGCCCGGCGCTGCGCGCCAGGCCTGCGGGAACGAACTCTCCGCGTTGAGGAGTCTTCGCCCCGCGCTATCGTCCGTGGCCGCTTTTTGCGGCCACCGCCACGCATGACCGACGTCGTCGCCATCGCCCAACGCATCCAGTCCGAGGCCAAGACCCTGCAGTCCGTCCGCGAGGCGCTGCAGAGCGTGATCGTCGGGCAGGACGCCCTGCTCGACGGGCTGTTGATCGCGCTGCTCGCCGACGGCCACGTGCTGCTCGAAGGGTTGCCGGGCCTCGCCAAGTCGCTGGCCGTGAGCTCCCTGGCGCGCGCCGTCGGCGGCCAGTTCCGCCGCATCCAGTTCACGCCCGACCTGCTGCCGGCCGACCTCGTCGGCACGCACGTCTACAACCCGAAGACCGGCGAGTGGCAGGTCAAGGAAGGCCCGGTGTTCGCGAACTTCGTGCTCGCCGACGAGATCAACCGGGCGCCCGCGAAGGTGCAGTCCGCGCTGCTCGAGGCGATGCAGGAACGGCAGGTCACGCTGGCCGGCGACACCAGGAAGCTGCCCGACCCGTTCCTGGTGTTGGCGACGCAGAACCCGGTGGAGCAGGAAGGCACCTACGCGCTGCCCGAGGCGCAGATCGATCGGTTCCTGGTCAAGCTCGTCGTCGGCTACCCGAGCAAGCAGGAAGAGCTGCGCATCATCGATCGCATGGCGGGCATCGCCGCCAACACCGAGGTCCGGCAGGCGACGACGCCGCAGGAACTGCTGCGCATGCGGGCCCTGCTCGACACGATCTACCTCGACGACAAGGTGAAGGGCTACATCGTCGATCTGGTGTTCGCGACGCGCGAACCCGAGCAGGTCGGGCTGTCGAAGCTGAAGCCGCTGATCCTCTACGGCGCCTCGCCGCGCGCCTCGTTGGCGTTGGCGCGCGCTTCGCGCGCCCGCGCGTTCCTGGCCGGCCGTGGCTTCGTGACGCCGCAGGACGTCAAGGCGGTCGGCGCGATGGTGCTGCGCCACCGCGTGCTGACGACCTACGAGGCCGAGGCCGAAGGCATCGACAGCGAGCAGGTGCTGCGCACGGTGTTCGACAGCGTGCGCGTGCCCTGAGCACGACTTCGGCGATGGCGCGGGCTCTCGATCCGGAACTGCTGGCGGAGGCACGACGCATCCAGGTGCGGGCCGACCGCATGGTCACCGACGTGATGGCCGGCGGCTACAGCTCCGTGTTCCGCGGGTCGGGCATCGAGTTCGACGAAGTGCGTGAGTTCGCCGAAGGCGACGAGCTGCGTAGCGTCGACTGGAACGTGACCGCCCGCGTCGGCCGGCCGTTCGTCAAGAAGTTCGTCGAGGAGCGCGAGCTGACGGTGCTGTTCGTGCTCGACACCTCGGCGTCGATGGCCTTCGGCTGCAGCCCGGCGGGTGCCCCGGCGCGGCGCAGTGCCGCGACGACCGCGGCGCTGTTCGTCGGCTGCGTCGCGTTCGCGGCCGCACGCAACAACGACAAGGCCGGCCTGATCACCTGGCATGAGCGCGTTGCGCGCTACGTGCCCGCGAAGAAGGGACGCAACCACGTGCTGCGTTTGATCCGCGAAGCGTGCGAGCCGCCGGAGCCGCGCGTCGGCACGGACCTCGCGCAGGCGCTCGACTTCGCCGGGCGCGTGCAGAAGAAGCGGGCGGTGGTGTTCGTCGTCAGCGACTGGCTGGGTGCCGGCTACGCCGACAAGCTGCGGTTGCTGAGCCAGCGGCACGACGTGATCGCCGTGCGCATCCGCGACCCGTTCGCCGCCGGCCTCGACCGCGCCAGCGGGGACGTCGGTGCGTTGCCGAACGCGGGGCTCCTGCAGCTCGCCGATCCCGAGACCGGGCGGACGTTCCTCGTCGACACCGGCAGCGCCCGTGTGCGTGAGGGGCTGCGCGAGGCCTGGCGCCGCGAACGACAACGGCTGCTCGAGACCTGCCGGCGGGCGGGCGTCGATCTGCTCGACGTGCCGACCGCGGGCTCGGTCGCCGATCCGTTGGTGCGGTTCTTCCGCATGCGCGAATCGCGCGGAGCGCGGCGATGAAGGGGCGACTGCGCACGCTCGCCGCCTGCGCCATGCTCGGGGCGCTCGGCGCCTGCGGTGGCGACGGCCTGCCAGCACCCTGGACGCACGCGCCGCAGAGCCGCATCGACCTGCGCGGCCACGTGTCGGCGACCAGCGTGTCGCTGCTGCAGCCGATCACGGTCACGCTCGACCGCTGGCGGGCCGAGGGCACCGAGGTCGAGTTCGCGCCGGTGGTGCCGACGGCGGACTTCGCGTCGACGACGATCGTGCAACCGGAAGTGCCGTTCCTCGGCGGGCACTGGCAGCGCACGCTGTTGACCTGCCGACCGCTGCGCGGTCCGGGCGAACTGGTGCTGCCGTCGTTCGTCGCCAAGCTGCGCGACGGCAGCGACGCGGCGAGCGCGCCCGAGGTCGCGATCACGGTGACGAGCGTGTTGGCCGGCGCGGGAGCGGCGATCGAGGCGCCCGGCGAGCCGTTCCCGGCCACCTCGTGGACCTGGTGGTGGTCCGCCGCCGCCGCGGCGCTGCTGCTCGGCGGCGTGGCGTTCTGGCGGTGGCGGCGCGCGCGGCCCCGCGAGGCTGCGGCCGGCGAAGTCCCGGTGCCGCCGCACATCAAGGCGCTGAGGGCCCTTCAGCGGTTGCGCGGCGAGAGCCGCACGACCCGCGCCGAGGTCGAACGGTTCTACGTCGAGGTCAGCCAGGTGCTGCGCGCGTACGTCGAGGAGCGTTTCGGCGTGCACGCGCCCGAGCGCACCACCGAGGAGTTCCTGCGCGAACTCGAGTCCAGCGATCGGCTGTTGCGCGAGCATCGCGGGTCGCTCGAGCGGTTCCTCGCGCAGTGCGATCTCGTCAAGTTCGCGGCCCATGCGCCGCCCGAGTCCGACCATCTCGACACCTGGTCGGCGGCGCAGTCGTTGGTCGAGGCGACGCGCGAGGACCGGTCGCCGGCGGGAGCAAGCGCATGATCGAGGCGCTCGGTCTCGAGGGTGTGCGGCTGCTGGATCCGTGGTTCCTGCTGCTGATCCCCGTTGCGGTGCTCGGCGCCGCCTGGCGGGCGCGGCGGCCGCGGGCGGCGCTGCCGACGGCGGCGGCGGCGTTGTTCGCCGACGTGGCGCCGACGTGGCGCTGCCGTGCCGTCTGGATGCCGGCCGCGGGCAAGGTGCTCGCGGCGTGCTGCCTCGTGGTCGCGCTGGCGCGGCCGGTGCAAAGGCAGGTGCTGCCGCTGCGCGACCAGGGCCTCGACATCGTGCTGGTGGTCGACGCCAGCACGTCGATGAACATCCCCGACATGGACGCGGCGCAGACCGTGCGGCGCATGGACGCCGCGCGCAAACGCGCCGAGGAGTTCGCCAAGGCCCGCGAGCGCGACCGCGTCGGGGCGATCGCGTTCGCGCGCTACGCCGAGCTGCGTTGCCCGTTGACGCTCGACGAGCAGGCGCTCGGCGCGTTCCTGGCGGCGTTCGACACCGTGCCCGAGGGCAGCGAGCTCGACGGCACCGCGATTGGCACCGCGTTGGTCAAGGCCGTGCAGGTGCTGCAGAAGAGCCAGGCCAAGTCGAAGGTCGTGGTGCTGCTGACCGACGGGGAGAACACCGTCGACGACATCGCGCCCGCCGACGGGGCGAAGTTGGCGAAGGACGCCGGCATCCGCGTGCACACGATCGGGCTCGGCAACGGTATGCCGACGCCGTTCGGCTTCCGCCCGCTCGACTTCCGCGAACTCGCTGCGATCGCCGAGCGAACGGGCGGGACCTTCTTCCAGCCCAAGAGCGACGAAGACCTCGCCGCGGTCTACGCGCGCATCGACGAACTCGAGAAGGTCGAACTCGAGGACCCGCGCTACCGCACCGTCGACCGGTTCGAGTGGCCGCTCGGCGCAGGGCTTCTGCTCCTGCTGGCCGCCTTGGCGACCGAAGTCCTGCTGTTCCGGAGGGCGCCGTGAACGACCTCGAGTGGACGCGCGGCTGGCTGTGGCCATGGCTGTTCGCGCTGCCGGTTGCCTGGGCGCTGCTGTGGGCGTTGTTCGACCGCACGCGCCGCGCGATCACCCGCTACGGCGCGCCGCCGACGACGCGCGTCGCCGCGCCGCTGTGGCGTTCGCTGCGCATCGCGATCCTGCTGTTGTTCGGGCTGGTCGCGTGGATGGACCCGAGGTTCGGCGACGAGCCGATCCAGGTCGAACGGCGCGGCCTCGACGTCGTGCTGTGCCTCGACACGTCGCGCTCGATGCTCGCCGGCGACATGGAACCGTCGCGTCTGCTGCGCGCCGTCGCCGACGTGAAGGCGGTGCTCCCGCACCTCGAGGCCGGCGACCGCGTCGGTCTCGTCGTGTTCGCGGGGCAGGCGCGGCTGTGGGTGCCGCTGACGCACGACATCGACTCGTTCCGGCAACTGCTCGACGAGGTCGACGCCGACGTGGTCAAGACCGGCGGCACCGACGTCGCCGCCGCGCTGCGCAAGGCGCTCGAGCTCGCCGACAAGGACAACGCCAAGACCACGGCGGTCGTGCTGCTGACCGACGGCGAGGATCTGGCCGGCGCGGGCAAGCAGGCAGCGGGTGAGCTCGCCGCGAAGGGGCTGACCGTGCATGCGATCGGCTACGGCAGCGCGCTCGGCAGCAAGATCGCCGGCGTCAAGGAGGGCGAGGGCTTCCTGCGCGACCGCGACGGCAACGAGGTCGTGTCGCGCATGGACCCCGAGAGCCTGCGCGCGTTGGCAACGGCGACCGGCGGCGAGTTCGTGCGCGCCGAGGCGATGCCGTTGCCGCTGGTCGAGCTGCACCGCAAGCGGCTGCAGCCGATGCAGAAGCGCGCCTACGACGCCGGCGAGGAAGCGGGCAAGCAGGCCCGCTACCAGTGGGTGCTGCTGCCGCTCGTGTTGCTGCTACTGTGGGAGATCGCGATGGCCGGAGGCCGACACCGATGAAGCTCGCTGGACTGTTGGCGGCATTGCTGGCCCTGCCGGGTGGCGAACGCGAACGTGGGCTGCAGCTCTACCGCGACGGCAAGTACCCCGAGGCAGCTGCAGCGTTCCGCGCCGCGATCGCCGCGGACGGCGACTCGGCCGAGCTGCAGTGGAACCTGGCGCTCGCCAGCTGGCGGGCCGGCGACCTCGCCGCTGCCGAGACCGCGGCGGAGAAGTACGCCGCGATGGATCGTTCGGCGCGCGTCGACCTCCACGCCGGACTGCTGGGCGCCGTTCGCCACGACGAGGCGAAAGCGCTCGAGGCGGAGGCGGCTGCACCGGCAGCGGCCGCACCGACGCCGGCGCAGCCCGCGGACCCGCTGCCGTTGCTCGAACAGGCGCTGGAGAAGGCAACGCAGGCGCGCGACCACTTCGTGCGCGGGGTCACGGCGAACCCGTCCGCCGAACTGCTGCGCAACACCGAGCGCTCATTGCGTCTGATCGAGGCGCTCGAGAAGAAGATCGAGGAGCTGAAGAAGCAGCGCGAGCAGCAGCCGAAGGACGAATCGCAGCCGAACGACGAGAAGAAGGACGAGAAGAAGGACGAGAAGAAGGAGCAGGACGAGAAGAGCGACCAGAAGCAGGAGCAACCGAAGCAGGAGCCGCAGGAGCCGAAGCAGAACGAGTCGAAGTCGGAGTCACAGCCGAAGGGCGAAGGCGAGGAGAAGCCCGAGCCGCAGGCCACCGAGCCGAAGCCCGAGTCCGGCCAGGAACCGCCGAAGTCGGGCGAACAGGACCGACCCGGCGAAGCCAAGCCCGACGAGCAGTCCGCCGAGAAGCCGTCCGGCGACGGCAAACGGCAGGACGCGCCGGGCGAGGCTGCCGAGGGCAAGGAACTCACGCCCGAGCAGGCGCAGCGGTTGCTCGAGCAACTGCGCGAGCTCGATCGGAAACAGCAGGCGATCCGCGCGCGCGCGAAGACCGGCCGGCCGGCCGTGGAGCGCGACTGGTGAAGCCCGCTGCGTTGGCGTTCGCCCTGTTCGCCGCGTGCCTGTCGGCACAGGAGCAGCTCGTCGTCACCGGGCCGGAACCGGCGACGGTGCGCCTCGGCGACGCCGCGCGCGTCGAACTTCGCGTCGTCGACCCCGGCGGCAACCTGCGCGAGCTGCGCGTGCCCGAAGTCGATGGCGTGCGCATCCGGGTGGGTGGCCCGTCGCAGCAGATGGAGCAGCGATGGAACGGCCAGAACATCACGCAGCGCGTGACCGTGAGCTGGCTGCTCGAGCTGCAGGCCGGCCGCGAGGGCACGTTCGTGATCCCGCCGTTCGCCGTCTGGACCGGATCGCGCGAGCAGCAGACGCGCGAACTGCGGCTCGACGTCAAGAAGGACCTGCGCGGCGAAGAGGCCGCCTGGCTCGACGTGCAGGTGCAGCCGGCCCGTGTCTACGTGCACGAGCCGATTCGCGTGCGGGTGGCTGCCGGCGTGCAGGAAGGGCTGCGGCTCCTGCAGGAGCGCGCGCGCACCGGCCAGCTCTACTACGACGTCGAGGTGCAGGCCGAGTGGCTCGTCGACTTCCCGGCCGGGGAGCCGATCGAGACGCCAGCACCCGCGGGCAACGCGGCGTTGATCGTGCAGGGTCGCATGGCGATCCCGGTGGCGATCGAGCCCGGGCACGAACGAGGCGGCCAGCGCTGGCTGCGGTTCGCCTACGAGCGTGCGTTCCTGCCGACGCGCATCGGCACCATCACGCTGCCGGCGCCGACGTTCCGCTACCACGTCGTGCGGCAACCAGGCCGCCAGGACTTCTTCGGCACGACGCGCGGCGGCCTCAGCGAGCAGTACTACGTCTACGGCAAGCCGCTCACGATCGAGGTGCTGCCGATCCCCGAAGCCGGGCGACCGACGCCGTACTACGGCGCCGTCGGCAGGTTCTCGTTCGAAGCGACGCTGGACCGCGACAGCGTCAAGCTCGGCGGCTCGGTCAAGCTGACGTTGACGGTGCGTGGCCAGGGCAACCTCGAGTTCCTGCGGCTGCCACCGCTCGACGACCTGCCCGGTCTGCACAAGCTCGGGCAGACCGAACCTCAGCGGTCGGCCGACCAGGTCGTCGTCACCTATGACCTGACGCCGCTCTCGGTCGACGTCGCGGCGGTGCCGCCGATCTCCTGGAACTGGTTCGACACCACGCCGGGAGTCGAGTCGTTCGTGGAGGTCGTGACCAAGGCGCTGCCGCTGCGGGTGCAGCCGCTGGCGAACGGCGAGACGCTGGCGCCGCTGCCGTCGGCGTCCGCGAAGGCCGTGACTCCGGGCGTCGACGACATCTTCGACCTGCCGTCGCTCGACGGACCGCCGGTGGTCGCGCGCCCGCTGCCGACGTGGCTGCTCGCCGCGGCGCTGCTCGGGCCGTGGGTCGTCGCCGCCGGGCTCGCGTTCTGGCGGCGGCATCGCGCGCGGCGCGCTGCGGATCCGGCCGGCCAGCGGGCTCGCGCCGCTGCGCGCACGTGCCGCCACGCACTCGCGCATGGCGTCGAACCGCTCGACGCGCTCGCTGCCTACGTCGGCGATCGCCTCGGTCAGCCCGCGGCGGCGGTGATCGCTCCCGACCTCGCGGCGCGGTTGGCGCAGGCCGGTCTCGCCGAGCCGCGGGCGCGCGCCGTCGCGGCGGCGATCGAACGCGGCACCGCGGCGCGCTATGGCGGGGGCGAGCCGCTGACCGCCGACGCGGTGCGGGCCTTGGTCGAAGAACTCGAGGCGGAGCGCTTCGGGATCCGCGCGATGCTGCCGTTCCTGCTGGTGCTGCTCGGTGCCGCGACGAGCGGCGGGGAATTGCCCGCCCAGGGCGACGCCGGTGCCGCGGCCGAGGGCGTGCGCGCCTACCGCGCGGGCGACCATGCGGCGGCCGGGCAGGCGTTCGCGCGCGCGTTCGCGGCCACCGGCGACCGCCGCCTCTGGCAAGCGCGCGGCAACTGCTTCTTCCGGCTCGGCGACCTGCCACGCGCATTGTGGGCGTTCGAGAACGCGCGCGCCGGCCTGCCGCGCGATCCGGAACTGCTCGCCAACCTCGCCCTGGTGCGCACGCGGCTCGAACTGGTCGGCGAGTCGCCCGGCCTGCTGGCGCAGCTCGCCGAGTTGCGCTCGCGGCTGCGACCGATCGAGCACCTCGCTCTGGCACTCGTCTGCTTCGCCGTCGCCGCGGGCTGTCTGGTGCTCGGGTGGCGGCGGGTCGGCTGCCGGTGGGTCGGCGTGCTGGCGCTGGTGCCAGGGGCGCTGCTCGCCGCCGGGCCAGCTCTCGCGGCCAGGGCGATGCCGGAGGCCGTCGTGCTGCGGAAGGTCGGGCTCGTCGCCGAACCACGCGATGGTCTCGAGGCGGTCGCGACGGTGCGGCCTGGCGTGCTCGTGCAACTGCTCGGCGGCAGCGAGGGGCGGTTCGTGCGTGTGCGCGCCGACGACCGTTCGGGCTACGCGCCGCGCGACGCGATCGCGCCGATCGAGTAGGAGAACGGCATGCACTTCGGCTATCGATGCGGTTTCTGCGCGTTCGCAGCGCTCGCCGCCGCACTGCCGGCGCAGGGCAGCGTGCTCGACGTCGTCGACGGCGAGACGCTCTACGAAGGCGGCCGCCTGCTGAGCTTCGGCGTCGAGATCGACCGCGAGGACACGGTGCGTTCGGGCGGGGATCGCGTCGCCGACCCGTCGGCGGCGTCCCGCTGGCGTATGACCACGACCGCGGCGCTGCAGTACGGCTGGCGGCACGACCTGCAGATCGGCGTGGCGCTGCCGTACGTGGTCGACGAGGCCTCGTCGCGGCTCGGCGACGCGTCGGCGGCCAGCGTCGGCGATCTCGAACTGCTCGCGAAGTGGCGGTTCTGGCGGTGGGACACGCACGGGGCGTCGATCAACACGTCGGTGATCACGTCGCTGTCGCTGCCGACCGGCGACGACGACGCGACCGAGGGCGGGGTCGAACTCGAACCCGAGGCCCAGCCCGGCAGCGGCGGCGTCGATCCCGCGATCGGCATCGCCACGACGCCCGAGCCCGGCCGCTGGCGGTTCAACGCCGCGGTGTTGTGGCAGGCGCGCACCGACAGTGACGGCGACGGCGATCGGCTCGGGTCGTCGTGGTTCGCCGAACTCGCGGTCGGCAATCGCTTCTGGCTGGAGCCGTACCCGGGGCCGTTCATGCGCGCGGACGTCTACCTGCACTGGTACGACGAGAGCCGGGACCGCATGGCCGGCCAGGACCTCGCCAATACCGGCGGCCAGCGGCTCGCCGTCGGCGCGAAGTGGGCGTTCCGGCCGCGGCCATCGCTCGACTTCCAGGTCAGCGGCGAAGTGCCGGTGTGGCGGGACGTCAACGGCGTCCAGCTCGACGACGACTGGTCGTTGCAGTTCGCGTTCGGCTATCGTTTCTGAGCATGGCACGCTCGCTGCTCGGCGTTTCCCTCACCGCGCTCCTGCTCGGCTCCTGCCTCGCGCCGGGCGTCGACATCCACCCAGCGCCGACCGACTTCGCGTTCGTCGAGATCCAACTGCAGGGTTGAACGTGAAGTGAAGAACTGCTGGGCCTCCAGCAGTTCTTCGAGAGCCGGTTCGGCTCCACCCCGCAGATCGACCTCGACCGCCAGCTCTGCCGCGCGCGCATCGAACGGCCGCAGCCGATCGACGTGAAGGCGATCGCCGAAGGCGTCATCAAGAACAACATGGGCCTCGGCGGCCTGCAGGTGCGCGTGCGCGGGCGGCTCGCGAACGGCACCGCGACGTTCGCCGACACCGGCCAGCAGCTTCCGGTCGTCGGTGGCCCGGCGGCCGATGCGGGGCCGTGGTTGTGGTTCGAGGGTCGCGAGTTCGGGCTCGGCCACACCGACGCGCTGCAGTGGATCCGCGGCACGCCGTTGCCGGCGTTGTCAGCCCAGTAGCTTCTTGGCGCGCAGGCCGGTCAGCAGCAGCACGGCGCCGATCACCAGGAACACGCCGGCGACGAGCCATCGCAGCAGCCATTCGTTGAACAGCAGCAGCAGGCCGAAGCCGATCGCGCCGGCGCCGAGCACGAGCAGCAGGACCGGCAGGTTGGTCGGGATCTGCGGCATGCCGGGCATGCCGCGTTGCAGCTTGATGTCCATCAGCGAAGGCTCTTCTCGTAGATGCGGTAGCGGCGGTAGGCCCGGAAGCCCATCGTCTCGAGCGGGCCGAGCATGTCGTGGTTGTCCTCGAGGATCCAGCTCGCCTCGCAGGCGTTGAAGCCCGCGGCTTCGCCGTCCGTCGTCACGCGGTGCATCAGCAGCATGTCGATGCCGGCACGGCGGTACTCCGGGATCACGCCGAGCGTCAGCACGCGGATGTGGTGCGTGTTGCGCAGCGCCTTCAGGAACTTCCACCAGCCGAACGGGAACAGCCGGCCGTTGCACGCCTTCGCCGCGACGTTGATGTCGGGCAGGGCGAGCGCGAACGCGATCGGTTGGCCCTTGGCTTCGGCGATGTGCAGCAGGGCGGGGTGCGCGACCTTCTTCAGGTCCTTGGCCTGTGCGAGGAACTCCTCGCGCGGCATCGGCACGAAGCCCCAGTTGCGTTCCCAGATGCGCTCGTAGAGATCCCACAGCACCGCGCACTCGGCGTCGAAGCGTCGCATGTCCACGCGCCGCAGCGTGACTTGCGAGCGCTTCTGCAAGTGCGCGGCGATGCGGCCGATGCGTTGGCGGTCGAGGCCGGCGCTGGTTCCCCAGAGGGCGAGCAGGTCCTTCGCCTTCGTGAGCCCGGTCGCCTCGAGCCATGGGGCGTACGAGGGCGGGTTGTGCGGCATCATCATCACCGGCGGACCGCCGCCGCCGTCGACGCGCAGTCCGCAGCGGTGGTTGGTCGACAGGTCGACCGGGCCGCGCAGGGCCTCGGCCCCGCGTTGACGACACCACTGCGCCGCGTGTTCGACCAGCAGTGCGGCCGTCGCCGCGTCGGCGGCTTCGAAGTGGCCGAAGAAGCCGATGCGGTCGCCGTGGAACTCGTCGTGCAGCCGGTCGCGGCACGTGCTGACGCGGCCGACGCAGCGCCCACCGCGGAACGCGGCGAAGAAGCCGACCTCGGCGTGGCGGAAGAACGGATTCCGCCGCGGATCGAGTTGCCAGGCCTCGGCGGCGGCGACTGGCGGCACGTAGTCGGGGTCGCCGGCGTAGAACGCTCGCTGCAGTTCGAGGAAGCGCTTGGCGTTGGTCACCGGCCGGATCACGACATCGGTGCGCGGCTCTGTCGCCGGGGCGTTCATCGCGCTAGACCTTAGGTGATGCATCCGGGTGCTGCCACCAACGTCCGCCGAACGCACGTGTCGATCGCGCTGCTGCTCGGCGCGTGCGCGTCGTCCAGCGGCGAGCCCGCGCGCCTGTCGGCGGAGCAGCTGGTTCGTTGCCGCACCGCCGAGGCCGCGTACCGCGCCGACGCCGCCGACTGGCCCGCGCAGCGTGACGCGTTGGCCGCGGACCCGGTTGCTGCCGCGTGGCTCGTGCGCATGTTCGTGATCGACGTCATCGCCGGCCGCGAGGCGCACGGGGTCGAGGAGGGCGCGCAGGCGGTGGTGGCCGAGCCTCGCCAGCCAGCCGACAAGAAGGCCGCCGCGGCGTTGCAGGAGTTGCGGGCTGCGGACGAGCAGGCAGCAGGCAGCCGGTTGCTGCGTTCCGTGGCCGAACACGCAGCGCCCCCGGGAGGTTCGCCGACGACGATCGAACAACGCGCCATCGCCGGCATCGTCGCGCTCGGCAGCGCCGCGGTGCCCGTGCTGGTGCACGACCTGCTCGAGCACGAGCAGCCGCAGCCACGTGAACTCGGGAGCGAACTGTTGGCGACGATCGGAGCGCCCGCGCGGCCGGCCTTGCAGCGGGTCGCGCGCAACGGCCAGGCCCGCCAGCAGCGCGCCGCGGCGCGCGCCCTGGGACGCATCGGCGTCGACGCCGAGACGCTGGCGACGCTGCGCACGCTCGCCGGCGACGGGGACTATACGGTGCGGGCCGACGCGCTGCGTAGCCTGCGCAGCGGCGGTGAGCCGGCCCGCGCGCTGCTGATCCAAAAGCTGAACGCCGATCCGGATCCGTTCGTGCGCCGCGTGGCAGCGCAGACGCTGGAGGCGTTCCCGAGTGCGCCGGTGGCGAACGCGCTGATCGACTACCTCGAGCGCTGCAAGCGCGAGCGGGATTGGCCGGGAGAACAGGCGGCGCAAGCGAGCCTGCAGCGGCTGGCCGGCACGCGCGGACCGAGGACGCCCGATGCGTGGCGCGCGTTCGCGGCGTCGATCGACGCTGCGCCCGAGGCGCGTCCGGACGGAGGCCGCTGACGCATGACCGACGACTGGAAGATCCATCGCGACCGCAAGCCGTGCGAACGTCCTGGCTGCCCGCTGCCGACCAGCAGGTCGTACGTCGCGGTGCTGCGTTGGCCGGAGTGCGTGCGTTCGGACCTCTGCGACGCGTGCTTCACCGACTACGAACGGCGATGTCCGGCCGGCGAGCCGCCGATCCACTGGCGCGCGCATCGCCGCAGTGCGGGCAGCAAGGAGCCGGTGCTCGACCTCGTGTCGCTGCGGGCGCTGTTCGACCGGCTCGCCACCGTCGACGACGACCGCGCGCGGGCGCTGCGCTACTTCTGTGCGCTGCTGCTGCTGCGCAAGCGCGTGCTGCGCATGGTCGCGCCCCGCAACGCCGAACAGGAGCGCGCCGATCTCGTTGTCGTCGATCCGAAGCTCCCGGAGGTCGAGCCGGTGGCGCTGTTCGCGCCGGCGATCGACCTCGCCAACCTCGGCGGTCTCAAGGACGACCTGCTGGCAGCGATCGGCGAGAACGCGAGCACGGACGGCGGCGACGCCCCCTGACGCCGCCGTTCACAGCCAGGTGATGTCCCAGGCCAGGGCCTCGCCNNTCGTCGCGCGCCGTCTCGACCGGGATCGACAGCCAGGCGCGGTTCGACTCGCGGCCGGCTTCGACGCCGCGCGCCGTCGGCAGCACGCTGCTGCCGTTCACGGCGCCCGGCAGCACGAGCTCGATGCGCAGCACGTCGCCGATCTCCTTGGTCTTGCCCAGCGGGTCGTGCACCAGGGCCAGTTCGCGGCGCGTGTTCTTGTCGGGCACCAGGGCCGCGACCCAGCCGGCGGTGGCGCTGCGCTGCAGGCGAACCGTCAACTTGTTGGCGTCGAGGCGCGGCAGGAACTGCAGCGTGTCGTCGCCGAAACGCAGGTCGGCCAGCGTGCCGACGGTGCCCTGGCTGTGCACGAGGGCCGCGCGTTTGCCCCAGGCGACGCCGCGGGCGACGCCTTCGGCGGGGCTCGGGGCCGCCGTTGCGACCAGGGCCTTCGTGGTCAACGACGCGCCGCCATCCGGCTGCAGGTGGAGATGGAGGCCGACGATCTCGTTGCCGCTGCACGCGGCAAGGAGCGGGAGCAGCCAGAGCGGGGCGAGAGGCTTCTTCATGGGCGGTCGGTTCCGGGGAAATCGGGCGGTTTTTTTCTGCCTCACCGACTTCGGGCGACCCTTGAGGTCGTGGTGGGGCGGGGATCGCGGCACCATGGGGTGTAGCCAATCCCGAAGGGGCGGGCGGTTGGGTGGGGGATCGTGGGTGAAGCGTGGTAGATCGTGGTTGACAGTGGTTTAGCGATCGCTACCATCCGCGACGACTTGGGCACGGCAACGGCCCTGGTCGTGACGCGATGGTCACCTTCCTTGGCAGCTCGGAGCACGGCCTGGACGACAAGGGCAGACTCGTTCTGCCCGGTCGGATCCTGGACGAGGTTCCGAAGGCGCAGTGGAAGTTCCACCTGACCGCCGGCCTGGATCGCTGCCTGCTCCTGCACGACGCCGAAGGGTTTCGTGAACTCGTCGACCGGATCGGTAGGGCCGTCCCAGGCAGCCGTGCCCACCGAGCCATCTGTCGGCGATTTCTCGGCCACTCGGAGGCTGTCGAGCCGGATGGCAACCGTCGCATTCGTGTGCCGGAGCCACTGCTCAAGTACGCGGGTCTCGCTGCGAGCCAGCCCGTCGTGTTGGTCGGCACCGGCCGGGTCCTCGAGATCTGGTCGCCTGCCAACCTCGACACGGCGTTGGCCGACGCGAAGCCCGACGAGGAAACGCTCTTTGCCAGTCTGGTCGGTCCTGCTCCATCGGCGCCCGTGAACCCCTGAGTGGTTCGAGCACGTGCTGCCGCACCCTCGGTCAGGGTGCGTGTCCAGCGGCTGCTGTCGGGTGGTCAAGGGAAGTAGCGCATGGACGAAGCGAGCACGAAGCGTAGCGGTGGCGGGCAGCACGAGAACAGGCATCTCGTGCACCGCCCGGTGTTGCTGCGCGAAGTGGTGGCGACGCTCGAGCTGCGAACAGGGTTGGTGGTCGTCGATGGAACGGTCGGAGCCGGTGGGCACGCGAGGGCAATCGTGCCGAGCATCGGTCGCGACGGAGTGTTGGTGGGACTCGACAGGGACAGCGAGATCTTGGCTTCGGCGCGGGCGGCTCTGGCAGAGGCCGCGGCCGCCGGCGCAGAAGCCAAGGTCTCGCTGCACCACCTTCCTCACTCTCGGATGCACGAGGCGTTGGCGGCGATCGGTCAGTCCCGCTGCGACCGCGTGTTGCTCGATCTGGGCGTGAGTTCCATGCAGTTGGACCGTCCCGAGCGGGGTTTTTCGTTCATGGCCGACGGGCCTCTCGACATGCGGATGGACACGTCGTCGCGTGAATCGGCGGCGTCGTGGTTGGCGGATGCCAGTGAGCGGGAAATCGCCGACACCATCTTCCAGCTCGGCGAGGAGCGCTACAGCCGCCGCATCGCGCGCGCGATCGTCGCGGCGCGTTCGCGCACCCCGATCGTCCGCACCTTGCAGCTGGCCGAGCTCGTCCGCCAGGCGATGCCGGCACCGGCGCGTGGTGGTCGCATCCACCCGGCGACGCGCACGTTCCAGGCGATCCGCATGCACGTGAACGACGAGCTCGGCGAGCTCGAACGTGGGCTGCGCGCGGCGCTCGACTGCCTGCGGCCGGGCGGCCGGCTGTGCGTGATCTCGTTCCACTCGCTCGAAGACCGGTTGGTGAAGCACTTCCTGCGTGCGCACTGCGAGGTCGTGACCAAGAAACCGATCACCGCGGCTCCCGACGAGCTGCGCGACAACCCGCGGTCCCGCAGCGCCAAGCTGCGTTGCGGCATCCGCAAGGAGGAGGCGGCATGAGGTGGTTGTTGGCCGGACTGTTGTTCGCTCTCGCGGTCGGTCTCGCGATCGGCACGGCGGCGCTGCGCGCCGACAACGCGCGCTGCCGCCACCGGGTCGAGCACTCCTACCGCGAGGTGTGGGATCGCGTCGTCGAGTTCCGCCGGCTCCAGGTCGAGCGTCTGCGCGACGCCTCGCCCGAGCGGCTCGCCGCGGCGCACTGGCGGCACCTGGCGGCCGAAGGGCAGCGGCGGGAGCCCGTGCTCTGATGAGCCGCGTCGAGATCACGCGCCTGAGGTTCACGTTCGGCCTGCTCGGAGCCGTGCCGGTGTTCCTCGCTGGTTGGCTCGGCTGGGTGCAGGTCGCGCAGGGCGGCGAACTCGAGCGAAGCGGGCGCGCGCCGCTGCGGCTGGTGCGCGAGACCGCCGACAACCAGGCCTACCGCGAGGAAGCGGTTCCGGCCCCGCGCGGCACGATCGTCGATCGTCGCGGCGTCGTGCTCGCCGTCGATTGCGAGTCGTACGAGGTTCGCGCGGACATCCGCCTGCCGGTGGCCGCGCAGAAGGACAGCGACCGCTTGCGCCGCTGGCTCGCGGACTGGATCGACGCGGTCGCCCTGGCGCTCGTCGACGACCCCGAACTCGCCGAACGCGCCGACGCGCGCGCGCGCCACGTCGAACGCCTCGCGCGCGTGTTGCAGCGCGCGTTCCGTGTCGCCGAACTGCCGGCCAGCGGTCCGTTGCCTGCTGGCCACCCGACGCGCGCCGACGTGCTCGTCGCCTCCGAAGTCGAAGTGCTCTCGGTCGTCAAGGCCCTGCGGCGCCTCGCCACCGAGGCGCGCTGGCAGTCGATCACGCTGCACTTCCTGCGCTCGTTCCGGCGCGAGTACCCCGAACGCGGCCTGACCTTCGGCGTCGTCGGCCACGTCGAGACCGCGTGGGGCAAGGACGCCGAGGGCAAACGCGTGCTCGTCACCCGCGGCGTCAGCGGGCTCGAGACGAGCGGCGAACTGGATCCTGACGAGGCGACGTCGCGCCGCTTCTTGAAGGACGGGCGCGGGCGGCCGTACTTCCTGGCGCCGCTCGCCGAGCAACCGCAGCCGCACGTGCTGCGCGCCACCATCGACATCGAACTGCAGCGCATCGCCACGCGTGAGCTCGCGGCACAGGCCGAGAAGGGTGCGCGCGAGGGCAAGATCACGATCCCGAAGTGGGGGGCGCTGGTGCTGGTCGAGATCGAAAGCGGCGAAGTGCTCGCCGCCGCCTCCTGGCATCGTGATGCCAAGAACCCCCAGGCCGCCTCGTTCACGCCGACGCAGAACGTGTTCGAGCCCGGCTCGATCGTGAAGCCGCTCGTGCTCGCCTACGCGCACGAGGTTGGCGCGCTCGACTGGCAGCACGTGTTCGACTGCGCTCCCGGCAGCGCCGACTATCGCGAGCGCATCGCCAGGCTGGGGCGGGGCAAGCCGGTGCGTGATGACCACGACTGCGCCGAGCTCGACGCGCACGGGATCCTCGTCAACAGCAGCAACATCGGTGCGGCCTACTGCGGGCTGCTGCTCGACCGTGCGCAGTGGCAGGACTACATGCGCTTCTACGGCGTCGGGACGTCGCTGGCTCTCGGCATCCCGCACCGCCTCGGCGGCACCCACAAGGAGTCGTTCGCTCCCGGCGTCCCGCTGCGCAGGTTCCAGGCCAACAGCGCGATCTCGTTCAGCTTCGGCTACGAGCACGAAGTCACGGCGATGCACGTCGCGCGGGCGTACCTGCGGCTGTTTCGCGGGGCCGGCGCCCAGGTGCGGATGCGCCGCGATGCGGAGCCGCGCGACGCGGCGAACGGCTCGCGCTTCCGTCCGGAGGTCGTCGAAGCCGTGCGGTTGGCGATGGTCGACGTCGTCAGCGCCGATCCGCACGCCACCGGAACATTCCTGCACGCCACCATGTTGAAGGAGCTGGGGATCGATCTGCACGGCGTGGTCGCCGGCAAGACCGGCACCGCGGCGAGCAACGTGCCCGTGCCTGGGCGCGGCACGATCAGCGTGCGCAACGCGAGCTTCGTCGGGTTCAGTCCGGTCGAGGCGCCGCGATGGCTCGCGGTGTGCGTGCTGCAAAAGGACGACAGTGCGCGATTCTACGGCGGTAGCTATGCTGCGCCGCCGGCGGTGCGGTTGCTGCTCCAGTGCCAACAACTGGAACAGCGGCGGCTGCTGCGCCAGGAATCGCCGAACGGCGCGAACGGTCAGGTTCGCGAAGCATCGACTTCTCCTGGTGACTCAGGCTGGAGCCCGTCGGCTCCAGGGACAACGGCGGTAGGGCGGTAGATGACAGAACTGGCTTACCCGTCCGGACTCCCGTCCGGGCAGGGTTACGTGCGTTTGCGCGAGATCCGCGACTGCTTGCAGCCGCGCGAGGTGCTGCGTTGGCGAGATCTCGCCATCGACGGCCTGGCCTTCCATTCCTCGGAAGTGCGCGCCGGCAACCTGTTCTTCGCGATCCGCGGCGCCAAGAACGACGGCGCGCTCTACGCGCAGCAGGCGATCGCGCGTGGCGCGGTCGCGGTCGTCGCCGACCAGCCGCTGTCGCTGCCGGTGCCGGTGCTGGTCGTCGACAATGCGCGCGAGGCGCTCGCCGACGCGGCCCGCTACTACTACCGCGATCCGTCGCGCGCGATCAGCGTCGTCGGCATCACCGGGACCAACGGCAAGACCACGACCGCGCACCTGGTTCGCGCCTGCCTGCAGGCCGACCGCCGCCAGGTCGGGCTGCTCGGCACCATCGCCTATGAGTTCGGCGGCCGGCGCATCCCGGCGTCGAACACGACGCCGGATCCGGTGCGCATCCAAGGGTATCTGCGCGAGATGGCGGACCGTTTCGCGAGCGCGTGCGTGATGGAGGTGTCGAGCCACAGTCTCGACCAGGACCGGGTTCGCGGCGTCCGCTTCGCGACGGCGGTGTTCACGAACCTGACGCAGGACCACCTCGACTACCACGGTACGATGGACGCCTACTGCGCGGCGAAGGCGCGGTTGTTCGCGGGTCTGCAGCCGGGCAGTTGCGCGGTGCTGAACCGCGACGATGCCGCCGCGCCGGCGATGGCCGAACAGCTCCCGGCGGGCGTGCGCGTGCTCTGGTTCGGGTTGTCGCCCGACGCGGACGTGCGGGCAGAGGACATCGTCGCCGGTCCGGACGGCACGCGGTTCACGATGGTGATGCCGAACGGCCGCGTCGAGTTGTTCCTGCGGCTCGTCGGTCTGCACAACGTCCACAACGCGCTCGCCGCCGCGGCCACCGCGTTGTCGCTCGGCGCCAGCGAGTTGACCGTCGCCAGCGCTCTCGAGGACGCGCGCTCGGTTCCCGGTCGCCTCGAACTCGTCGACGCGCCGATCGGCACCGGTGGACGCATCCGCACGTTCGTCGACTACGCGCACACGCCGGACGCGCTCGACAAGGTCTGCGGCACGCTCGCCGGCCTCGCCGAAGGCAAGCTGCACGTGGTGTTCGGCTGCGGCGGCGATCGTGACCGCGGCAAGCGTGCGCCGATGGCGGCTGCCGTCGGCCGGCACGCCCAGTTCGCCTACCTGACGAGCGACAATCCGCGCAGCGAGGATCCCGAGGCGATCCTCGACGAGATGGAGCGCGGCCTGGACGGCTGCGCGGCGCAGACCTGCCGCATCGTCGACCGCGCCGAGGCGATTCGCACGGCGATCGGTCAGGCCCAGCCCGGCGACACGGTCTTGATCGCCGGCAAGGGCCACGAGACCTACCAGATCTTCAAGGACAGCGTGGTGCCGTTCGACGATCGGCACGAGGCGGCGCGGGCGTTGGCCGCGAGGGAGGCCGGATGGTTGCCCCGATGAAGCCGAAGTCCGGCGACGCCGCCGGCGATCGTCCACGCGCCCGGGCGCGTGGTTCGTGGCTGACCGCGGCTGCGGTCGCGAAGGCGAGCGGCGGCGACGTGCTGCAACGCGGTCCGGCCGCGGCCGGCGTCGTCACCGACTCGCGCACCGACTGTGCCGGCCGGCTGTTCGTCGCGCTGCGTGGGCCGTCGCACGACGGCCACGCGTTCGCCAGCGCGGCGGTGCGCGGTGGCGCCGCGGGCCTGCTGGTCAGCAGGCCGCTGCACGAATTGCCCGATCTCGAACGCGCTCTCGCGGCCCGCGCCCAGGCGCCGTTCGTCGTCCGCGTCGCGGACACCGGCAAGGCGTTGCTCGACCTCGCCGGCGAGCATCGTCGCCGCCATCGCGCGCGCGTCGTCGGCATCACCGGCTCGTGCGGCAAGACGTCGACGAAGGAATGGCTCGGCGCCGTTCTCGCCGCGGCGATGCCGACGGTGCGTTCGCCGGGGTCGTTCAACAACCAGGTCGGCGTGCCGCTCACCCTGTTCGCGATCGGACCGGACACGCGCGCGGCGGTGGTCGAGATCGGCACGAACGCGCCGGGCGAGATCGCGCAGCTCGCGGCCGTTGCGCGCCCGGAAATCGGCATCGTCACGTGCGTGGCCGCGGCGCACCTCGAAGGGCTCGGTTCGCTCGAGGGTGTGGCCCGCGAGAAGTCGGCGTTGCCGGCGTCGCTGCCGGCCGACGGCCTCTGCATCCTGAACGGCGACGACGCCGCCTGCCGCGCGATGGCCGCGACGACGAAGGCGCGCGTGCAGTTCACCAGCGTCTCGCGGCCAGCGGACTGGTTCGCGACCGACGTGCGCTTCCATGCGCTCGGCACGACGTTCCTCCTGCAGGGGGAACGGCCGGTCACGCTGCCGCGTCTGGGCACGCACAACGTCTACAACGCCCTGGCGGTGATCGCAGCCGCAAGCTGGCTCGGCGTCGCCGAAGAGGACGTGCTGCGCGCGTTGGCGCAGGTGCCGTCGGCATCGCGGCGGCTCGAACCCAAGTCCGCCGGTGACGTCACGGTCTTCGACGACACCTACAACATGAACCCGCAGTCGGCGGCGGCAGCGTTGCAGGCGCTCGCCGGCCTGCCGGGTGGCGGGCGTCGCATCGTCGTCTTCGGCGAGATGCTCGAGCTCGGTGCGACCAGCGAGGCGCTGCATCGCGCGCTCGGGGCCGAAGTCGCGCGAACGCGCCAGGACCTTCTGGTCTGCGTTGGTGCTGGGGCTTCGCCGATCGCCGATGGCGCGATCGCGGCGGGCATGTCGGCCGCCGCCGTGCATCGCGTCGTCGATGCCGGTGCTGCGTTCGATCTGCTGCGCGCACGCGTGCGTGGCGGTGACCGTGTGCTGTGCAAGGCCTCGCGCCGCATCGCGCTGGACCGGCTCGTCGATCGCCTCGTCGCCGAACTCGGCGGCGAACGCACCGCTGCTGCGGAGGGATCCGGCGGATGATCTACTGGCTCGCACCGCTGCTGTTCTCGGACGACGTGTGCCGACTGCTCGGCTACATCTCGTTCCGCGCCGCCGGTGCGACCGTGACCGCGTTCCTGCTGGCGATCGTGGTCGGCCCGCGCGTGATCGCGTGGCTGCGGTCGCTCGGCATCCGCGAGCGCATCGACGGCACCGGTTCGGCCAAGCTCGAGGACCTGCATGCGCACAAGAAGGGCACGCCGACGATGGGCGGGCTGTTCGTGCTCGGGGCGATCCTGGTCTCTGCCGCGCTCTGGCTGCGCTTCGACGGAGCCAACCAGTTTTCGCTGCCCGGGCTCGTGCTGATCGGCGGTTTCGCTGCGGTCGGCTTCTGGGACGACTGGGTCAAGCTGCACAATCCGCAGAAGCGCGGCATCAGCAAGCGGCAGAAGCAGGGTGCGCTGACACTCCTCGCGCTGGGCGTCGCCCTGTGGTTGCTGCTGCCGGCCGGGCTGCAGGCCGACGCTGGCGGCCCGCACCTCTACGTGCCGTTCGCGAAGGACGTGGCGCTCGACCTGTCGGTGTGGTTGGGCGTGCCGTTCCTGCTGCTCGCGGTGCTGGTGCTGACCGGTTCGGCGAACGCGGTCAACCTGACCGACGGACTCGACGGTCTGGCGACCGGTTGCGTCGCGACCGCGGCGATCGCCTACGCGGTCATCACCTACGCGGTCGGCCGCGTCGACTGGGCGCAGTACCTGCTGGTCCCGCACGTCGCGGGCGCGGGCGAGATGGCGGTGCTGATGGCAGCGCTGCTCGGCGGCACGCTCGGGTTCCTGTGGTTCAACGCCGCGCCGGCCATGGTGTTCATGGGCGACGTCGGCAGTCTCGGGCTCGGCGGGGCGCTCGGCTACGCCGCGCTCGTCTCGCGCACCGAGTTGGTGTTGGTCGTCGTCGGCGGCGTGTTCGTCGTCGAGGCGCTGTCGGTGATCCTGCAGGTCGCGTCGTTCCGGCTGCGCGGCAAGCGGATCTTCCGCTGCGCCCCGCTGCACCATCACTTCCAATTCGCGGGCATGCCCGAGTCGCGCGTCGTCGTGCGCACCTGGGTGGTCTCGGCGCTGCTCGCGTTGTGCAGCCTCGCGTTGTTCAAGGTGCGCTGATGACGAGCATCCCGACCTCGGCGACCCGGCGCGAACGGCACGCGATGCTGCATCTGCGCGAACTCGACTGGCTGATGCTGGTCACGGTCGCGTTGTGCTGCCTCGGTCTCGTCATGGCGGTGTCGGTGCGCGGCTCGCAGATCGACGTCGGACCGCTGGCGGTGATGAAGTCGCAGGGCAGCAAGCTGCTCGCGGGCCTGGCGCTGTTCCTGGTCGCCGCGCTCGTGCCGATGCGGGTGGTGCAGCGCTTCGCCCTGCCGGGGTTCCTGGTCGCGACGGCGTGCTGCCTGCTGCCGCACGTGGTGTCGCGCGACATCAACGGCGCGGCGCGCTGGATCCACATCGGCAGCCTGCAGTTCCAGCCGGTCGAGCCGGCCAGGTTCTGCCTGGTGCTTGCCGTGGCATGGCTGCTGGCCAAGGCCGGCAGCGGCGTCACCACGCTGCGCGCGGGCTTCCTGCCGGCGTTCGGTTGCACGCTGCTCCTGGCAGGCGCCCTGGCGCTGCAGCCGGACAACGGCAACGCGCTGCTGGTGCTCGGCCTGGCGTTCGCGATGGCGCTGGTCGCCGGCGTGCGGTTCTTCTACTTCCTGCCGATCGCGATCGTCGGCGTCGGCGGCGTGCTCGTGACGGCGCTGCAGCACGACTACGTGCAGGGCCGCCTGCGCGACATGCTGCACACGCGCCCCGAGTCGCAGGTCGGCCTCGGGCTCATCGCCATCGGCAGCGGCGGCCTGTTCGGTCGCGGCCTCGGCCAGGGCTGGATGAAGATGAACTACGTGCCCGAGGCGCACAACGACTTCGTGTTCGCGATCGTCGCCGAGGAGTTCGGCTACCTCGGCTCGCTGTTCGTGCTCTGCGCGTTCACGGCGTTCGGCTGGATCTGCTTCCGGATCATCTGCCAGGTGCGCGATCCGTTCCTGCGCTACGTCGTCTGCGGCTACTCGCTGATGATCTGCATGCAGGCCGCCGCGAACCTGCTGGTCGTCAGCGGCTGGGCGCCGGCGAAGGGCATCGACCTGCCGTTCGTCAGCACCGGCGGCACCAGCCTCATGTTCTGCCTCGCGGCCGTCGGCCTGATCGGCAACGCCGCGCGCAGCGACCGTGCCGGCACCTTCGCGACGAGCGCAGCGCTCGCGCTGGCCGCCGGCTCCCCGCGTTCTTCTGCTTCCGTTTCCCCGGTTTCCGGTTCCTGGAGGGTGTGATGGGCCAACTCGAGAAGTACGGCCTCTACGTTCTGTGTCTCGTGATCTTCCTGATCCTCGGCGTGACGATCTGGGGCAGTGGCGATGCCGCTGCCGGCGGACGTTCGCCGGTGCCGATGCACGCGCCCGGTTCGGGTGCAGGCGGGGGGGGGCGCCCGCCCGCGGCGACGCCGCCCGCCGGGGAGCGCAGCCGCAGCCTCGACCTGCTGACGACGCCGCCGGCCGTGACGCCGCAGAACCCCGCCGCGGCGACGCCGCGGCCGACGGGCCCGGCGACGCCGGCGACCGGCAACGGCAGCGCGCCGACCGGCGGTGCGCCCGCGAACCCGCCGGCGCCGACCGCCGAAGTCGCGACGACGGTGCTCTACACCGTGCAGGACGGCGACTCGTTCGGCAGCATCGCCCGCACGCGTCTCGGCAAGGAGTCGTTGTGGCCGGAGATCCAGCAACTCAATCCCGACGTGCAGCCGCATCGCCTGCGCGCCGGCAAGCAGATCAAGCTGCCGACCGCTGCCGCGATCGCGGCGCGTGACAGTTCGCGCCAGCAACGCGCGGCGACGCCCGTGACGCCGGTCGCCGACGTCGGCCGCAGCTACACCGTGAAGAAGGGCGACACCATCGAGCGCATCGCCATCAACCAGCTCGGCTCGCGCAAGCGCCAGGAGGAACTGCTGGCGCTCAACCCGACCGTGAAGCCGGAGAAGATCAAGCCCGGCGACATCCTGAAGCTGCCGGCGAAGTGACGGCATGGTGAAGCGCGTCTGTCTGGTCAGCGGCGGCACGGGCGGGCACTTGATGCCCGCGCTGGTGCTCGCGCGCGCGCTGCGCGACAGCGGCCACGAAGCGCTGCTGGTGACCGAGGGGCGCGACATCGAACGCGAACTGCACCGCGCGGCGTTGCCCGACGTGCCGGGCGTCGAACTGCCGCCCGCGGGCAAGTCGCGGTTGGCGTTGCCGTTCTGGCTGCTGCGGGCGATGGCGAAGGCGCGTCGCCTGCTGCGCGAGCAGCAGGTCGACTGCGTGATCAGCACCGGCGGCCGACCGTCCGTGCCGGTCGCGCTGGCGGCGAAGAGCCTCGGCAAGCCGGTCTATCTGCTCGAACAGAACGCGGTGATGGGTCGGGCCAACCGGCTGCTGCAGCCGGTCGCCACGCGCGTCTACCACGGCCTGCCCGCCGACGGCATGTCGGCCACGCGAGGTCTGGTGACCGGCACGCCGCTGCGGCCCGAACTCGGCGGCATCGACCGCGGCGAAGCCCGTCGTCGGCTCGGCCTCGCCGCCGACCGTCCGGTCGTGCTGGTCACCGGCGGCAGCCAGGGCGCGCGTTCGCTGAACGAAGTCGTGCCGCCCGCCCTGCTCCGCCAGGGAGCGCGTCTGCAGGTGCTGCACCTCGCTGGCCTTGGCCGCGACGAGGAAGTGCGTCGACGCTACGCCGCGGGCGATGGCACCATCGACGTGCAGGTGCGACCTGTGACCGCGGACATGGACCGCATGCTCGGCGCTGCCGACCTGGTGATCTGCCGCGGCGGCGGCGCCACGGTCGCCGAGCTGATGGCGGTCGGTCGCGCCGCGATCGTCGTTCCGTACCCGCACCACCGCGATCGCCAGCAGTTGCGCAATGCCGAGGTCCTGGCGCGCGCCGGTGCTGCGCTCATCGTCGAGGAAGCAGCGCTGTCGGTCGACGCGATGGCCGAACTCGTGCAGTGCCTGCTCGCCGATCCGGAACGGCTGCGCGCGATGGGGGCGGCCGCCAAGCGGCTGTGCGGCGGCGATGCCTGCGTCGCGATCCTGCGCGACATGGGGCTGCTCGGCGCCGGACCGGTCGGGGGCGGCGCGTGATCGACGACGAACGCACCGAGTCGGCGGCTTCGGCCGCGGGACTGTTCGGCGCCAGTTTCGTCAGCAACCGCTTCCACTTCGTCGGCGTCGGCGGCGCTGGCATGAGCGGGCTGGCTCGCCTGCTCGCCGGCAGTGGTTGCGTCGTCACCGGCAGCGATGCCAGTGGTGGTGCCGTGGTCGATCACCTCGCTGCCGAGGGCGTCGCCGTCTGGGTCGGTGCCCAGCCCGCGCGGGTGCACGGCCAGGACGGCTACGTGATCCGCAGCGCGGCCGTGCCGGTCGAGGATCCCGAGGTGCAGGCGTGCTTGCGGCTCGGCTTCACGTCGCTGCTGTATGCCGAGGCGGTCGGGAGGCTCAGCGAGGGACGTCGCACGCTCGCGATCGCAGGCACGCACGGCAAGACGACGACGACCGGGCTCACCGTCGCCGCGCTGCGTGGAGCCGGCATCGAGCCGTCGCACTTGATCGGCGGCGAGGTTCCCGAACTCGGCGGCAACGGCCGCTGGGGGCGTAGCCCCGAGTTCGTGGTCGAGGCCTGCGAGTTCAACCGCAGCTTCCACAACCTGCGGCCGTTCGGCGCCGCGATCCTCAACGTCGACCACGACCACTTCGACTGCTTCCCGTCGACCGACGACCTGATGGAAGCGTTCGCCGGCTACCTCGCGCGCGTGCGCGCCGGCGGCACCGCCTTGGTCGAGGAAGGCGTGCCGCGCGCCGTGCTCGACAGCCTGCGCGCCGACGTGCGCGTGCTGACGGTCGGGGCGGGACTGTGGAGCGACGTGCGCGCGGTCGACGTGGGCGACGACCTCGGGCGCTTCTCGTTCGTGCCGATCGTGCTCGGTCGCCGGCTGCCGCGCGTGCAGCTGGCGCTGTCGGGCCGGCACAACATGCAGAACGCGTTGTTCGCGCTCGGGCTCGCCGACATCGCCGGCGCGGATCTCGAAGGCGCCTGCCGCGGCGTCGCCGAGTTCGTCGGTGTGCGCCGGCGCTTCGAACTGCACACCGGGCCGCGCGGCGGCGTGCTGGTCAACGACTACGCGCACCACCCGGCCGAGATCCGCGCGGTGCTGTTGGCGGCGCGTCGGCGGTTCCCGGGACGGCGCCTGCTCGCGGTGTTCCAGCCGCACCAGTTCCAGCGGACCCTGTGCCTGTTGCCGGAGTTCGCCGACGCGCTCGCCAGCGCCGACCACTCCGTGCTGGCCGACATCTACGGCGCCCGCGAGACCGCCGAGATGCAGGCGTCGGTGTCGGCAGCCGACCTCGTCGCGGCCATCCGCGAACGCGGCGGCGCGGCCGAAGTCGGCGGGCCGGTCGCCGGTCTGCCGGCGGCCGTGTTGGCCAAGGCTCGGCCCGCCGACGTCGTCTTGTTGCTGGGGGCCGGCAACGTCGACCATGCACTCGGAGGCATCGTTGCGGGACTCTGATCCACGCCATCTGTTCGCGAGCATGCGCGGCGCCGTCCGGGAGCGTGTTCCACTCGGCCCGTTGATGCACCTGCGCATCGGCGGGCCCGCCGACTGGTTCCTCGAGCCGTTCGCCGAAGAGGACGTGGCGCTGGTCGTGCGCGTCTGCCGCGACGAGGACGTGCCGTTGCGCGTGCTCGGGGGCGGCAGCAACGTCGTCGTCGCCGACGCCGGCGTGCGCGGCGCCGTCGTTCACCTCGCCAACATGAACCGCATCGTCCGCGACGGCAACCGCATCACCGCCGGTGCTGGAGTGACGTTGCCGAGCCTGCTGCGTGCGACCAAGGAGGTCGGCCTCGCCGGCCTCGAGAAGCTGACGGGCATCCCGGCGATGGTCGGAGGTGCGGTGGCGATGAACGCCGGCACGCGCGACGGCGAGACGTTCGACCATCTGGTGTCGCTGACCCTGGTCGATCGCGACGGCGAGATCGTCGTGCACGGCCGCGACGACTTCGCAGCGACCTACCGCGACGGCGGCCTGCGCGACGCGATCGTGCTGCACGCCACCTTCGAACTGCAACCGGACGACCCGAAGGCGATCTTCGAGCGGTTCTCGGCGTCGCTGAAGAAGCGCAACGCGACGCAGCCGGTGACCTGCCGCAGCGTCGGCTGCGTGTTCCGCAATCCGGCTGGCGACGCTGCCGGGCGCCTCATCGAAGCCGCAGGCTGCAAGGGGCTGCGCGCCGGCGGCGTCGAGGTCAGCGGCCTGCACGCCAACTACTTCGTCAACGAGGGCGGTGGCACGGCCGCCGACTTCATCGCGTTGATGGACCAGGTGCGCGCGCGCGTTCGCGGCGCGTTCGGCGTCGAACTCGCGCCCGAAGTGAAATTCTGGGGCTTCTGACGACGACCCGGGCCTGCGNNGGCGCGCCGCGGCGGTTCTGACGATTGGGCTCGGCGAAGCCGCGGCCAAACCCCAGGACCTGGCCGCGCGCCTTCGGCGCGTGCCCCGGCCGGGGACGTACCTTGCGCGTCCATGTTGCGCGTCGTCTGCTGACGGCCGATAGCCAATCGATGCGAGGATCCGAGATGACCGACGACGACGTCACGATCGAGTTCAAGGGACGCCACGACCACATCACCGAGCGCATGCAGGAGCACGCCGCGAAGAAGCTGTCGCGGCTGGTCCGCTACCGCGACCGGCTCGCGCGCATCGAGGTGGTCGCCGACCACGCGCACAAGAACCCCGAGGTCGAGCTGATCGCGCACCAGCGGCGCGGCGCGCCGATCGTCGCCCGGGACCGCGGCACGTCGTTCGCCGCGACGATCGACCTGTTGGTGGACAAGCTGGAAGCGCAGTTGCGCAAGCTGAAGGAGAAACGGAAGGACCACAAGCAGCGTGACGCCAAGGACGTGCGCGCACGCGCGGCCAGGCGCGGTCGCGCCGATGCCACCGACGACGTGGCCCTCGACGACAGTCCGGCGCGGCCGTCACGGCCCTGAGCGAGCACGATCGTTGCGCGGAGTGCCGTCTTTCCCGACACTGCCGCGGATGATCCAGAAGCTGATCGAGGCTGCCGGACTGGTGGCGGACCTCGAAGCCAAGAACAAGGAAGGCGCGCTCGACGAACTGCTGGCCAAGGCGGAGGCAGCGGGTGGCTTCCCGGCGAAGGCGCGCAAGGCGCTGGCGAAGCGGCTCGCCGATCGTGAGGCGATCGGCAGCACGGGGTTGGGCAACACCGTCGCCGTGCCGCACGTGAAGGGCGACGAGGTCCTGCGGCCCACGCTGGTGCTCGCACGCTGCAAGAAGGGGCTCGACTGGAACGCGATCGACGGCCGCCCCGTGCACTCGCTGTTCCTCCTGGTGTCGCCGACCTCCGAGCCGGAAACCCACCTGCAGTGCCTGCGGTGGATCGCGACGTTGGCGCGCAGCGCCGACTTCCGGCGGTTCCTGCTCGATGCGCGCGACGTCGGTGCGATGCGCGATCTGCTGCGGGAAATGTCGGCCAAGGCGGGTTCGTGACCGATGCCGAGCCGCGCCGCCTGCGGGTGGTGCTGACCAACAAGCACGGGCTGCACGCGCGCCCCGCCAGCCTGTTCGTGCAGACGGCGAACGCCTACGCCGCCGCGCTCCGGGTCGGTCGCACCGACCAGGACGAGCGCGTCAACGGCAAGTCGATCATGGAGATGATGATGCTCGCCGCCGAGCGGGGCGTCGAACTCGAACTCGAGGCCGCTGGGCCCGATGCCGACGGCCTGTTGCGGGCGCTGGCCGAACTGATCGGCGCGAACTTCGGCGAAGACTGACGGGGGCTCCGCCGGGCGGGGCGGCTGCGCTGCAGGCGGCCTCAATGCGTCGGCGGTCGGCGGCCGATAGGACGGGAAGCGGGAATCCCGCGGGAGCGCCATCGCATGTTGAAGCAGCGCAAGAGCATCGTCGGTCTCGACATCGGCAGCACGTGCATCAAGGCCGTCGAGCTGACCAGGGACAAGTACGACCACGTGATCACCGGCTACGCGCAGGTCGACGTCTCGAGCGAGGCGGCACGGCAGGACGCGATCGCCGATCTGATGCGGACCGCGAAGTTCCGCAGCAAGCGCGTCGCGACCGCGGTCAGCGGCAAGAACGTCGTGTTCCGCTACATCTCGATGCCGGAGACGAGCGACGACAAGCTGCTGCAGGCAGTGCGGCTCGACGCCAGCAAGTACATCCCGTTCGACATCGCCGACGTCGAGCTCGATGCGCAGCGCCTGAACGTCGCGACCGACCAGTCCGGCAAGACCGAGATGAAGGTGCTGCTGGTCGCCGCCAAGAAGACGGTGGTCGCCGACCATGCCCGAATGCTGACCGATCTCGGCCTGGAGCCGGTGGTGGTCGGCGTCGACGGCTTTGCGCTGGGCAACGCCTGGGAGCTCGGCGATCTCGCCAACCCCGGCGTCCAGGATCCGGGTCGCACGGTCGCGCTGATCGACATCGGCGCCACCAAGGCGAGCATCAACATCCTGCGCGACAACGTCAGCTGCTTCGCGCGCGAGGTGCCGATGGGCGGCCAGGACCTGACCAACGCGATCGCGCGGCGCTCCGGCATCGAGGGCTCGCAGGCCGAGTCGCTGAAGCGGGCGCCCGGCGACCAACTCAGCGTCGTGCAGGAAGCCTGCGCGCAGGTCCTCGAGGACCTCGGCAACGAGGTCAACCTGTCGTTCGACTTCTTCGAGAACCAGTTCGACGGCGAAGTGCAGGAGGTGCGCCTCACCGGCGGCACCGCGCTGCTGCCGTTCCTCGAGGAGAGCTTCGAGAAGATCTTCGAGAAGCGCACCAAGACGTGGAACCCGGTCGAGGGCATGAAGGTGCGTTCCGACAACGTCGACGTCGAGGCCCTGAACCAACTGGCACCGCAGCTCGCCGTCGCGATCGGGCTGGCGGCCGCTTCCTGAGGAGACCCCCGATGATCCGCATCAATCTGCTCCCTGTCGAACTGCGCCGCGGCAACCGCCTGCCGGCCAGAGTGCTTGCCGTGGCGTTCGCCTCGGCACTCGCCGTCAGCGCCACGGTCGGCTGGCTCGGCCTGTGCTGGTTCGGCGATCTCGCCGGCGCCGAGAACCGGTTGCAGCTCGCGACCGGCAACCTCGCGAGCCGCGCCAAGAAGGTCACCTACGTCGACAGCCTCGAGTCCAACAAGAAGGACTACACCGGCCGCCTGCAGGCGATCCAGGAGATCGCCCAGGGCCGCCGCGTCTGGTCGCGCTTCCTCGACGACCTGATCGACGTCGTCAACAACGACGGCGACACCGAGCGGCACTTCGCCTGGTTCGACAACATCGTCGTCAAGAACGACGCCAAGAAGGGTGCGACCGTGACCCTGCAGTGCCGTCTGCAGGGCGACGCCCAGGACCGCGTCGCGAACTTCCACGACGACCTGCAGGCCGCGCCGTTCGGCAAGGACGTGACGCGGTCGGATCCGGGTTGGCGCAAGGAGGAGGATGCCGCGCGCGTCCCGCCGATGTCGATGCGCATCCCGTTGACGCTGCAGTTCGCCCCAACCGTCGTCGAGTCGCCGAAGAAGGGCGCGGCCAAGGCCGCCCCGAAGAAGTGAGGACCACCATGGCCACCTGGACCCACAAGAAGCTGCAGCTGACCATCGGCGCCACGGCGCTGGGGCTGTGCCTCGCTGCCGGCGGCGGCATCTACTACACGCTCGGCTGCATCGACGAGATCGAGGCGCAGATCGCCGACAAGGAGAAGGCGACGAACCTGGCCGACCAGCGCATCGCCCAGATCCCGGGGCTCGAGCGCGAGGTCATCGTCCTGCGCGAGAACCTCGACGAGTACGTGAAGATCCTGCCCAACCAGCGGGAGCTCGAGGCCTTCGTCCGAATGCTCGAGCAGTTCGACCGGCAATCGGGCGTCGTCAGCGAGGGCCTGGTCCTGAAGTCGCGCGCCGAGAAGAAGGGCGAGCGGTTCGTGCCGATCGAGTACTCGTACGAGATGACGGCGACGATCTGGCAGTGCCTGAAGTTCATGAACCTCGTCGAGAACTTCGAGCGGTTCGTGAGCATCACCGACTTCACGATCACCTCCGGCGAGACCGGCCGTGAGGACGAGATGCGGGAAGGCGACATCGTGCACCGCGTGAAGCTGTCGCTGCAGACGTTCTCGTACGCCGGCAAGCTCGAGGGCAAGGACGTCGCGATCCCGAGCTACGAGAGCAAGCGCGATGACCTGCGCGAGGAGATCTGGAAGCGCACGCAGGCGATCCGCGTCGATCGTTACGACCATCGTGGTCCGAACGGCCGCCGTGACGTGCTCGTCGATCCGCGCGAGCGCGGCGACAGCCGGCTCAAGGGCCCGACGCCGACCGAGCAACGCGCCGTGCTCGAGCGCTACGTCGGCGAGCTCACGCGGTTGCGCGAGATCCAGCAGCGGATCAAGAAGCAGGACACCACGCTGTTCGAGCAATACGCGCTCGAGAAGGCGTTGAAGGAAGGCCTGGCCCAGCTCGCGTCGAGCATCGACGCCGACACGGCCATCATCAGCTACCCCGCGTACCGTCTGCGTTGGGCCAAGGAGGTCGCGCAGCCGTTCGACATGCTACGCGGCGCCGCCGATGGCCTGGCCGCCGCCGAACCGCAGCCACAGGATCCGTACCTGCGGCAGGCCGATCTGGAGCAGCTCGTGGCCGACATGGTCAACGACTGCAACAACGGCATGCTCGAGCAGGCGAAGAACCGCTTCGAGGCCGCGGGCAATCGCGTGCAGATTCCCTCCACCGACCCGCGCCACGAGCTCGCGGTCGAGGCCAAGAAGTGGCACGTGAAGGTGTCGACGGCGCTCGAGTTCAAGGGCCTCGATCTGCGCGTGCAGGGCGTCGTCGTCAACCACGCTGGCAAGTCCGGCGTGCTGCTGAACGGCGACACCTACGAAGAGGGCGACTACGTCTCCGACGACCTGCTGGTGAAGATGGTCGAGGAGGAGCAGGTGTGGTTCGTGTTCCGCGGGCTCACGCTGGTGCGCACGCTGTGAGCCCGGTCCCGGCGGCCGGATCCGACGAGGGTCGGCTCAAGCCGCCGGTGCCGAAGGTTCGATGAGAGGAAGGACATCGCGATCGGGCCGTCAAGGCCCGGTCGAAGGCGAAGCAAACAGGCGAATCAAACGAGGCCCCGTCCGGGGGAAGGATCGACGATGCAGGCAGTCATGATCGGAGTCGTGGGTGGGCTGGCAGCGCTGCTGTCGTCCGCCGTCATCCCGGCCCAGTCGGCCACTCCAACCCAACCCCAGTCGCCGCCCGCGGCGCAGGGACGGCCGGACGAGATCCGGTCGGCGGCCGAGGGCGACAAGGCCAGTCGCTTGACCTTGAAGCTGAAGGACCGCGACCTCTCCGAGGTGGTGGCCAGCATCCGCAAGAAGGCGAACGCGAACATCGTGATGGACGCCGGCATCGAGGCGACGGTCACGATCGACCTGCAGGACGTGCACTGGCGCCAGGCGCTGGCGCTGGTCGCCGAGCAGGCCGGTTGCGTCGTCACCGAGGGCGATGCGGGCATCCTCAAGGTCGAGAAGCCGCCGCGCGTCTACTTCGCGTTCGAGAACACCGACATCCAGAAGGTGATCGACACGATCGCCAAGATCTCGGGCGCCAACATCGTCGTGTCGCCGGACGTCAAGGGCACGATCACCGTGCGCCTGAAGAACATCCCGTGGCGCGACGCCCTCGACGCCGCGGTCAAGACGCTCGGCTTCGTCGTCGTCACCGAGGATCACGGCATCCTGCGCGTCGTGCCGGCCGCGAACATCGAGCAGGACCTGATCACCGAGGCGATCCCGCTGCGCTTCGTGCGGCCGAACTCGAACTATGTGCCGTTCATCCAGTCGGAGTACGTCCAGAACAAGCGCGGCAAGCAGCAGCTCGCGAAGGGTGAGATCGAGTTCACGCTGATCGAGACCCTGGAAGGCATGATCACGCCCGACGTGGGCAAGATCGAGTACATGCAGGAAGCGAACTTGATCATGGTGAAGGACACCAAGCCGGTCGTCGAGGCGATCAAGAAGACGATCGCGATGATCGACGTCGAGCCGTCGCAGATCCGCCTCGACGTGCGGTTCGTCACGACCAGCAACGAGGACGTGCTCGACTTCGGCATCAATCCGGGCGGCACGGGCTGGACGGCGAGCGTCGGCCTCGGCCAGATCCCGACGCGGTTGCCGTTCAATCTCGGCAGCGGCGGCTGGGACGATCGCCTGATCGTCGATCCGTCCGGCAACGGCTCGGGCAGCGCGATCGGTCCGTTCGCCGACACCAACGCCGGCGACACCGTGATCCCGGACGTCGTGTTCGGCGCGCTGAACTTCCAGCAGGTCTCGGCGACGCTGCGCCTGCTGAAGAAGGACGCGCGCTCCGAGATCGTCCAGGCGCCGCAGATCGTGGCGCTCGACCATCAGACCGCGACCATCTTCGTCGGTGAAGCCGTGCGCTATGCGCAGGCTCGCGTCGAACAAGGCCAGGCTGGCGGCCTGCTGCTGGCTCTCGAGGAGGGCGACGAGTCGCCCGTCAACGTCGGCTTCCAGTTGCTGGCGACCCCGCACATCGTGCCGGGCACCGACAAGGTCATCATGGAAGTGATCCCGCAGCGCACGGCGCTGTCCGGCACCGGTTCGTCGGCGATCGCGCCGGCGGGCTTCGACGTGTTCGAGGTCGGCGGCGGCACCAGTGCGGGCGCTGGCCAGATCGCGCTGCCCCGCGTCGCGTCGAGCACGCTGGCCACGACCGTTCTGCTGCGCAGCGGCCAGACGGCGGTGCTCGGCGGCCTCAAGACCAAGTCGGAGAGCGAGACCGTCACCAAGCTGCCGCTGCTGGGCGACATCCCGGTGCTCGGCTGGCTCTTCAAGGGCAAGACCAAGCAGGCGACGACCACGACGCTGCTGGTGTTCATCACGCCCGACGTGATCCGCAGCTCGGAAGACATGGAGCAGTCGATGCAGCGGGTGCTCGAGGAGCGGGTGCGCGACCACCGGTCGAACCTCGCCCAGGAACGCGCCCGCATCTTCGGCAGCGGCGACTGATAGCCGGCCCGGGCCCGACGTCGGACCGCCGTTGAGCGGGCCGGCGTCGCCCCCTAGAGTCCCGCCACTTCCCTGGCGTCAGGGAAGCGCGAAGTCGGCGTCCGCAAGGACGCCGCGTCGCCTTCCGGACTCTCCACGCCTGCCATGGCCAGAACCCGTTCGTCTGCCGCAACGAAGCCCAGTGCCGTTTGCGCGCGCTGGTGCGGATGGCCTTCGGCCCGGCGTGGGTTCGTTCCCTCACCCTCCCGGCCGCCCGATACGGCGCCGTGGTCGCTCGGCGATCGCGTGCGCGCCGCGTCCTGGCCGGGCGCCGCCGGTGCTGCCGGCGGCGAACACCAACCGAAGGACAGTCGTGAAGAGGATGCTCATCAACGCCATCGATCCGGAAGAGAGCCGGATCGCGGTGGTCGAGGACGGCGTGCTGCAGGAGCTGCACGTCGAGTTGGCCAACCGAGAGGCGTATCTCGGTAACATCTACAAGGGCCGGGTCGTCAACATCGAGCCCAGCATCGGCGCGGCCTTCGTCGCGTTCGGTGGGCGGGTCAACGGCTTCCTGCACGTCAGCGACGTGCTGCCGGCCTACGGACGCCCGGACTTCGTGCTCGACGACGTGATCGAGGGCCGCGCCCGGGTCGACGTCGACGACAGCCCCGAGTCGATGCAGCAGGCGCTGGTCGACGACGAGGAGGACGACCACGCGCCCCCTGGTGGCGGCGAACCGCCTGCCGCCGACCCGGAGCCGGTCGAGGAGTCCAACGTCACCATCGCCGACGGCGACGCCGAGGATCAGGAACCCGTCGATCCTCGCAACGAGGAGCCGGAGTCGGACGACACGCGGGACATCGGCGGCGGGGGAGAGTCCTCCGAAGATCGCGATCGACCCGAAGGGGGCTTCGGCACCGGCATCCTCGAGCGACCGCTCGAGATGGCCGCTTCCGACATTCCCGGCGGTGATGCGCCCGCCGACGAAGGCGGCGACGAACCGGCGGCAGCCGGCGGCGACGCGCCGGACGCGACGTTGCCCGCCACCGACGAAGGGCCGCAGCCGGCCGGCGAAGGCCGATCGGGCCGGGAACGGCGGCGCCGCCGTGGTGGTGGTGGTGGTGGTGGTGGCGGTGGTGGTCACGGCGACCGCCGGCCGCGCGGACCGCGACCGACGATCGATCAGCTGCTCAAGAAGGGGCAGGAAGTCGTCGTTCAGATCACCAAGGAAGGCATCGGCAGCAAGGGGCCGACGTTGACGACCTACGTGTCGTTGCCGGGGCGGTGCCTCGTGCTGATGCCGAGCCTGCCGAAGTGTGGCGTGTCACGGAAGATCGAGGATGGGCGCGAACGCAAGCGGCTCAAGCGCATCGTCCGCGAACTCGACGAGACCGGCAGCGGCGGCATCGGCTTCATCGTGCGCACCGCGGGCGTCAACAAGAGCCTGCAAGACCTGCAGCGCGACCGCGACTACCTGAAGAAGATCTGGGAGCTCGTGGCGCAGCGGCTGAAGGTGACGCGCGCCCCGGCCCTGCTCTACCAGGAGTCCGATCTGGTCCTGAAGGCGATGCGCGATCAGTTCACGCCCGACATCGCCGACGTCGTCGTCGACTGCGAGGACGTGTTCCTGCGCATCCGCGACTTCGCCGAGAAGCTGATGCCGCACATGGCCGAG
>DDSQ01000186.1:4305-4443 GCA_002343845.1 Planctomycetes bacterium UBA2386 | reverse complement strand
CCGAGGCGCTGGTCGCGATCGACGTCAACTCGGGCAAGTACAAGGCCGGCGGCGACACCGACGAGATGGCGTTCCGCACCAACCTCGACGCGATTCCGGAGATCGTGCGTCAGCTGCGGCTGCGCGACCTCGGCGGCC
>DDSQ01000186.1:0-4175 GCA_002343845.1 Planctomycetes bacterium UBA2386 | reverse complement strand
AAGCGCACCGTGTTCATGCAGTGCCCGCACTGCAAGGGTGCTGGCTGGTCGCGCACCGTGCAGAGCAAGGCGTTGTCGGTGCTGCGCGAGTCGCGGGCCCTGGTCAACCTGAAGGGGTTCTCGGTGCTGCAGGTGTTCCTGGCGCCGGCTGTCGCCGACTACCTGGTGAACTACAAGCGCCGCGCGGTGCTCGAACTCGAGGACGCGGTCGGCAAGACGATCGTGTTCCGCCCCGAGCCGAGCTACCCGATCGATGTCGTGCACTACCGCTTCCTGACCGGCGACGGCCAGGAGGCGCGCATCGCGATTCCGGCCGGTCTCGGCGTGAAGGCCTGAGGTCGTCCGGGCCGGCGCCGCCCCGGTCGGGCGGTGCCGGGCCACGCCGGGCTTGCAACGAAGCCGCGGCTCGCTAGCTTCTCCGCCCCTTCTCTTCCGCCAAGAGCCGCATGTACGCCGTCGTCGACGATCGCAACCAGCAGTACCGGGTCCAGCCCGGTGATCGCATCCAGATCCACCTCCGGGCCGGTGTCGCCGAGGGCGACGCCATCACCTTCGACAAGGTCTGTGTGCTCGGCGGCGAGGGTGCGGGCAAGATCGGCACGCCGTTCGTCAGCGGCGCGTCGGTGACGGGCAAGGTCGTGCGCCAGCTGAAGGGCCCGAAGGTCATCACCGGCAAGTGGAAGCGCCGCAAGAACAGCCGCCGCCGGCGCGGCTTCCGCGCCCAGTACACCGTCGTCCAGATCGAGTCGATCAACGGCTGATCCAAGACCCCTAGACATCACAGGAGCAAGGCCATGGCACACAAGATGGGGCAGGGTTCGACGCAGAACGGCCGGGACAGCAACCCGCAGTACCGTGGCGTCAAGGCGTACGGCGGTCAGCGCGTGAAGGCGGGCTCGATCATCGTGCGGCAGTGCGGGACCAAGTTCCGCGCCGGTCTGAACGTGCGTCGCGGTGGCGACGACACGCTGTTCTCGGTCGCCGCGGGTGTCGTGCGCTTCCAGGGCAACGGCAAGGTCCACGTCGATCCCGTCGAGTCGAACGGTTGAGCCGCGCGGAAGCGGCACGCAGGCGTCACCGCATGCGGTGACCGCCGGGTCGGGCCCGATCGCGAATCCGCGCCATGTTCGTCGACGAACTCGAGATCCTGGTGCGCGCCGGCAAGGGCGGCAACGGATGCGTCTCGTTCCATCGCGACGCCAAGGTGCTGAAGGGTGGACCCAACGGCGGTGACGGCGGCGATGGCGGTGACGTCGTGCTGTTGCCGACCACGCACTGCAACACGCTGTTCCACCTGACCGGTCGCGGGTCGTTCGATGCGCAGAACGGCGGCCAGGGCATGGCTGCCAACTGCGGCGGCAAGGACGCCGACGACCTGATCATCGAGGTCCCCGTCGGCACCCAGGTGCTCGATGCCGAGCGTGGGCATCTGCTGCAGGATCTCGACGCCGCCGATCGCACGTGGGTGCTCGCGCGCGGCGGCTATGGCGGCCGCGGCAATTCGCACTTCGCGACGGCGACGCACCGCACACCGCGCAAGGCCGAGCCGGGCAAGCCCGGCGAAGAACGGCGCGTGCGGCTGTCGCTGAAGTTGATCGCCGACGTCGGTCTGCTCGGCCTGCCGAACGCTGGCAAGTCGACGCTGCTGGCGACGGTGACGAAGGCGCGGCCGAAGATCGCGGGCTATCCGTTCACCACGCTCGAGCCGATGCTCGGCATCGCCCAGGGACCCGGCGAGTCGACGTTCGTGATCGCCGACATTCCCGGGTTGATCGAAGGGGCGAGTGCGGGCCGCGGGCTCGGCGACAAGTTCCTCAAGCACATCGAGCGCACCCGCCTCCTGCTGCACCTGATCGACTGCGGCGACCTGCCGATGTCCGAGCCGGCGGCGGCGTGGCGCGTGCTGCGGCAGGAGATCGCGCAGTACTCGGATGCGCTCGCGGCGCGGCCGACGCTGGTGGTCGCGACCAAGGTCGAGGACGACGCCGCCCGGGCGCGGGCCCAGGCGCTCGCGACCGCGATCGGGCAGCCGGTGCTCGCGATCTCGAGCGCGACGGGAGCCGGCCTGAAGGAGCTGCTGGCCGCGGTGTGGTCGATGCTGTCGACGCTGCGACGACCGTTCCCGGCCTGACAACGGCACTTGGCGCTGCCGGCGCCCGGCTGCCGACGTCGACTGCGGTAGGGGCGGTCCGGCTGCCGATAGGGGAGGCGGAGGTATCCCCTGTGACGACCCCGACCGTGCCGCCGAACCCGACCCCGCCGAGTCCTGCCGCGCCTGCAACTCCCGCGGCCACCGGGACCGCGGTGCTGCCGCCGAGCCGGCTTCCCAAGCTGCGCGACTTCCTGCGCATCATGGTGAAGGAGAGCGCGTCGGACCTGGTGCTGAAGGCCAACGGTTGTCCGGCGGTGCGCGTCGCCGGCGTGATCCGCTTCCTCGGCGACCAGCCGCTGCCGGCCGAGTTGATGCGCTCGTACGTCGACGAGGTCATCAGCGACCGCCAGCGCGAGGAGTTCGAGGCCAGCGGTGCGATCGACGCCGCGGTGGCGCTGCCCGGCGTCGGCCGCTTCCGCTGCAACGCGTTCCATCAGTGCGGTGAACTCGGCATCGTCTTCCGCGCGATCAAGAACGAGATCCCGTCGTTCAAGGACCTCAATCTCCCGGTCGACCCGCTGAAGCGCCTCGCGTCGCTCAAGCGCGGACTCGTGCTCGCGACCGGCATCGCCGGTTCCGGCAAGTCGACGACGCTCGCGTCGATGATCGAGTACGTGAACCGGACGATGAACAAGCACATCATCACGATCGAGGATCCGATCGAGTTCCGGTTCGAGGACAAGCGCTCGATCATCAACCAGCGGGAAGTCAGCGTCGACGTCGACACCTTCTCGTCGGCCCTGCGGCAGTCGCTGCGCCAGTCGCCGGACGTGATCCTGATCGGCGAGATGCGCGATGCCGAGACGGTCGCCGCGGCGATCTCCGCGGCCGAGACCGGGCACCTGGTGTTCTCGACGCTGCACACGGTCAACGCCGTGCAGACCGTCGAACGCATCATCTCGTTCTTCCCGCCGCACCAACACGAACTGGTGCGGTTGCAGCTGGCGCTGAACCTCGCCGGCGTCTGTTCGCTGCGCCTGGTCAAGAACAAGGACGGCACGGCGATGGTCCCGGCGGTCGAGCTGCTGATCAACACGCCGACCGTGCGCGAACTGCTCGAGCAGGGGCAGACGCGTAGCCTGCCGAAGGCGCTCGCCGAGGGCGGCTACTACGGCACGATGACGTTCAACCAGTCGCTGATCCGCCTGTTCCAGGCCGGCAACATCAGCCTCGAGGACGCCCTCGCCGCGTCGGACAATCCCGACGACCTGAAGATGCAGATGCGCGGCATCACGCAGGGCGGTTCGAGCAAGCCGGCGACGCGGTAGCCGTTCGGCGACGGGCCGCGCGCGAGCGGCCCGGCACCGGTAGGCTGTCGCCGGCCATGGATCGTCTGCGCACGTTCGGCATCGTGGCCCACATCGACGCGGGCAAGACCACGTTGACCGAGCGCATCCTGTTCGACACCGGCGCGCAGAGCTGGGTCGGCAACGTCGACGACGGCACCGCGGCGATGGACTGGTTGCCCGAAGAGCGCAGCCGCGGCATCTCGATCCAGGCGGCGGCGACGCGCGTGCAGTGGGGCGAGCACGTGCTGCAGATCGTCGACACGCCCGGGCACGTCGACTTCGTCGCCGAGGTCGAACGCTGCCTGCACGTGCTCGATGGCGTCGTGGTCGTCGTCGACGGTGTGCGCGGCGTCGAGTCGCAGACCGAAGCGGTCTGGCAGCAGGCGGCGACGCGCGCGCTGCCGCGCCTCGTGTTCGTGAACAAGCTGGACCGCGACGGCGCGGACTTCGCCGCCGTCGTCGGCGAGATGCGCACGCGGCTCGAGTGCGACGCGGTGCCGTTCGTGGTGCCGCTGTTCGACGACGACCGGCGCTTTGCCGGCCTCGGCGATGCGTTGACGGGCGCCGTGCAGTGGTTCGAGGGGCGGCCCGACGCAGCGCTCGCCGCGCGCCTTGGCGCGGAACTGCGCCACGCGCACGAACGGCTGGTCGAAGTGGCGTCGCTCGCCGACGACGAAGTGCTCGGCGACGCCCTGGCCGGGCGGCGCTCGCCCGTCGAACGGCTGCGCGCCGCG
>DDSQ01000107.1 GCA_002343845.1 Planctomycetes bacterium UBA2386 | reverse complement strand
ACACTCGAGCGCGGCAGCACCTCGCCCTGCGGCACGCCGAGCACTGTGACCAGCCGATCGTCGACCTCGAACTGCAGCCGCACGTCGACGAGTGCGAAGGGCACGCGTGCCCCGCCGCCGGCCATGCGGCAGGTGACGACCACGTACTTGTCGCCGCCGGTGCCGCCGGCGAAGCGGCGCACGTAGAAGAAGGCCGAGTTCGCACCGGCTGCGGCATCCAGGTACGCGCGCCGCGCGACCGACGCCGGGATGGTCATCACGTCGGTGAGGTTCGTGAACGCGCCGCTGACGCTGTTGCGCGCGCGATCGTGGCGCAGCGGCAGGCTGCCGTACAAGGTACCCGGCACGCACGGGTTGGCGGTCTGCACGGGAATCGGCAACTGCAGGCCGGCATTGCCGGCGATCGCGCCGGGCTGCAGCTCGCCGCACCAGAAGGCCTCGACGGGCAGCTCGCCCGGGTCGAGGTTCTGGAAGGTCAGGAAGATGCTCGTCGGGCCCGACGAGCGCACGTTGACGCCGAAGGGGTTCACGCCGACCACCGAGTGGGCCGGCAGGTTCGCCAGCAGCGCCGCGGCCAGGACGATGCCGCGCAGGATGGGTCGCCACATCGTGGGCTCTCCGCTTCAGAACACGGTGATCGACAGGCCCGCGTCCAGGCCCCACTGGCGGATCGTCGACGACGAGCCAAAGACGCTGTTGCGCTCGCGGGCCGTGACGGTGCCGTAGCGGACGAAAACCTGGGCCGGCAGCGGCTTCGAGCCGATCCAGGGGATCTCGAAGCTGCGCGCCACCTGCCCCTGCAGGCCCCAGCCGTCGCTGCGCAAGGTGCCCAGCGAGTCGTGGCCGCGCTGCAGGTTGGCCGAGGCGCCGAGCGTCCAGCGCTCGTCGGGACGCCAGTCGGCGCCGAGCATCAGCGAGCGCGTGCGCTGCGTCGATCCCTGCTCGCGGCTGTGCTGTCGTGCCAGGCTGAGGCCGGCGTTCAGCGCCAGCCGCTCGCCGAGCTGGCGGGTCGCCGATAGCTGATGCGTCAGGCTCGAGGTGTCGGCACGTTCGCGGCCCGGCTGGCGGTTGTCCTGATCGGCGTGGGCCAGGGCGTAGGCTGCGCTCCAGGTCGGTCCCGTCCAGTTGGCGCCGAGCTCGAAGCTCGCGTTGGCCTGGTCGGGCAGGTGCGTGGCGGCGAAGCCCGACTGCTCGACGGGCGGCGCGTTCAGGGCCCGCTGGGTGTGCCAGCGGCGGGTCAGGTTCAGCGCCGGCCACGCGGCCTCGGGCTTCTCGCTCCCCATCCAGGCCGGCAGGGGCAGCGAGGCCCGCAGCTCCCAGGATCGGTCGCCGGTCTTCAGCAGCGTCGCGACGCGGTCGAGGTTGTCCTCGCGGCGGTGATGCTGCAGCGCGAACTGCGCGCCGGCGATCGCCGCGACGATGCCCACGCGGTCGGACAGCCGGTCCGAGCTCAGCGACGCACCGAGGCTGCGGTACAGCGGGGCGATCTGCTCGCGGCGCCACTGCAAGCTCAGCTTCAGCGGGTGCTTCGAGCTGAATGCCGGCGAGTCGGCGAGCAGGTCATAGGCCAGTTCGCCGATGTAGCCGTTGCGCGTCTGGTCGGGCATCGGGGCCGGCGTGCCGGCGACCTCCAGCTGCGGATCCGCCGTGTTGCGGTACGTCGAGCGAGCCAGCGCCAGGTCCACCCGCAGGCGCCCCGCGCTGTCCTTGGCCAGCAGACGGACGCCCAGCCCGCGGCTGCGCTGGGCGTCGGGCACCTCGCCGGCGTCGAAGCCGGCCTGCGCCTGCACCGACGCGTGCAGCAGTGAGAGCTCGATGCGCAGCCCGCCCGGCCGGTCGGGCAGCAGCTCGAGGCCCAGGGTGGCGCCAAGGACGCGGTGATCCGGCTCGTCGAGCCCGAGGAGGTTGTCGCTGCCGGCGATGGCCGTGCCGTTCAGGGCCGACACGCTGACATCGACCCCGCGCGTGACCGGCACGCTGGCGCTCAAGCCGCGGCTGGCGAAGCCGTCGAGCAGCAGCGGGTGGTTGCCGTAGCTGAGGTGACCCAGGCTGGCGGCGTAGCCGTCGCGTGCCCAGTCGATGCGGTAGTCGTTCAGGTCGATCTTCGGCGCGCGCGGGCCGAGATCGCCGTAGCGCAGCGCCTCGCGCCGGTAGCTCGTGCCGCCGGCGTTGAAGGCGAACTCGGCACTGCCGCCGCCGCGCTCGAGCCTGCCCGAGAGGCTGGCCTTGCCGCCGAGGTCGAGGTAGCGGCCGCGCTCGCTGGGCGGTGCATCGGCGCTGCGGCCCTCGGCGGCGCGGCTCTTCAGCTCCAGCGAGAGCCTGGGCTCGGTCGAGGCCTTCTCGAAGCCGCCGGCCGTCAGCACCTTCAACGGCAGGCGGGCGACCGGATGCCAGCGCCGCTCCTGCACCGCGAAGATGCGCAGCTCGGTCTCGCCGGCGGGCAGCGGCAGCACGAGGGGCTCGACGACCAGCAGGCCCGGCTCGGGCCGGCGCACGAAGGCGCTCACGTCCAGCGTCCCGACGAAGACGCGCAGCGTCCCGCC
>DDSQ01000138.1:2057-80124 GCA_002343845.1 Planctomycetes bacterium UBA2386 | reverse complement strand
GCGGCTGTGGCAGGCGCTGCACGAGCCCTTGCTGCCGTCGAGATTGAGCCGGCCGATGCCCGTGTTCGGCCACGTCGTGTGGTCGAAGATCGGCTTGCCGTTGCTGTCCTTCGCGATCTTGCCGTAGGCGGCGAGATCGGTCGGCTTGCCGTCGGGGCCGGGCTTGAGGTCCTGGAACGTCAGCGAACTGCCGTCGGTGGCCTTCAGCGCCACCAGCGAGCCGTGGCACTGCTTGCAGCCGAGCGCCACCGAGGCCATGCCGTTGACGTCCTGGATGTCACCGCGGCCGGGGGTCGGCGAGTGCGGGTTGAAGCGCCCGCGCATGCCCTCGACGTTCTCGGCGAGGAAGTTGTCGAGGGAGTGCAGGATCTCGCCGCCCGCGGCGTGGTGGCTGCGCGCGAACTCCTCCTGCTCCTGCACGTGGCAGCGCCCGCAATCGCGAGGCGTCACCACCGCCGCGATCAGAGCACCCTCGTGCAGGAATGCGTCGGCGTCGCCCGGCTGGGCCTCGTGGCACTCGACGCAGCCAACACCGCGGTGCGCATGCGTGCTGCCCTTCCACTGCTCGACGATGCCGGGGTTGCCCTGGGAGTGGCAGTCGACGCAGCGCTGGCTCGAGGCCGGCACCGCGACCGGCGCCTGCTTGCCGGCGGTCTCGTGCTCCTTGCGCAGCACCTCCATTCTCTGCACGTAGATCAGCGAGCCGAGGAACAGGAGTCCCAGCACCGCGATGACGAACTGTTTGAACTTGAGGCTCATGGTCGGTTTCGGAGGCGACGACGGACGAGGGTGGTGGTGACGGGTGGCATCAGTGGGCGACGGCGCCCTCCCAGAGGGTCAGACCGATGATGACGAGCACCGCGACGATGCCGAACCAGACGCTGAACTCGGAGCCCGGCCAGCGCCGGCGGATCCACGCGTCGATCAGCGGCCAGACGAACATCGCGAAGACGATGAACCCCATGCTCAGCACGGCGACCGTGCCGCTGAACAGCTTGAGCCAGCGGAAGGTGACGTAGAAGAACCACTCCGGCTTGATGACCTCGGGCGTGGTGTTGGGGTCCGCGGGCGGCCCCAGGGTCGCCGGCAGCACGGTGGCGAGCACGCTGAGCAGGATCATCAGCACGAGGCCGAGGATCAGTTCGGTGCAGAGGTGGTCGGGGAAGAAGTTGAAGAAGCGCGGCGCGCCCGGCTTCTCGTCGCCGAACTTCAGCTCGGTGATGCCCTGCAGGCGGATCAACGTGATGTGCACGAACAACAGCAGGATCATCAGTGCGGGCAGCACTGCGGCGTGCAGCACGTAGAAGCGGGACAGCGTGCGTTCGTTGTAGGTCTCGCCGGCGAGCAGCATCTCCTTCATGAAGCCGCCGACGAACGGCACGAGGTCGGCGATGTTGGCGCCGACGGTCGCGCCCCAGAAGCTGAGCTGCTCGTAGACGAGGCTGTAGCCGGTGAAGCCGACCGTCAGCGTGCACACCAAGAGGCACATGCCGATCATCCAGTTCAGCTCGCGCGGCCGGCGGTAGGCGCCGGTGAAGTAGATGCGCAGCTGGTGCAGGATCACTGCGGCGACCATCAGCGTCGCACCCCACTTGTGCACCGAGCGGATGTACCAGCCGAACGCCGCTTCGTCGGTGATGTAGCCGACCGACTCGTAGGCGCGCGTCGGCGTGGCCTCGTAGTAGAAGGCCAGCATGATGCCGGTGACGATCTGCACCACGAACAGGTACATCGGCGTGCCGCCGAGGCAGAACCACCAGCGCTTCAGGTGGTTCGGGACCGGCTCGTTGGTGAGTTCGCGCAGCTGGTCGCCGCTCACCGGGATCCGTTCTTTCAGCCAATTGCCGATCGCGGTCATCGCCGAGTCCTCGAATCAGGCAGGGAATCCGGGTTGCTTGTCGCAGCGCCTCGGTTGCAGGCACGGGTCGTGGCCCGGGCCTTCGGGGCCGGAGCACTCCGGCAGGATCTCGCCGCGGTCGTCGGCGCTCGCCAGCGTCGCCAGGGGCACTTCGATGTAGAGCAGGCCGTTGGTGACCTTGAGTTCGAACGGCTTCAGGCTCTGGCCGGCGTCCCCCGGTGGCCCGCTGATGCCCTTGCCGGTCGGGTCGAACACGCCGTTGTGGCACGGGCAGAAGTAGCGGCTCTGGTCGGGCTGCCAGTGCACCTGGCAGCCGAGGTGCGGGCACGTGCTCGAGAGGGCGATGAAGTCGGATGCCGTGCCGGCGGTGTCCCGGCGCGTGATGTTCACGGTGGCGCCGGCCGGCGTGCGGTAACGCAGGCTCTGGCCGAGGCCGAGGTCGGCGACGCGTGCCACGTAGAGCCAGCCCTTCTCGCTGCCCTTGGCCGGGTAGAGGAACCGCGCCGCGATGTAGGCGAAGGTCCCGTAGCCGGCGACCAGGCCCGCGGCCATCGCCGCACCGGTGATCGAGAGGCCGCGGCGATCGATGGCATCGCCGGTCGGGGGAGGAGTGGGGTGATCGTGGTGGGTCATCGGAACGTCACTCTCCGTGGGGACAACTCGGCACGTGCACGCGACTTTCGCCGTCCGGTGGATTGCGGCCGAGGCGCGGGTCCTGGCGACGTCGGACGCATGGCCGACGTCCTCCGCGCCTTGGCGACGAGACCGGTGGCAGTTCGGCGCAGCATAGGCAGGTCGTGGTGAGGCGCCACCTGCTTCTCGAGGCGTTCGTCGAGCCCGTCGTCAGGGTCGCGACACGAAGGTGGCCTTCATCCCCGCGACGTACCGTGCCGAAATCGTGGACATGCGCATCGCCGAGGTCATGACCAGCAAGCCGTTCACCATCCGTCGCGACAAGCGGCTGAAGGTCGTGCAGACGATCATGGAATGGGGTCGCTTCCGGCACCTCCCCGTCGTCGACCAGTACGACCGGCTCGTGGGCATCGTCAGCCAGACCGACGTGCTGGCGGCCTCGGCATCCACCTTCGATCCGGAGACGCCGCGGGCCCAGCGCGAGCTCCTGCTCGCGGAGATCCCGATCGAGAAGGTCATGCAGCACAACGTGATCGCCGCCGACGCCGCCGAACCAGTGGCGGCCGCGGCGAAGCGCATGCGCGAGCATCGGGTCAGCTGCCTGCCGGTCGTCGACAAGGGCAAGCTGGTCGGCATCGTCACGGCGTTCGATCTGCTCGCCGTTCTCGCCGACACGGCCCGCTGACCGCGCCTCGGCGGCGCGACTCCGAGCGGGCGTTCATCCGCGCCCGACCACGCGGGCGATGCTGCGGTCGTGCAGCCGCCGCAGCGACAGTTGCGCAACGAGCGCGCCGCTGAGGGCCATTGTCATGTCCCACTGCGCGTCGAACGGATCGCCCTGCATGCCGAGCCACTCCGCACCGGCATCGGGGTAGAAGCACAGCACGACGGCCATCTCGAGCAGCTCGTACGCGGCGCTGAACGCGAGGCAGCAGCCGGTCACCAACCAGAACAGGGTGCGGGCCGCCGGCAGGCCGCGCCGGCGCAGCAGCCACTCGCGCAGCAGGATCGCCGGCACGAACCCCTGGAAGAAGTGGCCGATGCGATCGACCGGGTTGCGTTCGAGGCCGAACCACTCCTTGGGGAACGGCACGTGCTCGAACGTGTAGCGGCCGCCCAGGCACTGCACGAAGAAGAACCAGGTGAGCAGCACGTAGGCGAGGTCACTGAAGCGGAACCAGCGGCGGCGGACAGCGAACACGACCATGACCGCGGACAGCGGCACCAGCTCGAACGCCCAGACGGCCTTGTCGCCCGCACCGAGGAACGACCACACAGCGAGGCCGAAGCAGATCGCGACCAGCAGCGGGAACAGCCACGGCCGCGGCGGCGGCGGCATCACTTCGCCCACAGCAACTCGACGCGCGGGTGCGCGGCGAGTTGCGCGGTCGGCAGTCCGGTGAGTTCCACCTCGTGCTCCGCCAGCTTCGCCGTCAGCGCCGGTCCCAGCGCCTTGCGCAGCGACCCGAGCATGGCCGCCGGGGCAAACAGGTCGAAGTGGCCGACGACATGGGCCTGCATCTGCTTCGGCAACCACGCCGTGACCTCACGCGCGAAGTGCGCGAGCTTCTCCGCGTGTTCGTGGCCGGTGCCGGCCATCCGGCCCGGGGCGCCGAGGCGATCCGGGCGGTGGTGTTCGCCGGCGGCGAAGGTCGTCGCCAACGACGCGACTTCGTCGAGGTGCAAGCGGCCCTTGCCCGTGGGGGCGGCGCGCACGAACCGCGCCTTCTGGCTGTCGACGAAGAGGAGCCACCGGACCTGTTCTTGCATCGCTGCAGCGTAGGCGATGGGCCTCACACCAGGACAGTGGCAAGGGCGCCGCTCGCCTGGCGACGCGCTGGCGTCGGGGACTCCCTGCCGTTGGCGCGATGGGTCCGTGCGGGTCGCTTGGGGTTCGTCGCCGGCGCATCGTCGCCGCAAGTCGCAGCGGTGGCTGGCCGTTCGCGTTCGCGATCGGCAGGATGACGCGCAGCGCGCCCGGTGGTCCGGTGCCGCGGCCAGTTGCGATCCCCGTGCTCATCCTCGGCAGTCCGCTCCGTTCGTGGCCCAGCCCGGCGACGCGCCTCGGAGCGGCGCGCGTCGTGGCTGCGTGCCGGGTCGTGGCCGCCCGTGGCGACGTGGCGCCAAGGTTGCCGTCGTGAACACCGTCGATCGGATCACGGCGCTCGCCGACCCGGCCTGCTATCCGCACCGCCCGCGCGACGTGCGCGTGTTGCAGACGCACCTGTCGATCGTCTGCCTCGCCGGGGACCTCGTCTACAAGCTGAAGAAGGCCGTGACGCTGCCGTTCGTCGACTTCTCGGCGTTGTCGGCGCGCCAGCAGGCGTGCCGCGACGAAGTGCGCCTCAACCGGCGCCTGTGTCCCGACGTCTATCTCGGCACGGCGCCGCTGCATCGGGATGCTGCTGGGGCTCTGTGCTTCGGTGCGACGGGCAGTGCGGCGTCGCCGGACGACGTCGACGCTGCCGTCGTCATGCGGCGGCTGCCGCAAGCGCGCATGCTCGACGAACAACTGCGCGCCGGCGGCGTCCGGCCGGAAGCGATCGCCGCGCTGGCGCGTCACGTCGCCGACTTCCACGCCCGCTGCGAACGTCCTGACGTCGCCACCGCGCGCGCCAGCGCCGAACTGCTGGTGCGCTTCGCCGCCGAGAACTTCACCGAAGCCCGAGCGCTGGGCGACGATGCGCTGCCCACGACCTTGCTGGCGGCGCTCGCGACGGCCTCGCAGGCGGCCTTCGCGCGTCTGCTTCCGGCGTTGCACGCGCGTGCCGTCGCCGGACGCGTCGTCGATGGCCACGGCGATCTGCACGCGCGCAACGTCTGCATGACCGAGCCGCCGGCGGTCTACGACTGCATCGAGTTCGAGCCACGGTTCCGCGTCGCCGACGTCGCCGCCGAGGTCGCCTTCCTGGCGATGGACCTGCGCTACCGCGGGGCGCCAGCCCTGGCGCGCACGTTCGTCGACGCCTACGTCGCCAGCACCGGCGATCGGGAACTGCCGGCGCTGCTGCCGTGGCTGTGCAGTTACCGGGCGATGGTGCGCGCCAAGGTCGCGGCCATCGCCGCGGGCGAGGTCGAGCTGTCGACCTCCGATCGCGACGGGGCGCGGCATTCGGCACGCGCGCACCTGCGTCTCGCCGCCGTGTACGGCGTCGAAACGGCGGCTCCGCTCTGGCTCGTCCTGTGCGGGCCGCCGGCGAGCGGCAAGTCGAGCATCGCCGCCGCGCTGCACGGCGCCGCTGGCTGGCCGACGCTGGCGACCGATGCCGTGCGCAAGCGCCTGGCCGGCATCGCGCCGCATGCGCGCGCGGGTGCTGCCTGCTACACGCCCGACTTCTCGCAGCGCACGTACACGACCCTGCTCGCCGACGCGACGGCGGCGACTGCTTCCGGCGCGCCGGTGGTCGTGCTCGACGGCAACTTCCCGACGCCCGAGCACCGAGCGGCAGCGGTCGCCGCCGCCGCGGCGGCCGGCGCGCGGGTCGCCCTGCTGCACGTCGCCATCGATCCAGCGACCGCGCTGGCGCGCGCGCAGGAACGTGCCGCCCGCGGTGATTCGGTCAGCGACGCGGATGCCGAAGTCACCGCGCGACTGGGAGCGGCCTTCGTCGCGCCGATGCCCACCGAGGGGTTGTCCGGGCGCGAGATCGATGGTGCGCGCGCCGCCGCCGCCGCCGTCGACGACGTGCTGGCGGCGTTGCTCGCGCTCGTTGCCCGATCCTGACGGCAACGCGCGCCGTCGGCGCGCCCGCCCGGCGCCGCTATGGTGGCGACGATGAGCATCGCGCGAGCGGCGTCCATCACCTTGCTGGCGTGTCTTGGGCCGATGGCGTCGATGCGGGCCCAACACGGCGATTGGCTCGTCGATCCGGCGCCGTACCGCGCGCGCGTCGAGACCACGGCCGACGGCAGCAGCCTGACGCTGACGAACGGTCTCGTCGCGCGGCGCCTGCGGCTCCAGCCGGCAGTGGCGACCGTGGCGCTCGACGACCTCGTCACCGGCGCATCGCTGCTGCGCGCCGTGCAGCCGGAGGCGACGGTGACGCTCGACGGCAAGGAGTGGAAGGTCGGCGGCCTGGTCGGCCAACGCGTCGGCAACTTCCTGACGGCGGAAGCAGAGGCTGCACTGCGGCCGGATCCGGTGGCGTTCGTCTGCACGGCGCACGGACCGTGCCCGGTCGAGGCGCCGTTTCCCTGGCGCGTGCGCCGCGAGTGGCTCGCGAACCCTCGGCCGTGGCCGCCGCCGGGCGTCGGCTACTGGTTCGAGTTCCGCGCCCCGAAGGACGGTCCCGACGTCACCGTGCGCATCGTCTACGAGCTCTACGATGGCATCCCGCTGCTCGGCAAACGCATCGAGGTGCACAACCGCGGCGAGCGGCCGGTGCGGCTCGACGCCTTCGCCGCCGAGTTGCTGGCGGTGACCGAGACCGGTTCGACCGTCGGCGGCGACCCGGATGTCGGCCATCGCGACCTGCGCGCGCTGCACGTCGAGACCGACTACGCGTTCGGCGGGGCGATGGAGGCGATCGCCGACAACCCGTCGGTGCAGTGGTTGCCGGATCCCGACTATGCAACGCAGGTGCACTACGAACGGCAGACCCGATGCCTGCTGCGCTGCGCGCCGCAGATCGGGCCCGGCGTCGACGTGGCGCCGCAGGCGACCTGGCGGTCGTTCCGCGTGTTCGTGCTGGTCCAGGGCTGCGGCGACCGCGAACGGCGCGGGTTCGCGCGGCGGCGCATGTACCGGACGCTGGCGCCGTGGGTGGAGGAGAACCCGCTGATCTTCCACGTGCGGAACGCCGACGATGCGAGCGTGCGCGCCGCGATCGACCAGGCGGCGACGGTCGGCTTCGAACTCGTGCTGATGACGTTCGGCAGCGGCTTCAACGCCGAGGACGACAGCGAGGCGAACGTGGCGCGCTTGCGGGCCCTCGTCGACTACGCCCACGGCAAGGGCGTAGCACTCGGCGGCTACTCACTGCTCGCCAGCCGTTCGATCGACGCGGCCAACGACGTCGTGAATCCAGCCACGGGCAAGCCCGGCGGCTTTGCGCGCTTCGGCAACTCGCCGTGCCTCGGCAGCGAGTGGGGTGTGCGCTACTTCGGCAAGGTGCGGCGACTGTTCGAGGCGACCGGGCTCGACGTGCTCGAGCACGACGGCAGTTATCCGGGGGATGCCTGTGCGTCGACGACGCACCCGGGCCACGCCGGGCACGCCGATTCGCAGTGGCGGCAGTGGGAGACGATCCGCGATCTGTACCACTGGGCCCGCGGCCGCGGCGTCTACCTCAACGTGCCCGACTGGTACTTCCTGTCGGGGGCCAGCAAGACGGGCATGGGCTACCGCGAGACCAACTGGTCGTTGCCGCGCGAGGACCAACTGCTGATCGAGCGGCAGAACGTGTACGACGGCACCTGGACCAAGGCGGTGACGATGGGGTGGATGTTCGTGCCGCTCAGCGAGTACCACGGTGGTGGCGCCGCGGCGACGATCGAGCCGCTTGCCGAGCATCTCGACCACTACGAGGCCCGCTTCGCGAACCTGCTCGGCGCGGGCGTGCAGGCGTGCTGGCGTGGACCGCGGCTGTTCGACACCGACACCGTGCGCGACGCCGTTCGGCGGTGGGTGTCGTGGTTCAAGGCGCACCGGGCGATCCTCGAAGCCGACGTCGTGCACGGTCGCCGGCCCGATGGGCGCGACGTCGACTGGCTGCTGCACGTGGCGCCTTGGTTGCCGACGCCGGCCCTGCTCGTCGTGCACAATCCGCTGGCGGTCGCGGTCGAACGCGAACTGGTCGTCGACGCGTCGTTGGCCGGGCCGATCCGTTCCGTGCAGTTCGCCGGCGAGGGGCCGACCGAGGCGGTCGTGGTCGACGGGGCTGGCACGGTGCGCCTCCGCGTCGCCGTTCCTGCGTGCGGCTTCACGTGGGCGGTGTTCCACAGGTGACGACGATCGCCCGGTCGAGGGCGCCCTCCCGGCCACGGTTGCAGCGCTTGCGGCTGTAGCTGCCCTTCTGCCCGGGACTTCCGCACGAGCACAGCCAAGGGATCAGTCCCCGCAGTGGCGTTGGCAAGGGCCTTCCGCCCCTCGCGCCCTCGGGCCCCCGGCCCGGTCCGACCGCCGCAATTCGGCGGGCGGCGCGGGTTTCGAATCCCAGAGGCCGATACCTCGCCCGCGCTTGGATCCGCTCGCCACCAGTCCTGCGGCTGCGACCACCCGCAGCCGAGCTCTCGCCTTGTACCGGTCGATGCTGCGCATCCGTCGCTTCGAGCAGGAACTGCACCGGCTCGTCAGCACGGGCGTGATCGGCGGCACGACGCACCTCTACGCCGGCCAGGAGGCGATCGCGGTCGGCGTTTCGTCGCGGCTCGGCGAGCGCGACCTCGTCGTCAGCACGCACCGCGGCCACGGGCACCTGCTCGCCAAGGGAGCTGCGTGCGACCGCGCGCTCGCCGAGTTCGCCGGCAAGGCGACGGGCTACTGCATGGGCAAGGGCGGTAGCCAGCACACCGCGGTGCCCGTGATCGGCCACATGGGCAGCAACGGCATCACCGGCGGCGGTCTGCCGATCGCCGCCGGGCTGGCGTTGGCGCAGCAACAGCTCCGCACCGGGCAGGTCGTCGTCGCCTACCTCGGCGACGGCGCGGCGGCGACCGGCAACTTCCACGAGACGCTGAACATGGCCGCGCTGTGGCGGCTGCCGGTCGTGTTCGTGCTCGAGCACAACGGCTTCGCGATGTCGACGCCGGCGGCCGTGCACTCGGCCTGCGCGCACTTCGTCGATTGGGCTCAGGGGTATCGGGGGATCGCCACCGCGCGCGTCGACGGCAACGACGTGCTCGCGGTCGCGGCGGCGGCGGAGCCGTTGTTGGCGCGGGCGCGCGACGGGGGCGGGCCCGGCTTCCTCGAATGCGAGACGTGGCGGCACTTCGGCCACAGCAAGAGCGACCCGTGCGTCTACCGCACGAAGACCGACGACGCCCGGTGGCGCGAACACGATCCGCTGACGGTGCTGGCGGCGCGCGCGGGACTCGCGGCGAACGAGATCGCGGTCGTCGCCGCGGAAGTCGAGGCCGAGATCGAAGCCGCCGTGCGCTTCGCCGAGCAATCGCCGGCCGGCGACCGCGAACTGGCGCTGGCGCACATGGACGTGCCGGTGGTGCCGGCGGAGCCCGCGCCGTGCCGACTTCCCGCCGGCAAGGAAGTGACGGTGACCGAAGCGCTGCGCGAGGTGCTGCGCGGCGAACTCGAGCGCGACGAACGCGTGCTGCTGCTCGGCGAGGATCTCGGCGTGTATGGCGGCGCCTTCGGGGTCAGCCGCGGGCTGCTCGAGCAGTTCGGGCCGGCGCGGGTGCGCGAGACGCCGATCAGCGAGAACGGCTTCACCGGGCTCGCGGTCGGGGCGGCCGTCGGCGGGCTGCGCCCGGTCGTCGAGTTGATGTTCTCGGACTTCGTCACCTGCTGCATGGACGCGCTGGTCAACCACGCGGCGAAGCTGCGGTACATGTACGCAGGGCAGGTGCGCGTGCCGTTGTGCATGCGGCTGCCGGTCGGGCGGCGCCACGGCTACGGCGCCACGCACTCGCAGAGTCTCGAGGCGTGGTTCCTGCACGTGCCCGGCCTGTCGGTGGTCTGTCCCGCGACCGTGCCCGACGCCGTCGGCCTGCTGCGCACGGCGATCCGCAGCGATGGGTCGGTGCTGTTCCTCGAGCCGAAGCTGCTCTACGCCGCGCGTGGCGCGATGCCGGCTGCCGACCACCTGGTCCCGCTCGGCCAGGCGCGCATCGACCGCGATGGCGGCGACGTCACGCTGTTCACCTACGGGCAGTCGTTGCCGCTGTGCCGGGCAGCGGCCGAGCAACTCGCTGCCGATGGCATCCGCGCCGGCATCGTCGACCTGCGATCGCTGGCGCCGTTCGACCTCGACACCTGCGTGGCTGCGCTGCGGGCCACCGGCCGCGGCCTCGTCGTGCACGAGGGTTCGGCGACCGGCGGCGTCGGCGACGCGCTGATCGGCGCGCTGCTGCCGCGCGTGTTCGGTTGGCTGCACGCGCCGCTCGCGAAGGTGGCGGCCGAACACGTGCCGATGCCGTCCTCGCCGCAACTCGAAGACCTCGTCATGCCGAGCGCGGCGCTGGTCGCCGCGCGCGCCCGCGCCCTGGTCGAGGACTACTGATGGCGACCCTCCAACACCTGCCGTACCTGGGCACGGCCGAGCCGGACGTACTGTTCGTGGAGTGGCTGGTTGCCGAAGGGGCGACCGTCGGCATCGGCACGCCGCTGGCGACCGTGGAGACGCTGAAGGCTGCCTTCGAGGTCGAGGCCGAATGTGCCGGCGTGGTGCTGCGCAGGCTGTGCGAGCCGGGGCAGCGTGTGCCCGTGCAGGCGCCGATCGCCGTCGTCGGCCAGGCGGGCGAGCCACACGACGCCGCCGTCGTGCGGCGACTCGCCAAGCCGATGCCGGGCGCGGCTCCGGCGGCAGCGACGGTGCCGGGTGCCGCCACGCCGACGCCGGGCGCGCCGAACGACGCGCCGGGCTCGCGGCCGGTCGCGCCCGCGGCGCGCGTGCGAGCGAGCGAACTCGGCATCGACGTCACCACGGTGGCCGGCACCGGCGCCGACGGGCTGGTGCGCGTCGTCGACGTCGAGCGGGCCCATCGTGACGCGAGTACGCGGTCGTCGGTGCCGACCGGGGCGACCGGGTCGCGTGGCGTCGTCGATGCGGCGTTCCTCGCGCTCGTGCGGAAGGACCAGCAGGCGTTCGCGGCGCTGGGTTCGGAGCTCAAGCTGTCGCTGTACCGGCGGCACGGCGCCGACATCGGCGAGGGTTGCGTGCTCGGGGCGGGTGCCGTGTTGCTCGTCGACCGCCTCGTGCTCGGCGAACGCGCGTTCGTCGGTCCCGCGACGAGCGTCGAAGCCCGACAACTCGAGGCCGGGCCGCTGTTGCACTTCGGTGCGCGCTGCCGCGTGCGCTGCACGCGCGCGAGTTTCGGCGAGAACGCGTTCTTCGCCGACGACGTCGAGATCGGTGGCGGCGGGGCCCTGGACCCCGAAGCCGAACTGATCGTCGGTGGGCACGGGTTCGTCGGCGAGCACGTGCACCTCAACCCGTGCCGGCGGCTGCAGATCGGTGACGAGGTCGTGGTATCGCGCGGCGCGGTCGTCATGACGCACTCGTTCGGTCCGAGCTGGTTGCGCGGCTACCCGAGCCGGTTCGCCGGCGTCTCGATCGGCGACGGGGCGCAGCTCGGCATCGCTGCGACGCTGTTCCCCGGCGTCGATGTCGGGGCCGGCGCAGTGATCCTCTCGGGGTCGTCGGTCGTCACGGCGGTGCCCGCCGGGCGGCTGTTCGGCGGAGTCCCTGCCGTGGACCTGAAGGCGGCCGCGCAGCAGTTGTCGGTGGCCGAACTGGAACGGCGTGCGGGCGAGCTGGTGGTGGAGTTCGCGCGGCAGCTGCGCTTGCGTGGGCACGAGGTCGCCATCGACACCGAGGGGGATCGCAGCCGCGTGTCGGTCGTGCGCGACGGACGCACGCACCGCTTGGAGTTCGCCAGTCGGGTGGGCGCCGGGTCGGCCGCGGCTGGCCTCGACCAGGGTGTCGCCGAGCACGTGCGCGTGGCAGTGTGGTTCGACGACGCCGCGTTCGCCGCCACGACCACCGGCGTCACGGCGATCGGCCTCGAGCCGCCGCGCGTGCGCGGCCCGCTGGGCCCGCTCGCCGCCGCATTCCGCGAGTTCCTGCGCAAGCGCGGCGTGCGCTTGCATCCTCGCGGCTGGGCCTACGTCGGAGGATGGCTGTGAACGACGGTTTCGACGCGCCGCCCGATCCACGCTGCGCCTACGGCTTGCCGCACTACCGCTGGCTGCTGCAGCAGGCCCAGGCGAAGTACTGGCTGCCGCTCGTGCGCGACATCGCGCGCGGCGTTCCCGATCGCGCGTTGCTGCTCGTGCGCCACGACGTCGACATCACGCCGTGGAGTGCCCTGCGCATGGCGCAACTCGAGCACCAGCTCGGCGTGCACACGACCTACTACTACCGGCTGCACGCGCCGTTCTACAACCTGATGGACGCCACCGTGCTCGACACCGTGCGCGAGGTCGCGGCGATGGGGCACGAGGTCGGCCTGCACTACGAACCGGGGTTCTTCCTCGATCGCGGCATGGATCCGGTCGTCGGCACGCGCAACGACCTGCGTACGTTCGAGGACCTGGTGGGGTTCCGCACGCACTCGATCGCCCAGCACCAGCCGGCGCAGGGACCCGTGCTCGCGGACATCAGCGAACGGCACCCGTGCGCCTACCAGCCCGCACTCGTGCGCGACATGCCGTACTTCGGCGACAGCGGGTTCCACTGGCGCGAGGGCTGCATCTGCACCAAGTTCGACCGGCGGCAGCTGCACGTGCTGATCCACCCGCATTCGTGGGTGCGCGACGAGCGCCCATGGCAGGACGTGCTGCGCGCGCATGCGGCGGATCTCGCGAATCGGCTGCATGGAGAGATGGCGGCCTACGTGACGCACGTCGAGGGCTATCTGGCCAGGCGGGCCGAACTCGACCGCGAACGCGAACGGCGCTACCGCGGCTGAGGTCGTCGCATGGACATCCTGCACCTCTGCCACCAGTACGCGCCCGAGACCCGCGGCGGCGTCGAATCGTACGTGCAGGACCTCAGCGAAGCGCAGCGCGCGGCGGGGCACGACGTGCAGGTGCTGACCGGCAGCCAGGAACCGTGGCCCGCAGTCGGCATCGAGCGACTGCAGCACGGGGCGGTGCCCGTGCACCGCTTGCACCGCGACGACCTGTACTTCGACCTCTTCAGCAAGGCGTGGCATCCCGGTGTCGGTGCGGCGATCGAGACGTTCGTGCGCACGCACGCGCCGCGGGTCGTGCACATCCACCAGTGGATCCGGTTGACCACGAACCTGGTCGAGATCGTGCAGCGCGCGGGCATCCCCGCCGTCGTCACGCTGCACGACTACTACGCGTCCTGTCCGCGGGCCTTCCGGTTGCGGCTCGACGGCAGTGCCTGCAGCCGGGAACTGTCGCCCGCGTCGTGCCTCGATTGCGTGCCGCGCTACGGCCACGAGCGCGACGCCGAACTGGCGGCCGGCATCGAGTTGTTCCGCGCCCAGAGCCGGGCGGAACTGACGATGGCCGACGCGGTGCTGGTCGGCGTGTCGTCGACCGCGGACCTGGTGGCGGCGACGCTCGGGTTGCCGCGCGAACGCTTCCAGGTGCTGAGCCTCGGCTACCGGCGGCGGTTCCCTGGCCATGGCCGGCTCGCGGCGCCGGAGCGCAATGGTCCGTTGCGGTTCGCGTTCTGGGGCGGCGTGGCGCCGCACAAGGGCATCCGCGTGCTGGTCGACGCGCTGCGCGAACTCGGCCGCGCACCGCTGCCGCGTCCCGTCGAGGTGCACGTGCTCGGCGGGTTCGCGACGCCGGCCTTCGAAACCGAGCTGCGCGCGCGCGCCGCCGGTCTGCCGGTGGTCTTCCACGGCCGGTTCGAGACCGCGGACCTGCTCCGCATGGGCGCTGCCGTGGGCGTGTTCCCGAGCACGTGCCTCGAGACCTTCGGCATCGTGCTCGACGAGTGCTTCGAACTCGGCCTGCCGGCGATCGTCAGCGACCGCGGGGCGCTGGCGGTGCGGGTGGGGGGCGGCGGGTTGCACACGCCGGCCGGGGACGCCGCGGCGCTGGCCGCAGCGATGCGGCGGTTCGTCGACGAGCCCGACCTGTGGTCGCGCCTTCGCGATCGGCTGCCAGCGCTGCCGCCGGACCTCGATCAGCACGTGCACGAACTCGACGCCGTGTACGCCGCAGCGGCGCAGCATCGTGCCGCCGCCGGACCGCCACTCGGCGGCATCGAACTGGCCGAGCGTGTGCGCGTGCTGCTGCTGCAGCGCGAGTCGGCGCTGGCGCGGCTGCCGGTGGACGACCGTCGCTGAACGCGGGACGAGCGGCTGGTCCGCGGCGCTGCGCGTCCGCCACCGCGGGGGGCGCCCCGCGGCTCAGTGGTCGTCTTCGGCCTGCTCCTCGGCCGGCCAGCTGCCCAGGATGCCGGGCGGGCCGCGGCGATCGACGACGGTGAACGGCAGCGTCGTGCTCTGTTCGCCGCGCGTGATGCGCACCGCGAACGTGCCGGCACGGGGGCCTTGCTGGCCGGTGCCGCCGCGCCCGCCGGGGCCGCCCTGGCCGCCGCCGGGACCGCCCGGACCACGGCCGCCCGCGGTCGCCCACGCCACTTCGTGGTAGCCGGCGGTGACGGGGCCGTCGCGCCGCCACAGCACTGCGCCGGTCGCGTCGAGCACCTCGACGGTGACTTTGGTCTCGCTGTCCTGGTTCAGCAGGTAGCGGAAGGTCGGCGTGGTGAACGGATTCGCCGCCGTCCAGGTCCGCGCGCCGACGTTGCCTTCGCTGAACGCGCGGCGCAGCAGCACGCCGCCGCTCGGCGGCAGCACGGCGAACGCCGCCGCGAGTTGTTGGCTCGTCAGCGTCTCGAGCGCGCTGGCGTCGAGCGCCCAGATGCCGCGGCCGTGCGTGCCGACCAGCACGTGGCTCTCGCGCTCGTGCACGATCAGGTCGTGCACGGCGACGCGCGGCAGGCCCTGGCCGAGCGGGTACCACGAGGCACCGTCGTCGGCCGAGACGTAGGCGCCCATCTCGGTGCCGACCAGCAGCACCGCGGGGTTGCGTGGGTGTTGGCGCACGACGTTGACCGGCTCGCGGGGCAGGTCGTGCGCGATCGACTTCCAGGACTCGCCGCCGTCGTCGCTGCGGAACAGGAACGGCGCCCGTTCGTCCTCGCGATAGCCGGTCCAGGCCACGAACACGGTGCCCTCGGCGTGGCGCGATGGCTCGACGCGCGACACCCACAGGCCCTGCACCGCGGCCGGGAAGCGGTCGGTCAGGTCGACCCAGCGCGCGCCGCCATCCTTGCTGGTCCACACCCGGCCGTCGTCGGTGCCGACCCAGAGCCAGTCACCGCGCACTGGCGACTCGGCGATCGTCGTGATCGTGCAGTGCGGCACGTTCCCCTTCTTCTTCTCGGGGTCGTTGGTGGTGAGGTCGGGGCTGATCGTCGTCCAGGTGTCGCCGCGGTTCTGCGAACGGTGCAGGTGCTGGCTGCCGGTGTAGACGGTGCTGCCGGCGTGCGGCGAGACGACGATCGGCGTCTGCCAGTTGAAGCGCAGCGGCTGTTCGCCCTTCTGCGCGCGGGGTTTGATCGACTTGCGTTCGCCGGTGCGCACGTTCTGCCGGCTCATGCCGCCGAACTGCGACTCGCTGTAGACGATGTCGGGGTTGTCCGGGTCGAACGCGACGTAGAAGCCGTCGCCGCCGTCGACGCGCGTGGCGTCGACTGCGCGCAGGCCCGACGACGTTTCGCCGTGGATCGGGAAGCTCCAGGTGCCGTTGTCCTGCAGGCCGCCGTAGACGCGGTAGGTGGGGCGGTTGTCCGCAGCGACGGTGTAGTACTGGAGGATCGGCAGGTGGCCGAGGTGGTCCCACGACGCGCCGCCGTCCCAGGTGATCGCGACGCCGCCGTCGTTGCCGAGCAGGCAGTGCTTGCTGTCCTTCGGGTCGATCCACAGCGCGTGGTGGTCGACGTGCAGGTTGCCGGCGAAGCTCGGGGCCCGCGCTGTACGTCCAGCACCGCCGCGCGCGCCCCAGGTCTTGCCGCCGTCGGTCGACTTGTGCACCGGGACCGACAGCACGTAGACGGTGTCGCGGTCGTTCGGGTCGACGCGGATCTGGCCGTAGTAGTAGCCCGGGCTGCCGCCGATGTCGGTGGCGTCGTCGTGCGTCTTGCGCCAGGTCTTGCCGCTGTCGTCGCTGCGCCAGACTTCGCCGCCGACCACCGGCTTGCGCGCGCGGCGCACGGGATCCTGCGCCTGTTCCTGCTTGCGCTCCCACTCGGCGAACGCGGTGCCGTCGGCGAGGAACTCGCCGGGCAGCGTCTCCGGCGGGGTCGCCGCGGCCGCGTCGCCATCGCGGCCGCCGTCGCGCGGCTCGTTGTCGGTCGGGTCGCCGACCGGCGCCTGCGGCCGCGTGCCGCGCGGGTTCAGGTTCTCGATCGTCACGTAGACGACCTTGCCGTCGCCCGCGAACACGTCGATGCCGATGCGGCCGAGCACGCCGTCGGGGAGACCGCCTTCGAGGCGGTTCCACGACGTGCCGCCGTCGACGGACTTCCAGAGCCGGGAGCCCTGACCACCTTCGGTCAGGTGCCAGGCGCGGCGGCGACGTTCGTAGGACGCCGCGAACAGCACCTCGGGGTTGTGCGGGTCGATCGCGACGTCGACGAACCCGACGTCGGAGCCGAGGTGGTGCACGCGCTGCCAGTGCAGGCCGCCGTCGGTGGTCTTGTAGAGACCGCGGGCGTCGTTGCTCGAGTAGAGCGCGCCGAGTGCGGCGACCCAGACGACGTCGGGGTTGGTCGGGTGCACGACGATGCGGCCGATGTGGTCGGTGCCGTCCAGGCCGACGTGGTGCCAGGTCTTGCCGCCGTCGGTCGACTTGTGCACGCCGTTGCCCCAGTACGAGCTGCGCTGGTTGTTCGCTTCGCCGGTGCCGACGTAGAGCACGTCACCGTTGCTCGGCGCGATCGCGAGGTCGCCGATGGAGATCGAGTACGCGTCCTGGAACTGCGGCGTGAAGCGCACGCCACCGTTGTCGGTCCGCCACAGACCGCCGCTCGCCGCGGCGACCCAGAACACCTGCGGGCGCTGCGGATGCACGGCGATGTCGACGATGCGGCCGCCGCTCGCCACCGGGCCGAGTTCGCGCCAGCGCAGCTGGCCGAAGACGTTGGTGCGCTGATGGTCCTGGTCGCTGGTCTGCGCCGGCAGCAGGCCGAGCACGAACAATGCGAGCGCGGAACGGATCGTGGTGCGGATGTTCATGGCGTTCACTCCTTCGTCTCCGCGGCGTCGGCCTGGCCTGCACCAGTGGCGGGATCGGCGTGCAGCACGAACGACCGCGCTTCGATGCCGTCGCGTCCGGGCCAGCGCACGGCGTAGGTTCCTGGCGTCGCGAGCTGGTTCCGCCCGCGCTGTCCGTCCCAGACGATCGCCTGCAGGCCGGCGACCGCGCGTCCGCGCACGGTTGCGACCTCGGCGCCGGTGACGTCGTGGATCGTCAGCGCCGGCTCCTCGCCGGGTGCAGCCGCGAGCCAGACGTGGAACGTCACGCCGAACGGCGGGTTGCTCGCGCGGTACTCCTTGTTGCCCTGGAAGCCGCGGCTCTGCATGCGCCAGAGGATCGCTGGCTCCACCGCGAACAGATGCGCGTCCTTCGCCGCAATGGCGGCGGTGACCTGGCGCAGCGCTTCGACGTCGAGCACGTAGATGCCGCGCCCGTGCGTCGCCGCGATCAGGTCGCTGTCGCGGTCCTGCACGAACAGGTCGCGCACGGCGACGGTCGGCAGGTCCTTGCCGAGCGGGAACCAGCGCTCGCCGCGGTCGAACGACACGTGGCAGCCGAACTCGGTGCCGAGGTAGAGGAGGTTCTCGTTGCGCGGATCCTCCATGACCGCGTAGCAGGTCTCGAGCGACGGCAGGTCGATGCCGAGATCGCGCCAGGTGTCGCCGCGGTCTTCGCTGACGAACACGTAGGTGCGGAAGTCGTCGCTGCGGTGGCCGTCGAGCGTCAGGTAGACGCGGTTGTCGGCGAAGTGCGACGGCACGAGGTCGCTGACGTAGCGAGGTCCTGGCACCGGCAGGTTCTGGTCGAGTCGCGTCCAGGCGCCGCCGCCGTCGTTGCTGCGCCAGAGCGCGCCGTCGTCGGTGCCGACGTAGAGCAGGCCCTGCACGCGTGGGCTCTCGGCGAGCGAAACTGCGGTGCCCTCGTCGGAAGCGCCGAGCTTGCCCGAGATGCACTTCATGCGCAGCGCGTCGGCGGTCTTGACCGGGCCCTGACCGGGCCGCGCCGTGCGGTTGTCGAGGTGGGCGTACCGTTCGCCGCGCCAGACGTAGTTGCCGGCGTGGAACACCGTCAGCCGGTTGTGCGGGGACAGCACGAACGGCGCATCCCAGTTGAAGCGTGCCGTGCCGCCGTCGCTGCTGCGGTCGCGGCTGATGCGGGCTTGCTGGCCGCTGCGCAGGTCGACGATGCCGAGCGCGCCGTTCTGGCTGGTGGCGAAGACGATCCACGGCTCGAGCGGATCGGTCTGGGCGCCGAAGCCGTCGCCGCCGTAGATCGTGTAGCAGTCGTAGGCGGTGATGCCGTCGCGGAAGCGCGTGCGCGACGGCACGACCCAGGTGCCGTTGTCCTGCAGGCCGCCGATCACGTTGTAGGGCACGGCGTTGTCGGCGACGGCGTCGTAGTACTGGGCGGCACTGAAACCGCGATGCACCTGCCACGAAGCACCGCGATCGAACGTCTCGTTGACGCCGCCATCGCAGACCGTCACCATGTGGTCGCTGTCGGTCGGGTCGATCCAGATGCCGTGGAAGTCGACGTGGATGCCGCGGTGGATCGCCGCGAACGTCTCGCCGCCGTCCTTGCTGCCCCAGAACGACGTGCCGGCGCAGTAGACGTTCTGGTCGGAGCGCGGATCGACGCGGATCTTGGAGTAGTAGAAGGGCCGCTCGGTCAGGCTGTTGACGCGCCGCCAGTTCTCGCCGCGGTCGTCGCTGCGGTAGACGCCGCCGCACTCGAAGCCGAGTTCGCCTTGTTCCTTCTGCTTGTTGGCTTCCTGGCCGAACAGGCGGCCGCTGTAAGGACCGTTCGGTCGGCCGAGCGCCTGGCCGAGTCCGCCCTGGCGTTGCCCGTAGGTGATCTCGGCGGTCTTCGTCTCGTCGCCGCGGACGAACGTGTAGACGGCCTTCTGCCCGGCCTGCGAGTCGCGCACGATCTCGGCGAGGTCCGCGAACGTCTTCACTGCCTCGTCGCCGACCTTGGTGATCCGGTCGCCGCTGCGCAGGCCCGCGGTCGCCGCCGGCCCGCCGTCGGTGACCTGGCGCAGGATTGCGCCCGGGGTCTCGGCACCGCCGTCGCCGCCTTCCTGGCCGACGCCGAGTTCGGCGCGGTTGCCGCGGCCGGCGCCACCGATGGCCGCGCGCGGTTGTTGGCCTTCTTCCTGCTGTTCGGTCGCTGGCGGGCCGCCGGGTTGTCCACCTTGTCCCTGCGGCCGCGGCTCCTCACCGGGCAGGAAGTCCTTGCGATCGCCCCTCGCCCAGCCGCTGCGCTCGGTCTCGATGACCGCGAACATCGTGTCGGGACGCGACGCGAGGATGTCGATGCCGCTGCGTCCCCACGTGCACGTCGGCAGTCCTGCCGTCAGCTCGCGCCAGTTGTCGCCACCGTCGGTGCTCTTGTAGATGCCGCTCTTGCCGCCGAAGCGCACGATCGGATCGTTGCCGTCGAAGCGGTCGCGTTTGCGTTCGTAGCCGCACGCGAACACCGTGTTCGGATCGCCGGGGTGCAGCAGCACGTCGATGCAGCCGGTCTTCTCGTCGAGGAACAGCACGCGTTCCCACGACGCGCCGCCATCCTTGGTGCGGTAGACGCCGCGTTCTTCGTTCTCGCCCCACAGTCGCCCGAGTGCGGCGACGAACACCACGTCGGGGTTCGTCGGGTGGATCGCGATGTGTCCGATCTGGAACGTCTCGCGCAGCCCCATGTGCGTCCACGACGCGCCGCCGTCGGTCGACTTGTAGACGCCGTCGCCCCATTGCACGGAGTTGCGCGCGTTCTCCTCGCCGGTGCCGATCCAGACGATGTCGGGATTGCTCGGCGCGATGGCGACGTCGCCGATCGACACCGTGCCCATGCGGTCGAAGACGCAACTCCACGTGGTGCCGGCGTTCGTCGTCTTCCACAGGCCGCCGCCGGCGGTGCCGACGAGCCAGGTCTTCTTCGCCGACGGATGCACGTCGATGTCGGTCATGCGCCCCATCGGGTTCGCCGGACCGAGGTTGCGCCAGGCGAGGTGTTCGACGAGATCGGCGCGGAACGGCGTCCGGGAGTCGGGGGGCGGCGCTTGCGCGAGGAGCGGAAGAACGGCCCACGGGAGGACGACAGCCGGATGCAATCTGCGCATGGAGTGTGACGGCAGCGGAGGCAGCGGAGGCGGCGGAGCTTAGGCGGCCGGAGGCGCTCGTGGGCGGCGTGGACCACGCCCGTCGCTGTCGCAACTTCGTAGCGAACGAGCTCGGTCCGCAGCTACTTCGCCAACTGCATCACGACCACGGAGTCGTCGCCGGCGCCGAACCCGATCGTCGCGCGCGCCTCGAAGCCGCCAGCGGCCCATGCCAAGGCTTCGTAGGTGCCGATCGCCATGCTGGCGGTGAACTCGGCCACGCGCGTGCCATCCGCCGATGCCTGGGCGACGCCGGTCGCGAGCCACTGCATCGGTTTGCCGGCGACCCGGATCGCCAGTGCCACCGTGGCCGGCGCGCCCGGTGGCGCGTGCACGCGCACGACGCGCGGCACGCCGGTGCGCAGTTCGACGTCCTGCTGCAGGTCGACGCCGGGCGCGATGGTGATCGGGAACGACGCCGCGGCGAGGCCCACGCCCTGCACCAGCAGAACATGCTCGCCGGCTGGCAGCGTCGGGAAGCGGTACGCGCCGCCGCCGTAGGTGGCGACGAAGCGCTGGCTGCCGACGAGCACGGTCAGTGCACAGTCCGCCGGACCGCTGCCGTCGGGTCCGCGCACGTTGCCGAACAGCGCCCCGCCGATGCCGAGCACCACGACGCCGAGTTCGATCGTCTGGCCAGCCGTGATCGTGAGATCGCGCCGCGCGGTGCTGGCGTAGCCCGGGTGCTCGAACAACAGATCGATCGTGCCGGCGGGCACGCGCGGCATGGCGAACGTGCCGTCGGCGCGCGCGGTGAAGCGCACGTGCTCGGCGCGTTCGTGGTGCCAGCAACCGATCGTCGCTGCCACCGGTTGCTGCTGTGCCGTCTGCACGATCGCGGTGACGGCACCGTGCGCGTCGGCGGGCACGACGAAGCGGATCGGTCCGGCGTCCGGGTCGACGGCCCGCAGCACCGCGGTCGCGAAGTCCGGCGTTACGTGCTTCGGCGCATGCGCGCGCAGGTCGACGAGTCCTGGTCCGCAGGCGACCGCGAAGGCACCGTCGTCGTCGGTGGTGTCGCGGCCCGTCGCACCGCTGCGCGGTCGCGCGACGATGGTCCAGCCCGCGAGCGGGCGGCCGTCGGCGGCGAACAGGGTGCCACGTACGTTGGCGCGCCGTTCATCTTGCAGCTCGGCGAGCCATTCGTGGGCGCGCCCCGGGTCGAGTTCGGCCGTTGCCGTGGCGCGCCGACCGTCGCGGTCGGTGGCGAGCAGCGGCACAGCGCCCGCCGGCAGGTCGAGCAGCGTGAACGCGCCGTTGTCGTCGGTGGTGACGGACCGGCTGGCGAAGGTGCCTGGCTCGCCGGCGGTGACGGTCGCGCCCGCGACCGCGGTGCCCGCAGCGGTCACGCGGCCGGTGACCGTGCACGGCGCGCTGAGTTGGATCTGCAACGAGGCGGCAGCGGCAGGCGCGAGCGTCAGGATGCCGCTGCTCGATCCGTGGCCGCGCGCGCGCGCCGTGTAGCCGACGCGACCTGCGGCGAGGCGCGTCGCGACGAAACGGCCGGCTGCGTCGCTCTGCACGCGTTGCGGCACGGCGCGCAGTTCGCTTCCGGACGGTGCTGCTTCGAGGCTGCGGAACTCGATGCGGGCGTCGGCGACCGGAGTGCCGGCGTGGTCGTGCACGACGCCGATCACCCGCGGCGACTGGTCGAGCAGGACCAGGGACACGGTCGTCACGGGCAACGGCTCCTGGCGGTCGCGCGACGCGGTGACGAGGAACATCGCCGAGGGACCCAGCACGCGGTGGTGCGCGCCGAGCCGGCCGCCGGACGCGAGCGCCACTTCGAACGAGCCGTCGGTGCGGGAACGGGCGACCCGCAGCGGTTGTGGTTGGTCGTCGCCGGGGCGCGGCCACGGCAACAGCACGATCGCCGAATCGGCGACCGGTTGGCCGGCGGCCGTGCGCACCGAGCCCTGCACGAGCACGCGTGGTCGGACCACGAGTTCGATCGTCGCCGGCGCGTCGGCGTCGAGCCGAAACTGCGCGCCGGGTCCAAGCCCGCACCACGCCAGCGCCGTCTGGCCGTGGCCGCCGCGCAGTTCGAAGCGCGCGATGCCGTCCGCATCGGTGCGCGCGTGCACTTCGTGTTCGCCGGCGCGCAAGACGACCTCCACGTGCGGCAGGGCGCGCCGCGCGTCGCCGAAGGCCTCGAGCACGGTGACCGCCGTGCTCGTCGCGCGCTCGTCGGTGGCGTCGGGCAACGTCGCCAACCGGCGTTCGGGCGCGGCGTCGTCGGCGACAGCCGGGTCGTGCACGTCGGGAACCGTCGGTGCTGCCGGACGGATCGGTTGCGCCGGCTGCAACGGCGTCCACGGGATCGTCGACGGCTCGGCGGCGCGCATCGCCAGCATCACGCCGGCGGACGCCAGCACGATGGCGATGATCACGAGCAGCCAGGTTCGGTGCACCAGGGGTTCCCTACGCAGGCGACGGTCGGAACGGCTCGCCGAACACTCCACGCGCGGCGTTCGCGCCGGTCACACACGAATACCCGAGGACCACTGCTGCAGGAAGCGCTGCCGCACCGATCGCTGCTGGAATCGTTCGCCGATCGTACGCACGAGCGAACGAGCCGACGCCGGTCGGTCGAGCCACGTGAGCACGCGCAGGTGCAGCGACAGCGGCAGGTCGACGTCGCGTTGCAGCGCGTCGAGGGCTTCGTCGGTGCCGGGCAGTGCGGTGCCGCGCGCGGCGTGGGCGAGCAGCAGGTTCGCGCGCAGCGACGGCAGCGCCAGCGCGTCGACGAACTCGGCGAGGTCGGGATCGTCGGCCCCGAAGCGCAGCAGGTAGGTGCGCGCCATCGCTTCGCCGAGGCGATCGCGGCCGGTGCGCGCCGCGGCGACCGCGGCCTCGAAGGCGGCGACGGCTTCGGCGTCGCGCCGCTGCCAGAAGCGCCGTTCGCCGAGGAACACCGAGGCGCGCGCCGCGTACGTCGGCATCGACAACTGCTCGGCTTCGGCGATCGCCTGGCGCAGGTCCTGCGTCGCGTCGTCGGCGCCGAGGACGGCGCGCACCTGGCCGCGGTAGAGGTACAAGCGCAGCCGCACGCGTGGCAGGTGGCGGGCCGACGGCCGCCGTTCGACTTCGTGCAGCGTCTTCAGCGCCTTCTGGTAGTGGTGGCCGAGCGCCTCGACGCGGGCGAGGTCGATCTCGAGGTGGCAGCGCAGGTCCTCGGCGTCGTCGGGCAGCAGCTTGACCGCCGATTGCAGATGGCGCAGGCCGTCGCCGGCCTGGCCGCGGTAGAGCAGGATGCGGCCGTGCAGGCCGTGCGCTCGCGCCGCCAACGTGCGGCCGACGGCGTCGTGGCGCGCGGTCAGGTCGCTGTGCACCGACTCGAGCAGTGAGATCGCCGACAGCAGGCGGCCGTTGTCGAGTTCGGCGCTGGCGAGCCCCGTGCGCGCTTCCGCCGACGCGTCGCCATCGCCGAGCTGCTGCGCCAGCGCCTCGGCGCGCTGGAACCAACTGCTGGCGATGTCGATCTGGTCGGCGTTCGCGCGCGCGTGGCCGGCAAGCAGCAACCAACGCAGGCGCCGCCGTTCGTTCTCGGGCGTCGCCGGCACCTGCGTCAGGTGCACGGCGAGGCGGCCGACGACACGCAGCGCGGTGCGGCGCGACCCGGCGCGCACGCGCTCGGCGAGTCCCGCCAGCAGCGGTTCGAGGCAGGCCTCGTGCTCGAGCGCCTGGCTCAACTGCATGCCGACGGCGAGCGGGCCGGCCCCGCTGCGCTCGAGCAGCGTGGCGGCGGCGCGGTGCAGGGCGCGGCGTTGTTCGCCGGGCAGCTCGCGCAGCAGCAGCTTCTGGAAGTCGCGGTGCCGGAACGACACCTCGCCGCCCTGCGCGCGCACGATGCGGCCGCGGAACAACGACAACGTCTCGAGAACGAACAGCTCCGGGGCCTGCACCAGCCGCGCCAGATCGGCGAGTGCGCAGCGTTCGCCGAGCACGGCGGCCGCCGACAGCACTCCGCGTTGGTTTGGCTGCAGGCCGACGAAGCGGTCGCGGAACCGGTCGAGCAGTCCCGGTGCCGGACGCGGCTCGGCGCCCGGCGCCAGCGCGTGGTAGTCGCCGGGGCGGCCGCGCAGGGTGCCGTTCTGCACCAGGTGATCGAGCGCTTCGAGCAGGTTGCCGGGCAGGCCGCTCAACACCTGATGGGCCTGCTGCAGGAAGGCGTCGGCGTTCTCACCGTCGCGGAACAGCGCGCGGCCGAAGGCGAGGAAGTCGGGTTCGTCGAGGCCGGTGAGGTCGAGACGGCGCGCGGCAGGCAGCTCGGCCCGCACTCGTTCGTGACCGCTGGCGAGCAGCAGCAGCAGCGGTTGCCGCTCGGCTTCGGCGGCGAGCCGCTGCAAGACGAGGCGCCCGCTGGTGTCGAGTTCGTCGGCGTGGTCGATGCGCAGCACCAGCACGCGCCCCTTCTTCGGCAGCTTCAGCAGCGCGCCGACGAGCCGCTCGGCGCGCACTTCGGGTGCCTCGGTGCTGCGGCCGCCGGCGACCGCGACGAGCGCTTCGGCATCGGCGTCGGCGAGCTGCAGCAGCGTGCGCGCTGCGACCGCGGCGCGCGGCGCGGCATGCGGCGTCTGCGGGTCGTCGCCGCGCAGCAGCCAGTCGAGCAGCGAACTCGCGAACGGCTCGGCGTGGCCGAGGTCGCTGTCGGCCTCGCCGCCGAGATACAGCGGCGGCTCGGGCCGTTCGAGCCAGCCCTGCATCGCCTCGTCGAGCAGCCGCCGGCGGCCGATGCCCTCGGGCCCGGCGACCAGCACGATGCCGCCCTTGCCGGAGCGCGCCGACTGCAGCGCGTCGTCGAGTGCGCGCAGCTCCATCGCGCGGCCGAAGAACGGCGTCTCGGCGGGCCGCCGCATGCGCAGCAGACGCCGGCTGCTCGCCAGCACCGGCGCCTTCGTCTCGTGCCGCCGCCAGTACTCGGAGTGCTCGCCCTGTTCGAAGATGCGGGCGAGGTCGGCGGCGTCGCGCGGCCGTTCGGCCGGGTCCTTGCGCAGCAGGTCGAGCAGCACCTGCTCGAGGAACGGCGAGACGCGCGGGCGCAGGTGCGAGGGCCGGCCCGGCGCGTCGTGCAGCTGCGCCTGCAGCATTTCGTCGGGCGTGCGGGCGTGGAAGAACGGGTGCTTGCCGGTGGTGAGCTCGTAGAGCACGACGCCGAGCGCGTAGAGGTCGGCGCGCGGGCCGGCGGGTTCGCCGCGCAGGGCCTCGGGCGCGACGTAGGCGAGGCTGCCGCCGAGCCCGCCCGACCGGCTCGACGACGCGCCCGCCGAACCCGAGCCGCTGCCGCCGCCGCCGGCGCCGAACGGCCGCGCGAGGCCGAGGTCCACGATCTTCAGTTCGCTGTCGGGCGTCAGGATCAGGTTCTCGGGCTTGATGTCGCGATGCACGAGGCCGCGCTTGTGCAGCGCGGCGAGGCCCTTGCTCGCCTCGGCGCCGATGTGGCGCGTGAGGTCCTCGACCGGAGCTCCGGTGCGCGCGACGAACTCGCGCAGCGTCGTGCCGCGCACGTACTGCATCACCAGGAACGTGGTGAGCACGCCGAGGTGCTCGACGGTCTCGACGCCGAAGATCGCGGCGACGTTCGGATGGTGGAGCTGCTGGCCGAGTTCGCCCTCGGCGAACATGCGTGCCTGCGCCTTCTCGTCGTCGGCGAGCTCCGCGCGCAGGAACTTGATCGCGACCTCGGCGCCCGCGGGCAGGTCGGCGTACGGCACGACGAGGCGCGCGCGGTGCACGGTGCCCGAACTGCCGGCCCCGAGTTCGGCCATCAGTTCGAAGCGCCCCGCGACGGCCCGCCGCGCCGACTCCAGGTCGGCGGCGTCGGTGCGCGGCTTCTCGTCGGCGGCTTCGGAGTGCACCGGCAGTCTTGTAGCGGCGGCAGGCGTTCCGTCCATGGTGCGCGGCGGTCGTCGTGCGTCTCGTCGCTTCCGCGCGGCCGGTCGCACCGTTGCACGCCCCGCGCGACTCTGCGACTCTCCCGCTTCGCGATGCCGATCCGCCTCCACAACTCGCTGACGCGCTCGCTGCAGGAACTGCGCCCGCTGGTACCCGGCCGCGTGACGATGTACCACTGCGGCCCGACGGTCTACAGCAGCCCGCACATCGGCAACTTCCGCAGCTTCCTGTTCGCCGACGTGCTGCGCCGCTTCGTCGAGGACCAGGGCTACAAGGTCGAACAGGTGATGAACATCACCGACGTCGGCCACCTCACCCTCGACGACGTCGAGGGCGGCGAGGACAAGATGGAGGCCGCGTCGCGCAAGACCGGGATGACGGCGTGGGACATCGCCAAGAAGTACGAGGCCGAGTTCCACGACTGCCAACAGAAGTTGCACGTGCGGCTGCCGCACCACATGCCGCGCGCGACCGAGTTCGTGCAGCAGATGGGGGCGATCATCGACGACCTGCTGCACAAGGGCGTCGCCTACCAGAAGAACGGCAACGTCTACTTCGAGGTCGCGAAGTTCCCCGGCTACGGCAAGCTGTCGGGCANNGGCAAGGTGCTCGACGAGCTCGAGGCCGGGGCGCGCGTCGCCGTCAACGACGAGAAGAAGGACCCGCGCGACTTCGCGTTGTGGAAGGTCGATGCCAAGCACCAGATGCAGTGGGATGCGCCGTTCCGGAACGGCGCGCGCGGGTTCCCCGGCTGGCACATCGAGTGCTCGGCGATGTCGATGCACTACCTCGGCAAGCAGATCGACGTACACACCGGCGGCGAGGACAACATGTTCCCGCACCACGAATGCGAGATCGCGCAGACCGAGGCCCACACGGGGCTACCGTTCGTCGGCATCTGGCTGCACGCGCGGCACCTGCTCGTCGACGGCAAGAAGATGAGCAAGAGCCAGGGCAACTTCTGGACGGTCGCCGACGTGTTCGCGAAGGGCTACTCGGGGTTGGAGCTGCGCTACGCGCTGGTGAGCGTGCAGTACCGGCAGTCGCTCAACTTCACGTGGAAGGGGCTCGACGCGGCGCGCGAGTCGATCGGGCGCGTGCAGCGGGCGCGCCAGCGGCTGGTCGCGGTGCGCGACGGCAGCGAACGCGCGGGCGGTGACGACCTCGCGGCAGCGACGGCCGGTGCGAACGCGGCGTTCACCGCGGCGATGAGCGAGGACCTGAACGTCAGCGAGGCGCTCGCGGCGGTGTTCGCGTTCGTCGGCGCCGTCAACAAGGGTCAACTGTCGGTCGCGGGCGCGAGGTCCGCGCTCGCGGCGTTCGCGCGGTTCGAGGACGTGCTCGGGTGCTTTGGCGCCGAGCCCGTGGCCGCGGCCGGCAGCGATGCGCCGGCGGAGTTGCTGGCCCTGCTGCCGGAGCGCGCGGCGGCGAAGAAGGCGAAGGACTTCGCGGCGGCCGACCGCATCCGCGACCGTGTGGCTGCCGCTGGCTGGAAGATCGTCGACACGCCGCAGGGCGCGCGCCTCGAGAAGGCCTGAGGCAGACCGCCTCGGCGCTGTCCGCAGGCGCGGCAGGACCGGGCCGAGTCCGCGACGGATCGGGGTGGGCGTCGTAGCATGCGGCCTTCCTCCCGCCGCCGAACGCATGCAGTACCCGTTGCCGATCGCCTTCCTGTTGCTCGCCTGCTGCTGCAGCCCCGACACCGCCCCGGCCGAACGAACGGCGCCCGCGACGCCCGCACCCGTTGCTGTGGTCGCGCCCGAGCCGGCGCCGGCAGACGTTCCCGCACCACCCGAGCCCATGCCCAACTACAACCCGCTGAATCGTCTCGAAGCCCACGTGATCCTGGAGAAGGGCACCGAGCGCGCCGGCACCGGCGAGTACACCGACCACGAGGCCGACGGCACCTACATCTGCCGGCAGTGCAACGCCGCGCTCTACCGTTCGACGGACAAGTTCCATTCCGGCTGCGGCTGGCCGAGCTTCGACGACGAGATCGCCGGCGCGGTCGAGCGGCACGCCGACACCACGCACGGCATGGTGCGCGTCGAGATCGTCTGCGCGAACTGCAAGGGCCACCTCGGTCACGTGTTCGAGGGTGAGCGCATGACGAAGAAGAACACGCGCCACTGCGTGAACTCGGTGTCGATGCGCTTCGTGCCCGCGGGCAAGGAGCTGCCGAAGCCGATCGTGCGCGCGCCGAAGTAGGTCGACCCGCGGTCAGCGCTGGCGCAGGACCTGCCAGCCGAGCGGGCGCAGGCGCGCCAGCCTGCCCTGCACCTCGATCAGCAGCGTCGTGTGCACCGAGGCCTCGATCTGCAGTTGCTCCGCCTCGATCTGCTGGCGCGCGGATTCGGCCTCGACCTTCGACGCGACGACCAGGGCATCCTCCAGCTTCTTCTGTTCGAGCGTCAGCGTCTCGAGCCGCGAGTTCGCCTTCTGCTGGCACATCGCGTTGCCGGGCAGTTGCTCGAGCACGACGCCGAGCACGCTCCGCGCATCGCGCAGCGCCTCCTGGGCCGCGTCGACGGCGGCGCGGCGGGCGCGCAGTTGGGCATCGAGGTCGGCGATCTCGGCGCGGACGCGCTCGAGGCCCGGATCGTCCTTGGGGCCGCGGGCCTTCTGGTAGAGCTGGTCGAGGCGGGCCTGGAGTTCGGCGACTGCGGTGGCGCGTTCCTCGGCTTCGGCCTGGAGCTTGTTGCGCCGGTCGGTGTGTTCGGCGCGCAAGCGGAGCAGGTGCTCGGCGGCGCGCTCCTCGGTCGCCACGTGCAACCGTGCCTCGAGCAGTTGCTCGGCCAGCGAGGCGTACTGCTTGCGCAACGCAGCGGCCTCACCGCTCGCAGCGTCCCGGCGGGCGAGCGCCTCGCTGCGCCGCAGGATCATCTCGGCGTGGCGGGCACGAAGCTCGTCGCGCCGTTGCTGCAGTTCGGCCTGCGGCTGGCTGTAGAGCATCGCCTCGAGGCGACTGCGCAGATGTTCGAGCACGAGGTCGATCGCCTGCGTCTTCTCCTTCTCCGACGGCTCGATGCGCAGATCCAGCCCCACGTCGACGTGGATCTGGAACGTGCCCGCCAGGTGGGATGCAGGCAGATAGGTGTTGATGCGTCGCACCCCGAGCAGCGTGTCGCCGAAGGCCTGTTCGAGGGCCTGCACGCAGGCCTGCTCGTTGGCGATCGCGGTGGTCAGAGGCTCGTTGGGCACCAGATCGCCCGCTCCGAAGTTCAGGATCACCACGGCCTCGGCGTCCAACGGTTGCCTGGCTTGCGCGGGAATCGGCAGGGCGGCGGCCAGCGCGGCGAAGAGAGGGGCGCAGGAACGGCGGTTCATCGGGGTTGCTCCGGAGACAGTCGTGGGTTGGCGAGCACGGGCAGGGCGCGGGCGTAGGCGAGTTCGATCCGCAGGTCGGCCGCGGCTCGGGCCGAGCGCGTCGCCGCGGCCTCGTGCGCGGCGGCGGCGTGGGTGCGGGCCGTCCAGTCGCTGGTGACGCGTTGCAAGGACTCGATCTGCCGGCTCAGTTCGGATGCCAGGTCGGCGGCGGCCTCGGCGTCGCTCGAGTTCGGCGGGCGCAGCACGGCGAACGTCGCGAGCCCGAGCAGCGCCAAGGCGGCCGCGACCCGCCGGCGGCGTTGCCGCGCGATCGTGGTCCTGAGCCCGTGTGGCGAGAACTCGGCGCCGGGTGATGGCGGGTGGGTTGCATCGGCCGCGGCGAGCGAACGCAGCAGCGCGTCGTCGGGATCGGTCATGGCTCCTCCGTCCCGCCGAGCAGGTCGCGCAGCCGTTGCCGCGCGCGCGACAGCCGGGCGTCGACCGCGGGCCGCGTGCAGCCGAGCAGTTCGGCGATCTCGGGGATCGCGCGCTGTTCGAGATACCGCAGCACCAGCACTTCGCGGTCGTCGTGGCGCAGACGCTGCATCGCCGCCGCGGCGCGTTGGCTCGCGTCGTTGTCGGTCGACGGCAGCGGTTGTGCCGGCTCGCGGTCGAACCAGCCGAACAGGCGCCGCCAGCGCGCCCGCGCGCGCGCGTGGCTGGCCGTGGTCGAGAGCGCGATCGCCGTCAGCCAGGTCGCCAGCGACGCTTCGCCGCGGAACGAAGCGCGCCCGTTCCAGGCCTTGAGCAGGACGTCCTGCACGACGTCGTCGAGTTCGTCGGCGGCGGCGCGCCAGCCCAGCAGCCGGTGCACCAGCCGCCGCAGCCGGGGTGCCTGGCTGCAGAGCGCCTGGGCGACGTCGGTCGGCGCGCGCGAGGCGTCGGCCCGAACGTCGTCGGCGGCGGCGAGCAGCGGGGGGCAGGACATGGACAGGGCCATGAGACGACGCAAGCGTCGCCGTTCTGACGACGAAGTGAGAGTTTCCTACCCTGCCGGGGTCCAGATCGTGAGGTCGCCGCCGGCCAGCAACGTGCCGGCGACCGTCGCTTCGCCGCGCAGGAGAGCCATCGCGCCCAGCCGTCGCAGCAGCTCGACGTGGTAGAGGACTTCGGCGCCGGCGGGGGGCTCGCCGTGCACGACGAACTTCTTCACCGCGACCAGCATGCCGCGCGGCGCGCCCTCGGTCTTGGGCGCATGGCCGGCGAGAACGAGCGCCGCACTCTGCGCGATGCCCTCGATCGCGCCCGCGGCCCACGGCAGGGCACCCGGTCCGGTCGGTTCGCAGCCGGCGACCGTGCCGCGATCGCCGTCGGTGGCGACCAGTCGATGCACGCGCAGGATCGGCGGCCGGTGCGGCACCCGCTGCAGCACCAGGTCGTCGACGGGGAACGGCATGCCGGGCAGTGGACGCCGCCACGCCGTCGTGAGCAAGCGTGCGTCGCGACGCGCCGCGCGGCACCATGCGCGCGTGGCCGACGCGACGCTGACCCTGCACGACCCCGTCGCCACCGCGCCGTGCGCGCTGCGCGCGACGTTCTGCGTCGGAACCGCGCATCCGCTGCTCGCGGGCCACTTCCCCGGCGCACCGATCGTCCCTGGCGTGTTGCTGCTCGATGCCGTGCGCGCGGCGTGGGAACGTGCCAGTGGCGTGCCGTGCGTGCTGCGCGGCATCGACGAGGTGCGCTGGTTCCAGCCGCTCGCTCCCGGTGTCGCTGCCGAACTGCGCGCCGAAGTGACGACCGACGAGGCGCGCGTCTTGGTCGCGGGCGAGTGGCGAACCGAGGCGGGGCGGATCGCCGCGTTCCGCCTGCAGCTCGCGCCGCGCGCTTGAGCGGACGAGGGTGGCCGCCGAGACTGCGGCGATGGTGCGCGTGACCTTCCCGCAGGTGCTGCAGCGCCACGTCACCTGCCCGCCGGTCGACGTCGAGGCGGCCACCGTGCGCGAGGCGCTCGACGCCGCGTTCGCGATCCATCCGACCGCGCGCGGCTACCTGCTCGACGACGCCGGTGCGCTGCGCCAGCACGTCACGCTGTTCGTCGACGGCGAGGTCGTGCGTGAGCGCCGGCGTCTCGCGCAGCCCGTGCAACCGAAGAGCCGCATCGACGTGCTGCAAGCGCTGTCCGGCGGCTGAGCCCCACTGACCCACGATCCCCGATGCCACGCCAACTGCTCGTCGCGACCCGAAAGGGCCTGTTCGTGCTGACCGAGACCCCGCGCGGCTGGCGCATCGGCGAACCCGAGTTCCGCGGCGTGCCGGTGTCGATGGCCGTGTTCGATCCACGCGATCGTTCGCTCTACGCCGCCCTCGACCACGGCCACTTCGGCGCCAAGCTCCATCGCCGCGTCGGCACGCGCTGGCGCGAACTGCCCGCCCCGGTCTATCCGCAACTCGCCAAGGGCCGCGTCGAGAAAGAAGGCGGCGGCCGGCCCTGGCCGCGTTCGCTGCGGCTGGTGTGGAGTCTCGAACTCGACCCGCGCACGCCGGGCGGGCTGTGGTGCGGCACGATCCCGGGCGGGCTGTTCCACAGTGCCGACGCGGGCGCGTCGTGGACGTGGAACGCGGGGCTCTGGCGCGACAAGAACCGCACGAAGTGGTTTGGCGGTGGCTACGACACGCCGGGCATCCACAGCATCCTGGTCGATCCGCGCGACGCGAACGTGGTGACGCTCGGCATCTCGTGCGGCGGGGTGCACGTGACGCGCGACGGCGGGGCGACCTGGCGCAACGAGGCGCGCGGCATGCGCGCGGCCTACATGCCCAAGGACAAGGCGCGCGATCCCGACGTGCAGGATCCGCATCGCCTCGCGATGTGCGGCGGCGCCCCGGACCGCGTGTGGTGCCAGCACCACAACGGCATCTTCGTGCGCGACGGCAGCCGGCCGTGGCGCGAGGTCCGCGCGAAGGCCGTGAGCCGCTTCGGGTTCGCCTGCGTCGCGCACCCGCACGATCGCGACGTCGCCTGGTTCGTGCCCGCCGAGAAGGACGAGTGCCGCGTGCCGGTCGACGGGCGGCTGGTGGTGCTGCGCACCGGCGACGGCGGCCGTTCGTTCACCGAACTCCGGCGCGGGCTGCCGCAGCGTGATGCGTACGACCTGGTCTGGCGGCACGCTCTCGACGTCGCCGCCGACGGCAGCACGTTGGCGATGGGCAGCACGAGCGGGCGGTTGTGGCTCGGCGAAGGCGGCGGCGAACAGTGGCACGAGTTCGCCGCGAACCTGCCGCCGATCGCGGCGGTGCGTTGGGTCGAGGCGCCCTGACGGAACGCGCGATGCACGACGTGGCGATCACCGAACTGGAGGCCGGGCAGCGCCTCGATCGCTGGTTGCGCAAGCTGCTGCCCACGATGCCGCTCGGCGCGATCTTCCAGAAGCTGCGCAGCGGCGCGATCCGCGTCGACGGCAAGAAGGTCGCGGGCAGCCTGCGGCTCGCCGCCGGCATGAAGGTGAGCCTGCCGCCCGGGGCGCGCACCGCCGCCGCGCCGCCGCCGGTGGCGGCACGAACGGGCCCGCTGCCCGACGAACTGCGCCCGCGCATCGTGCATCGCGACGACCACCTGCTGGTGCTGAGCAAGCCCGCCGGCCTCGCCGTGCACGTCGGCAGCGGCGTCGTGCACAGCGTCGTCGACTGGCTCGACGCGCAGGACCTCGGCCCGCGCAGCGCGACGTTCCGGCCAGCGCCCGCGCACCGGCTCGATCGCGGCACCGCGGGGCTGCTCGTCGTCGGGCTGTCGCCCGTGGCGCTGCGCGCGCTGACCGCAGCGTTCCGCGACGGCACGGTGCAGAAGGTGTACCACGCGGTCGTGCACGGCGTGCCGCGACCGCGGCAGGGCGTCATCGAGGCGCCGCTCGTCGATCTCGACGCGCCGCGCGCCGATGGCCCCAAGGTCGCCGTTCGCGCCGACGGCCAGGCGGCGAGCACACAGTACGAAGTCGTGCGGTCCGGCGGCGGCCGCGCCTTGCTGCGCCTGCGACCGCAGCAGGGTCGCCAGCACCAGATCCGCGCGCACCTGGCCTGGCTCGGCCATGCGATCGTCGGCGACCGCCGTTACGGCAAGGCCTCGGCGACGGACCGCCGGCTGCTGCTGCACTGCAGCGAGCTCACGTTCCCGCATCCTGCCACCGGGGCTCCGTTCGTCGCGCGCGAGCCGGTGCCGGCGGCTCTGCGGCAGGCCGTGGCCACGGACTGATGCGCGCGACGCGGTCTCCGGGTACACCCCCGCCCCGATGACCGCCCGTCCCGGTGCCGAACGCGAACGCCTGCGCCAGGACGGCCGCCGCGAACTCAACTGGCAGCGCTGGGGGCCCTACCTCGCCGAGCGGCAGTGGGGCACGGTGCGCGAGGACTACAGCCAGGACGGCAACTGCTGGAACTACTTCCCGCACGAGCACGCGCGCCGGCGCGCCTACCGCTGGGGCGAAGACGGCCTGCTCGGCATCACCGATCGCCAAGGCCGACTCTGCTTCGCGTGGGCGCTGTGGAACGAACGTGATCCGTTCCTGAAGGAGCGCCTGTTCGGACTCGCCGGTCCCGAGGGCAACCACGGCGAGGACGTCAAGGAGGAGTACTTCTACCTCGACGCGCTGCCGACCGCGTCCTGGCTGCGCGCGCTCTACAAGTACCCGCAGGCGGAGTTTCCGTACGCGCGGCTGCTCAGCGAGAACCGGCAGCGCGATCGCAGCCAGCGCGAGTTCGAACTCGTCGACACCGGCGTGTTCGAGTTCGACCGCTACTTCGACGTCGAGGTCCGCTACGCCAAGGCCGACCCCGAGGACCTCTGCATCGTCCTGTCGGTGAGCAACCGCGCGTCGTTCGCGGCGCGGCTGCACGTGCTGCCGCAGTTGTGGTTCCGCAACACCTGGTCGTGGGGGCGCGACGGCGAGGGCTACTGGCCGCGGGGCGTGATCGCTGCCGACGGCGAACGGCGCCTCGTCGCGACCGGCGCCGATCTGCCGCCGATGGCGCTCGAGCTCGACGATCCCGACGGCGTCTGCCGCGGCATCCTCGCCACCGAGAACGACACCAACACGCACGAGCTGTTCGGCAGCGGCGACCCGGGTGCGTTCACCAAGGACGCCTTCCACGAGTACGTCGTCGGCGGCCACCGCGCGGCGGTGAACCCGGCGCGTGCCGGCAGCAAGGTGGCGTTCCACTGCGTGTTCGAGCTCAAGCCGCACGGGCGCGCCGAGGTGCGGCTGCGGCTGCGCCGCGCCGATGCGACCGGCAAGCCGTTCGGCAGTGCCTACGCGGCGGTGCTGGCCGATCGCGCCGAGGAGTCCGACGACTTCTACGGCGCCCTGATCGGGCGCGACGTGAACCCCGAAGTGCACCAGGTGCAGCGCCAGGCCTACGCGGGGCTGATCTGGAGCAAGCAGTTCTACTGGTTCGACGTGCGCACCTGGCTCGCCGGCGATCCGGCGCAACCCGCACCGCCGCCCGAACGCAAGGCCGGCCGCAACGCCGACTGGCGGCATCTCTACAACCGCGACGTGGTGTCGATGCCCGACACCTGGGAGTACCCGTGGTACGCGGCATGGGATCTCGCCTTCCACACGATCCCGTTCGCCAAGCTCGACCCGGCGTTCGCGAAGCACCAGTTGTTGCTGCTGCTGCGCGAGTGGTACATGGCGCCGAACGGGCAGATCCCGGCCTACGAGTTCGCGTTCGGCGACGTCAATCCGCCGGTGCACGCCTGGGCCTGCTGGCGCGTCTACAAGCTGACGGGGCATCGCGGCAACCGCGACCTGGTGTTCCTGGCGCGCGCCTTCCACAAGCTGCTCCTCAACTTCACGTGGTGGGTCAACCGCAAGGACCTCACCGGCAAGCACGTGTTCGGCGGCGGCTTCCTCGGGCTCGACAACATCGGCGTGTTCGATCGCAGCCAGCCGCTGCCGACCGGCGGCCATCTCGAGCAGGCCGACGGCACCGCGTGGATGGCCTTCTACTGCGCGACGATGCTCAGCATCGCGCTCGAGCTCGCCTGCCACGACCCGGCCTACGAGGACGTGGCGTCGAAGTTCTTCGAGCACTTCGTCGCGATCACGCACGCGATGAACACGCTCGGCGGCAGCGGGCTGTGGGACGAACGCGACGGCTTCTACTACGACCAGATCCACGACGACGGCAGCAGCGACAAGCTGCGCATCCGGTCGCTGGTCGGCCTGATTCCGCTGTGCGCGGTCGAAGTGCTGCCGTTGGCGACGATCCGGCGGCTACCGGGCTTCGAGCGGCGCTTCCGGTGGTTCCTGCAGCACGAGAAGGAACTGTCGGGCCGGGTGTCGTTCACCGGCGACGGCGACGAGGCGTCGGCGATGCTGGCGATCCCGTCGAAGGCGCAGCTCGAACGTGTGCTCCGCTACATGCTCGACGAGAAGGAGTTCTTGTCGCCGTACGGCATCCGCTCGTTGTCCGCGGTGCACCGCGACCAGCCGTTCGTGCTCAAAGTGGGTGGGCAGGAGTACCGCGTCGACTACACGCCGGCCGAGAGCACGACCGGGATGTTCGGCGGCAACAGCAACTGGCGCGGGCCGATCTGGCTGCCGCTCAACTACCTGCTGATCGAGGCGATCGAACGCTACGGGCGCTTCTACGGCGACACGCTCCTGGTCGAGTGCCCGACCGGATCGGGCAATCGCTGCACGCTGCAGCAGGTCGCCGACGAACTGGCGGCGCGGCTGACGCGGTTGTTCCTGCGCGACGGCGACGGGCGGCGGCCGTTCGCCGGCGAGGATCGGCGCTTCGCGGACGATCCGAACTGGAAGGACCTCGTGCTGTTCCACGAGTTCTTCGATGGCGACACGGGGCGCGGGTGTGGCGCGTCGCACCAGACCGGGTGGACGGCGTTGATCACGCGGTGCTTCGGCGAGTCGCTCGCCTCGCCGCCGCCGGGTTCATGAGGCGGCGTCAGCGCGTCGGCGACGCCGCGGGCATCGTCTGCGCGGGTGACGCGGCGAGCAGGCGCGCGAGCGCCGGTTGCGCCTCGAGGCGTTCGAGCCACGCGCGCCGTTCCGCCGCGACCAGCAGGTCGCTGGCATGCGCGAGCTGCGCTTGCTGCTGCTGACGATGCGCCGGGTCGGCCGCGGCGAGCACCGCGCGCCACGCATGGTCGTGAGCTCGCTCCAGGTCACCGGCGGCGAACGCTTGCGCGGTGAGATCGTCGTGGCGGGTGAGCGCATGCGGCAAGCGCGCCGCCGCGAGAACGCACGTCCGCGCACCCACTTCGTCGCCACGTTGCGCGCAGGCTTCGGCGTCTTCGAGCAGCCGATGGTGCGCCCACTGCGCGAGGTTCGGTTCGCGCAGCCCGGGCAGAGCGAGGCGTGGATCGTGCGCGAGCGCCAGCGCGCGGTCGATCGCTGCCGTCCACGTCGTTGGCAGTTCGCCGCGCAGATGGCAGCCCGTCGCGGCCGCGACGACGTCGATCGTGAACGTCGCACCGCCGAGGCTGGCGGTATCAGGACTGCGCGAAGGATGGACCACGCACGACGTCGTGCGGTCGGCGCCGCGCACGATGCCGAGTCGATGGCTGCCGGCGGCGCGAACACCGCGGCCCTGCGCATGCCACTGCAGGCGCCAATGGTGCGCGCCCTGCGGCGAGGCGAGCACGCCGGGTGCTTGCGGCAGCGGATCGGCGAACGGTAGATGGCTGCGCAGCGCCCCGCCGACGATCGCTGCGGCCACGTCGGGCGGCAGCGCGTCGCTGCGTTCCCACGCGACGGTCTCGTGCCGGTCGGCACGAGGAGTGCCGGCGCAGGCGGCGAGCAACGCCACGCAGGCAGCCACGGCGGTGCGGGAACGACGGACCATCGCTGCGGCACTTCGGCTGGCCTTGACCCCGCCTGCAGCCGCGCGTCCCGCTTCGGGATCGGTGCTCGCTGCGTGTCAGTTCTCGGCGATCACGAACGCCGTGGCGTCGCGCTCACCGTGCGTCAGGCTCAGATGCACGGCCCGGATGCCGCGGGCCTTGGCGACCGCCGCCGCCTCGCCGTGCAGGGCAACCTCGACGGCGCCGCTCGGCGTGCGCACGACCTCGACCTGCGTGAAGCCGACGCCGGCTGCCCAGCCGGTGCCGAGGCACTTCATCACCGCCTCCTTCGCCGCGAAGCGCGCCGCGAGCGACTCGGCCGGGTGCGCACGCTGCAGGCAGTAGGCGATCTCCGCGGCGGTGTAGACGCGGCGCAGGAAGCGTTCGCCGCCGCGTTGCCAGACGCCGGCGATGCGGGCGATCGCGACGGTGTCGATGCCGATGCCGACGATCACGGCGCCTCCGCGACGACGGTCCACGGCAGCGGTTCGCACGCGTCGCCGCCGGCGGGCAGCCAGAACGCGCGCAGCACCGGCCCCAGCTCGTTGCGGGCGCCGATCACCTGCACGCAGTCGCGCCACAGCGCGTGGCGATCGGCGAGCGAAGGATGCGCGCTGCCATCACCGTGGCCGTGCGCGAAGCCGCGGAACGCGAGCCCGGCGGCGCGCAGGCGCGACTCGGCGCGCGCGAACGTGTGCGGCTCGACCTCGAACGCATCCGCCCGCGTGCTCGCGTTGGGCAGCGGCTCGCAGGCTGTGACGACGCCGGGTCCGGCGGCCGTGGGGCCGGCGAGCAGCGCGACGAACTCACGCGACCCTGGCGCCAGGCAAGCGTGCACGAGCCACTCGTGGACGGCGGTCGACATGGTCACGGCGGGCAGCATCGCCGGCACGCTAGTCCGTCGCGCGCGGGCTCGCCATGATCGCGGCATGCACGAACCGCTCTACGGCACGCCGCACCCGCACATGCCGCCGCTCGGCCCGCTGTCGCCGCCGCTGGTGCGCAGCACCACCGCGGGCCAGCCCGATGCCGAGACGCTGCGGGCGATGGGTGCGTGCGAGCGACCCGGCGAGTTCTACCAGCGCGTCGGTCACGAGAACGGCCGGCAGTGGGAGAGCCTCGTCGCCGGCCTCGAGGGCGCGGACGGCGCGGTTGCGTTCGCGAGCGGCATGGCGGCGATCAGTGGTGCGCTGCTCGCGCACCTGCGGCCGGGGGATCGCGTGCTGCTGGCGGAGGAGATCTACGGCGGCACGTCGGGGTTTGCGCTCACCGACCTGGTTCGCTTCGGCGTCGTCGTCGACCGCTTCTCGTCGCTCGATCTCGCGGGCTTGCGCGCGGCGCTGGCGAAGCCGGCGAAGTTCGTGGTGTTCGAGTCGCCGATCAACCCGACGCTGCGCGTCGTCGACGTGCGCGCCGCGTGCTCGCTGGCGCGTGCGGCCGGCGCGTTGACGCTGTTCGACGGCACCTTCGCGCCGCCGCCGGTGCAGCAGGCCCTGGCACTCGGCGTCGATCTCGTCGTGCACTCGGCGACGAAGTTCTTCGGCGGACACTCGGACGTGCTCGCTGGCGTCGTGTCCGGCCGCCACGAACTGCTCGGGCCGATCGAGGCATGGCGGCGGCGAACGGGTGCGGTGCTGGCGCCGGATCCGGCGTGGCTGCTGCTGCGCAGCTGGCCGACGTTGCCGTTGCGGCTGGCGGCGCAGCAGGCCGCGGCGCTGGCGATCGCGCAGCATCTCGGCGACGACGTGCGCGCCGGGCGGCTGCTCGCAGTGCACTACCCGGGCCTGCCGTCGCACCGGGACCACGCGTTGGCGCGTGCACAGATGCAGGGCTTCGGGTGCGTCGTCGCGGTCGAGGTGCCCGGCGGTCTTGCCGGGGCGCGGCGCGCGTTCGATCGGTTGAAGCGGATCGCGCGGGCACCGAGCCTCGGCGGCGTCGAGTCGCTGGCGACGCTGCCGGCGTTCACGACGCACGCGGCGCTGTCGCCGGCGCAGCGCGCTGCGGCCGGCATTCCGGACGGACTGCTGCGCGTCGCCGTCGGGCTCGAAGGTGTGGAAGTGTTGCTCGGCGATCTGCGGCAAGCACTCGGGTAGTGGGGTGGGTGGGGGAGTTGTCGCCCCCGACGATCGAGCTAGGCTTCCGGGGCTGCCTGGGAACTGGCGGCATCCGTCCCACCCCTTCGAGGAGCGTGAACATGGCACCTGCTTTGAAGAGAGAGAGAGAGAGAGTTGGATCGGGCGTCTTGGCGGCTGGTTGTGCGTGAGTGGTTCAACGCTGAGCTGGCTCGCGGCGCCCGTTGGTGCGCAAGTCGCTGAGTACCCGAGCTGGGAAGGGCCCTACACGCCGATCCCCGTGCACCACAATCCGGGCCTGGACCAGCACTGCTGCGAGATCGCGCATGCGATCCTGATCGGCAACGGGCCGTTGCAGGGGCGGGTGCTGCTGATCCAGAGCAATGGGGATCGTTGGATCTGGAATCCCGCGGCGCCGAACAGCGTGGGCACCGAGCAGTACTGCGACATGATCGCGCCGAGTGACGACATGTTCTGCGCGGGCCACAGCGCGGACGGCAACGGGGATCTCGTGGTGGTCGGCGGGGCGCGGCACAAGAACCAGCCGCCGTTGCCGCCATGCAACCCGCAGCCGAAGTACTCGTACGTGTACGAAACGGGAGGCATGTGCTGGTCCCCGAACTACCCGCTGCCCACGCCGAACCCGCCGCCGCCCAATCCGCTCTTCCCGTCACAGCCGCACCCGGACTTCGTCAACCTCGGCTACTACTACCCGAGCACGGTGCGGCTGCCGGACGGGCGCGTGCTGTTCGCCGGCGGCGGTTCGGATCCGGTGCAGTCGACCTGCAACGACCCTCCCAACACGTCGAACTTCTACGTCGACGGTTGGATGGTGTTGGATCGCGCGCAGGGCGGCTGGATCGGCCCGGCGCCGACGCAGTGGTTCCCCGGCATTCCGGGCAGCTACCAGCCGTCGTCGGGCGCTCCTGTCGAGCACGAGTTCAACTACTACCCGCTGCTGTCGCTGCTGCCGTCGATGACGCCCGGCGCGCCGGGCTACGTGTTCGCAGCCGTCGCGACGTACAACCGATCAGGCAACTACAGCACCAGTGGCTACGTTCGGCGGCGCAGTCCGACGAGCCACCTGCCGCTCGCCGGCGCGATGACGATTTGGGCTTGGCAGGCGCCAACGGCGCAGGTTTTCGTGCCCGGCACGACGGAGCCGCGCAACCTCTACTACCCGAACGGCTTCCTGTGGCCGATGCAGTTGGATGCGCAGGGCAAGCCGGTGCAGGCGCCGCGGTTCGTGGTGCTCGGGGGGACGGATCTGAATGACTATTTGAGTGGTGCGCAGAACCAGCAAGCCCCGGATGCGCACCCGTTTGGTGGGCGGCCGGCGTTGGGTGAAGTCCAATCGATCGCCGATCCGGAGTCGCCGTCGTCGGCCTGGACGACCGGGGTGCTGCCGCCGCTGACGATCCCGCGCATCTACGGGAATACAGTCTTGCTGCCGGATGGGACGTTGTTCGTCGTTGGGGGTAGCCACTACGACTTTCTGCCGTTCGCGAAGCAAACTGCACTCAACATTTGGCAGCGTGAGCGCCGTGCCGATCCGGTGTTCTACCCGGAGTTGATCGACCTGACGACGTCACCGGCCTCGTGGCAGGTCGTGGACCCGCACGTGTCGCCGCGGCTATACCACTCGCTCGCCTTGCTGTTGCCGGATGGACGAGTCCTGGTTGCCGGAGGGTATCGCGGCAAGGTGCCCCCCAACCCGCCGCCAGCCTCACTGCCCCCCGAGATGTGGACCTGGAAGAACTGGGAGAACGAGCACTCGGATCTCGAGATCTACAGCCCGCCATACCTGTTCGCCGGAGCGCGGCCGCAGATCCTGGGGGTCACCGGCGGCACCACGATCGGCTATGGGCCGACGAACGCCTTCGAAGTGACCATTGCGTTCCCAGGTCAGTCGAACCCCGCGGCGTCGATCGGGACGGTGACCTTGATCAGCCCCGGCTCCGTGACGCACCATTACGACTGGGACAACCGGTTCGTCAAGCTTGCATTCAGCGTCACGACGTCGAACAAGCTGAGCGTCGTTCCTCCGGCGAATGGCAGCGTCGCTCCGCCGGGGATCTACATGCTGTTCGTCACCAGCACCGCGGCAGCGGGTGGTGGCACGCGCATCCCAAGTGTCGCGGCGTTCGTGCACCTGCAGTGAGGTGCGGCATGTGTCCATTCGCACCATGGTTCGGGCGTCTGCCCTGCATCGCCGTGGCGACGATGGCCGCGGTGCCGGCGAGTGCGCAAGTCCTGCGGACATTTCCAGTTCTGCATTCGGCGGACAGCGCGATCTTGATCGGTGACGTCGATGCGGACGGCGTGCGTGCTTGGCATTCAACCGCATTCCTACAGCAGGGGCTCCAAGATGGGTTGAGGTCTACTCAACCAGCACAGGCCTCTTATTGTACCAGTTCGTGCCGCCTCCCTCGCATGGTTACGGTAGTTCGAGCCGCATTGGCGATGTGAACGGCGATGGCCTTGACGACATCTGTTTCGTCGACGGCAGCAACACCGGAAGCTTCAACGTCGTCAGGTCCGGGGCGGACGGTTCTGTGCTGCACCAAGTGACGTTCACTGGTGCGCTGCTGGGCCTCGACGACGTCAACGGCGACGGCAAGTCCGATTTGCTTGTGAGCGACCCAGGAGCGACCGTGAACGGCATTCTCGGCGCGGGCCGCGTGGACGTGCTCGATGGTGGAACCCTCGCGATCCTGAGGTCTCACTTCGGCACGTATCAGGACCAGTTGCTCAGTGCGGGCCCCGTGCTCGGCGACATAGACGGCGATGGCAAGCGCGACTACCGGATCTCCGGCGGCGGGATCTTCAGCGCAGCGGAATGGTGGGGCAAGTCCGGCGCGACCGGCGCGCAGATCTTCTATCACCTGCCGTGGTCGCCGGCCTATGGCGAGGCGCTGACGGACGTCGGCGACTTCAATGCCGACGGCTTCGACGACATCGCGTTCGTCGACAGCGGGTCGCTGGGGATGTACCACTGGGTGCGCGTCCTCGCCGGACCATCGATGACCCAGGAGCTGTGGGGACACTTGAGCACCGTCTCCAACCCAACCCCGGAGTGGTACGGCCCGATCCGCGGGCGCGTCGGCGACTACGACGGCGATGGCTTCGCCGATGTCGCCATCCACGGCGGGCTGCCGAGCCTCGGCACGGGCGCCACCATCATTTCCGGTCGCGATCAGTCGAGCCTGCTGGCCAGTCCGATGCACCAGCTGATCCTGTACGGCGAACTCGGCAGCCCCGGTGACGCCAACGGCGATGGCTTCCCCGACCTGTTCATCGGCACCGCGAACTCCGTGCAACTCGTCAGCGGCGCGCCGCCCGGCGTTTCGACGATCGGCGGCGGCTGCCCGAGCCTGAGCGGTCATTCGCCGCAGATCGGCATCGGCATCGGCGCCCGCCTCGGCCGCACCCTGACCGTCAACCTGCGGGACGCCAACCCCAACCTGACGATGGCATTCCTCGGCGGCGGCTTCAGCAGCCAGCAGTGGAACGGCGTGCCGCTGCCGTTCGACCTCGGCATGCTCGGGCTGCCGTGGTGCGACTGGCGCATCGCCGCGGACCTGGCGTTGCCGGTCGTGACGACGAGCAACAACGGCCTGCCGCACCATGCGCAGTTCTCGCTGCCGGTGCCGGCGAACCCGGCGCTGGTGCAGGCCTCGGTGTTCTGGCAGTGGCTCGTGCTCGAGCCGAGCAGCAGTGGCGGGCCGGGTGCGGTCACCGCTGCCGTGCGCACGACGGTCCTGCAGTAGGCGCCGGGCCGGGGCACCTCGCCTTCGTGCCTTTCCCCAGCGCGCCTGCTAGCCTGCGGAGTTCTGGCGGCGTCTGCGCCGCGAACTCCGATGATCAAGCTCCGCAACCTGGCCGTGGCCTGCGTCGCCACCGCGTTCCTGCTGCCGGCCCAAGAGGGCAAGACCCCGGCGACTGCCGTCGATGCTGCTGCCAAGACGGCGGTGGCGACGACCGTCGGCGTCGTCGACTTCGTCAAGGCCTTCGACCAGTACCCGCGCTACGTCGAGATGCGGGGCCAGCTCGATGCGCTCAGCAAGACCTACGAGGGCCGGCTCAAGCAGATGACGGAGCAGATCGACGAGCTGCGCGCGCAGCTCAAGGTCGTCAAGGAGGACTCCGACGAGCGGCCCGAACGTGAGCTGGCCATCGAGCGCACGCTGGCCGACCAGCGCGCGTTCGCGAAGCTGGCGCGCGACCGCCTCGAACTCGAGGAGATGCGCATGATGATCCTGGTCTACCAGGACTTCGAGGAAGCGATCCGCCGCATCGCGACGAACCGCGGTTTGTCGCTGGTGCTGCGCGTGCACGACATGGGGGACGCCGTGGCCGATCCGGCCAAGCTGTCGCCGAAGAACGTGCAGACGCGCATCGCCGGCTTCGAGCGCCGCCAGGTCTGGTTCGCCGCCGAGCCGATCGACATCACCGGCGACGTCATCAAGCTGCTGCAGGTGCCGCTCGAGGCCAAGCCGGCCGGTGCGGAGCAGAAGCCGCCCGCGGCGCCAGCTCAGCCGCCGAAGGCCGGGGGCTGACGAGTGGTCGGCAACGTTCCACCAGCGCCGGTGGCCCGCATGCAGCGCACGCTGAAGTCCGCGGTCGAGTACCGCGGCACTGGCCTGCACTCGGGCAAGGAGATCCGGATCACGGTACGGCCCGCGGAGGCCGGCACCGGCGTGTCGTTCGTGCGTACCGACCTCGACGACAAGCCGGTGGTGCGCGCGATCGGCGCCAACATGAAGGCGCGCCAGCGGCGGACCTGCATCCAGGACGGCCGGGCCGAGGTCTACACCTGCGAGCACCTGCTGGCGGCGATGTACGCGCTCGGCATCGACAACGCGCTGGTCGAGATCGACGGCGAAGAGGTCCCGGGGCTCGACGGCAGCTCGCTCGAGTTCTACCGCGCGCTGCAGGAGAGCGGCGTCGTCGAGACGCGCTCGCCGCGGCCGCTCTACCAGGTCAAGCACCCGATCTTCGTGCGCGACGGCGCGGCGAGCATCGTTGCCCTGCCGGGCAGCGGCAAGTTGACGATCGAGTACCACCTCGACTACGCGCCGAAGAACGGCAGCACGCCGGCGCAGAAGCAGCTCGTGGCGTTCGAAATGTCGCCCGACAACTTCGAACGCGACATCGCGCCGGCGCGCACGTTCGTGATGGAGCACGAGGTCGAGGCCTTGCGCGCGGCGGGTCTCGGCAAGGGCGCCAACGCGCAGAACACGCTGGTGATGGGGCCGAGCGGCCCGCAGGCCAACACCCTGCGCTGGGACGACGAACTGGCGCGGCACAAGATCCTCGACCTGATCGGTGACCTCGCGAACGTCGGCGTCGACCTCGACGCGCACATCATCGCGACGCGCTCGGGCCACGGCCTCAACATGGCGCTGGTGCAGCGCATCCAGGAGGAGCGCGAGCGCGAGCAGGACCAGGGCGAGGTGCACGCCGACACCGGCCTCGACATCCGGCAGATTCTCAAGCTGCTGCCGCACCGCTATCCGTTCCTGCTGATCGACCGCGTGATCGAGCTCGACGGCTTCCAGCGCGCGGTGGCGATCAAGAACGTCACGATCAACGAGCCGTTCTTCCAGGGGCACTGGCCCGAACAGCCGATCATGCCGGGCGTCCTGCAGCTCGAGGCGATGGCGCAACTCGCCGGCGTCCTGCTGCTGCGCAAGCTCGAGAACACCGGCAAGCTCGCCGTGCTCTGGAGCATCGACAAGGTCAAGCTGCGCGGCGCGGTGGTGCCCGGCGACCAGTTGCGCATCGAAGTCGAGACGATCCGCGCCAAGCCCCAGGTCGGCCACGTGCGCGCGCGCGGCAAGGTCGCCGGCCGGCTGGTGTCGGAAGCCGAGCTGAAGTTCACGCTGGTCGACGCGTGATGGCGGGCACCAGCGGCAAGCGGGTGCGCGTCGGCGTCGTCGGCGTCGGCCACCTCGGCAAGCACCACGCGCGGCTGCTGCAGGGGCTCGACTGCGATCTCGTCGGCGTCGCCGATCCGAACGAGGCGGCGCGCCAGCACGCGACCACGACCTGGAACGTGCCGGCGTTCGCCGACCATCGTGATCTGCTCGGCAAGGTCGACGCGGTTTCCGTCGTGGTGCCGACGAAGCTGCACCGCGAGGTGGCGACGGTGTTCCTCGAACACGGCGTCGACGTGCTGGTCGAGAAGCCGATAGCGCGCACGGCCGCCGACGGCCAGGCCCTCGTCGACGTCGCGGCCCGGCACGGGCGCGTGCTGCAGGTCGGTCACGTCGAACGCTTCAATCCGGCCCTGCGCGGCATCGCCGCCATCGGCCAGAGCGCGCGCTACATCGAGAGCCACCGGCTGGCGCCGTTCAGCTTCCGCAGCACGGACATCGGCGTCGTGCTCGACCTGATGATCCACGACCTCGACCTCGTGCTGGCGCTGGTGCGCAGCGAGATCGTCTCGGTCGAGGCGTTCGGCGGCGCGGTGTTCACGCCGGCCGAGGACATGGCCTCGGCGATCATCAAGTTCGGCAACGGCGCCGTGGCGCACCTGACCGCGAACCGCGTCGCACTCAAGCCGATGCGGAAGATGCGCGTGTTCGGCAAGCAGGGCTACGCCAGCCTCGACTTCCAGACGGCGCAGGGAATGCTCGTGAAGAAGGCGCCGGGGTGGGACTTCGAGAAGCTCGATCTCGAGCGACTCGACAAGGCGCAGATGGGCGACCTGTGGAAGTTCGTGTTCGACGGGCTGCTGCAGGTCGAGAACCTGACGCTCGACAGCGGCAACCCGCTGCAGGAGGAACTCGCGGACTTCCTGCGCTGTGTTCGCGACCGCAGCCGGCCGGTCGTCAGCGGCGAAGACGGGGTGGCGGCGGTGGCCGCCGCGGAACGGGTGCTCGCGGCGATCGCCAAGAACCGCTGGACCTGACTTCCGCTGGCGGCGCTGCGGCCTACACTGACGCGCGTCGGGAGCCCTGCTCTGCGGTGTCCGACCCGCACGCGGGCCAAATAGTTGAACCGATGACCATTCCCCGGGCTCCGACCCACGGAACCAGGCGGGAGCGGGAGGCGCGTCGTCCGCGGCGTGTCCGGCCTGCACCCAAATGCTCCGGGGGGAGCCCACGTGAACCACAGGGTTCAACTCGGCCTCCGTCGACGGCACAGGTGGAGCGGGGCCTCTCGATTTCCGCGCGCTCGCGGCTACCGTTCGCGGCAGTCGGCGTCGTCGCCCTTGGCGGCGCGGGCGAATGCGACCCCGGTCAGGGTCGTGTGGCGGTGCGCACCCGGGCGGGTGCTCTGGAGGTGGTCGATGCGAGTTCTCTGGTTGGCGGTCGTCGTTACCGGCGTGTGGTTGTGGTCGGATTCGTGGGGCGGCGGCGTCGGTGACGCCGGTGCGGCACCCAAGGCGCCCCCGTCGGCCGATGGCGCAGCACTCGATCGCGTGTTGGCGTCGCCGCCAGCCGCGGCCCAGGCCGCCCCGTTGTCGACCGACGCCGCGACTGCCGCAGCTGCCGCGACCGCCGCGGTCGACGACCTGCTGCCCGGACTCGGACAGCGGCAGCCAACTGCAATCGCCGCCGGCTGGGCGCTGCTGACGCGGCTCAACGGCGGCGAACGCGAGCGTCTGCTCGCGGCGTTGGCGCCGGCCGGCGATGGCATCGATCGCCAGATGGCGGCGCTCGGCGCCGACAACTCGTTCCTGCACTCCGCCGAGGGGCGCGGCCTGGCCGCGCAAGCCGCTGCGACCATCGCTGCTCTTGGCGATGCCGAGGCCGTGCCTGCGGGCTCACGTTTGCTCGCGCTGATGACGAAGGGTCGGATCCGGAAGGACGATCAGGCGCCGCGCGCGTTCGTCGACGACATCTACAAGCAGCACCGCGTGCGCGTCGATCGTTGGCTGTGTGACCCGGGCAATGTCGCCGGCGCGCGCAGCTACACGGTGCAGAGCGGCGACTCGCTGGCGCGCATCGCCAAGCGATTCCGCAAGGAAGGACTGTTCGTCGAAGACGGCACCCTCGCCATCCTCAACCGCATCCACAACCCGAACACGATCCGCGAAGGCCAGAAGATCAAGGTGCCGGTGGCGCCGATCACCACGGTCGTCGAGAAACGCAGCTTCACCATGGCCGTCTGGCTCGGCGACGACCTGCTGCGGCTGTACTGGGTCGGCCACGGCGAGAACGACCGCACGCCAGTGGCGGAGTTCACGGTCGGCGTCAAGCAGCCGAAACCCGATTGGACCTCGCCGGACGGGCGCGTCTACGCCTACGGCCATCCCGAGAACATCCTCGGTGAGTACTTCGTCAAGTTCCTGAACGACACCTACGTCGGCTTCGGCGCGCACGGTACGCCGCGTCCGGAGACGATCGGCACGATGTCGTCGATGGGCTGCATCCGGATGTATGCGCCGGACATCGCCGAGGTGTTCCGGCTGGTGCCGACGGGCACCAAGGTGTCGGTTCTCGCCACCGAGTCGCTGCGCTGAACCTCAGCCGTCGACCAGCATCGCGATGCGGTCGACCTTCCACTCGGCGACGAGGCCGGCGAACTCGATCGCCGCGAGTGTCGGTGCCTCGCTGCCGAACGGCAGCACGAACGGCTCGAGTCGCAGGGTGGCAGTGCGGCCGTCGTCGTTCTCGGCGATGGCGGCGCGCGCTTCGAACGATGGCAGGTTGCCGCCTGGCTCGGCCGCCGTGCCGCTGCTGCGGCGCCACCGCACTTCCCACTTGCGCTGCCGCACGACCTCGAGTTCGACGCGCTGCCCTTCGATCGAGAGCAGGATGCGCGCGCGGTCGTCGCCCACGGGGATCGCCGCGGGGACCTCGGCATAGCCGGCGACGTGCAGGCCCGGGTTGTCGGCGCGGATCTTCTGCCAGGCCAACACCGCCCCGGCCTGGTCGAGGCCGAGGCGGTCGCGGTAGGCATGCGACATCGAGCGGTAGACGATCTCCGGCTCGTCGCGGCGCACCGCCTCGAGCAGCGTGCGTGCCGCAGCCTCGGGCGTCGCAAAGTCGACGGAGATCCAAGGGGTGCGATCCGGGCCGCAGAAGAGCCGAGCCAGCGAACAGCAGCCGGGCAGTGGCATGGCCGCGGCGAGCGTGCAGAGCAGGAGCTGTCGACGCATCGGCGCATGGTTCCCTTGCGATCGGCCGGATGCAACCGCACCGACATGAGACGCCGTGCGCGCCGGTGGGAGTTTTTGCAGTGGCTGGTGGATATGCTGTTTCGCCCTCCTGTTCGCGCGGCGCGCCGCGCAGAGCCCATCATGCTGATCCGGACCACCCTCGGTGCCTTCGTTCTTGCCCTGACCCTGGTTCCCGCTGCTGCTCAGGACGTCAAGCCTGAGACGAGGGAGTCGGCGGAGGCCCGGGCGCCCGTGCCGTTGGCGCCGACCCAAGGCAAGCCGGCCACCGGCGGCAACTCGTGGTTCCAGACGACCAACCAGGACTTCGGCACGTTCTATGGCCAGGGCGACGGGGTCGGCGTGTTCAAGTTCAAGAACCCGAACGCCACACCCGTCACCTGGCAGACGATCACCGGCTCGTGCCAGTGCGCGAAGGCGATCGTGCGCGTCGGCGGGCGGGTCTACGAACTGTCGTCCAAGCCGACCCCCACGCTGACGCGCGTCACCAAGGTCCCGGGGCAGCCCGATCAGACAGAGAAGGTGCAGCAGATCATGATCGAGGGGGGAGCCGAGGGCGAGGTCGAGGTGCACCTCGACATGAACGGGATCACCGGGGCGAAGCTGGCCTCGTTCGACTGCCACACGACCGACCCGGCCCTGCCGCAGATCAAGCTGTCGTTCTCGGCGACCGGCGCGCAGTTGTTCACGATGTCGCCGGCGGACGTGCAGCTCAACAAGATGACCTGGAACGAGGTCCGTGAGTTCACCGTCACCGTCAACTCGTCGGTGCAGAAGGACTGGAACGTCACCCGCATGGACGAGGCGAAGACCTTCGACGTGACGTGGGAGAAGGTGCAGAACGGCGACGCGACGTCGTGGCTCATCAAGGGCAAGTACGGCCCGGTCGGCAGCGACTCGCAGGGCGGCGGCGTGCTGAAGTTCCACACCGACGTGCAGGGCGGCGCCACGTTCAACGTGCGAGTGGTCGCCATGGTGCAAGGCCCGCTCGAAGTGAAGCCCGGGTCGTTCCTGTCGCTGGGGCTGGTGCGCAAGGGCACGGGCCTCAAGCGTGAGGTCGTGTTCGAGCCGACCGACGGCTTCCAGCTCGCCTCCACCGAGGTCCGGCTCGAGAAGTTGCAGGTGCCCGCCGAGTTCGTCACCGCGAAGACGCGTTCGGACGGCAACAAGCTGGTGCTCGAGTTCGAGATCTCGGACAAGACGCCGCCGGGTCTGATCAAGGGCGATATCGTCGTCGCCCTGAATCACCCGCTGGTGCACGAGAAGCGGATCATGTTCAACGGCTTCGTCCGCTGAACCTGGCACCTTGATCGTTCGTCGTTCGCGGCCGTCCCCCGACGGCCGCGTTCGTCTTGGCGCCCCGTCGCGCGCGCTGGTGGGAGGATGCGAGCATCGACCGCGCGCTGCTGGTATGGTCCGCGGCGGCTGAGCGCCATCGAGCATGGGCCGACACGACCTACCCAGCGGATTCACCGAAGAGCAACTGCGGGCGTTCATGAAGGCCATCCTGGCCGACGTGCACGCCTTGGAGCGCATGCTCGTCGAGGACCGGTTCGAGACCGGGATCCGCAGGATCGGCGCCGAGCAGGAGATGTTCCTGATCGATCGCGCCGGCCGCGCATGGTGCGGCGCCGACGCGATGATGAAGCGGCTCGCGCACCCGCAGTTCACCTACGAACTCGCGCAGTTCAACCTCGAGTGCAACCTGCGACCGCAGGTGTTCGGCGGCCGCTGCCTGTCGGCGATGGAGGCGGAACTCCAGGAGCTGCTGCAGATGGCGCGCAACGGAGCGCGGGAACTGGGCGGCGGCATCGTGCTCGCCGGCATCCTGCCGACGCTGCGCCGTTCCGACCTGTCGTTGGACTCGATGGTGCAGAACCCGCGGTTCCTGGCCTTGAATCGCGCGATCAGCCTCCTGCGCGGCGGCGAGTTCCAGTTCCTGATCAAGGGTGTCGACGAGTTCGAGATGACGCACGACAACGTCATGCTCGAGTCGTGCAACACCAGCTTCCAGGTGCACTTCCAGGTCGGGCCGAAGGAGTTCGCCAAGCTCTACAACTGCGCGCAGGCGATCACGGCCCCGGTGTTGACCGCGGCGACCAACTCGCCAGTGCTGCTCGGCCGGCGACTCTGGCGCGAGACGCGCGTCGCCCTGTTCCAGCAGTCCGTCGATGCGCGGTCCGTTGCGCACCAGCTGCGCGGCCGGCGGCCGCGCGTGAACTTCGGCGACGGCTGGGTTCGCGACTCGGTGCTCGAGATCTTCCGTGAGGACATCGCCCGCTTCCGCACGGTGCTGGCGACGGACATCGACGAGGATCCCGAAGCAGTGCTCGACCGTGGCGGCGTGCCGGCGTTGACCGCGCTGCGTCTGCACAACGGCACCGTCTACCGCTGGAACCGTGCCTGCTACGGCATCAGTGACGGCAAGCCGCACCTGCGCATCGAGGCGCGCGCGTTCCCAGCCGGGCCGTCGGTCGTCGACGAGATCGCGACGGGCGCGTTCTTCTTCGGGCTGATGGCCGCGGTGTCCCACGAATTCGACGATGTCAGCAAGGTGATGTCGTTCGACGACGCCAAGGGCAACTTCGTCGCCGCGGCGCGACTCGGCCTGCAAGCGAACCTGACCTGGTTCCACGGCCGCGAATACTCGGCGCAGAGCCTGGTGCAGGAAGTCCTGCTGCCGATGGCGCGCGCCGGCCTCGAGAACGCGAAGGTCGACAGCGGCGACATCGATCGTTACCTCGGCATCGTCGCCGAACGCTGCAGGCGAGGTCGCACCGGGTCCCGCTGGGTGCTCGATTCGCTGTCGGCGATGGGCGAGAAGGGCACCAAGGACCAGCGCATGGGGGCGCTCGTGCGCGCGATGCAGTCGCGCCAGGAGGTCGGCGAACCGGTGCACACCTGGGATCTCGCCGACACCGGCGAGTTCGAGGGTTGGCAGGAGAGCTACGCGCTGGTCGGTCAGTTCATGACGACCGACCTGTTCACGGTCCACCCCGAGGACGTCGTCGACCTTGCGGCGAGCCTGATGGACTGGCGGCACATCCGCCACGTGCCGGTCGAGGACAACGAAGGCCGCCTGGTCGGCTTGGTGTCGCATCGCACCCTGCTGCGCCTCGTCGGCCAGGGCGTGCGGGGCGTCGAGCACGCGCCGGTCGCGGTGAAGGACATCATGGTCGCCGATCCCGTGACGGTGACGCCGGCGACACCGACGCTCGAAGCCATCGAACTGATGCGGCGCGAGAAGATCGGCAGCCTTCCGGTCGTCGAGGAGGGCAAGCGTCTCGTCGGCATCATCACGGAACGCGACCTGATCCGCGTCGCCGCGATGTTGTTCGAGAAGCAGCTCCGCGCGACGCGGGAGTGAAGCGCGCCCGCCGCGTGCAGGCGCGCGATCGACGTCGCCCGGTGCGTCAGGAGCGCGCCAGTCCGTAGTAGCTCGGGTCGGGCAGTGGCGGGCAGAGGTGCTTGGGCAGCAGCAGCGTGCGCGCGGCCCAGATCTCGGTGAACACGCGGTACTGCAGCGCAGTGCGGTCCAGGTAAACGACGCCGTCGCTGCCGCCGGTGCCGACGCGGCGGCCGATGACGCGTTCGACCATGCGGGCGTGCCGCTGGCGGAACACCAGCATCGCCTGCTCGCACGCGACGAGGCCGTCGATGATCTGGCCCGGCCAGCTCAGCAGCGGCAGCGAGCGGTTGCTGTCGATGAACAGGATCGCGGCGCGCAGGCGCGCCACGTAGGCGCGGCGTTCGGGCGGGGCGTCGTCCGCCATCAGGTGCCGGCGGGCGCCTTCGAGCTGGCCGCGGTAGCGGGCCGCGAGCCGTTCCCGGTCTGCCGGCGTCAGCGCCTGGACGCGCACGGCGTGTTCCATCGCCTGCTGGTAGAGCGCTTCGTGTCCGGCCAGGTACTGCTGCACCCAGGCCGCGACCACTTCGGCGTCGCCGGGGTCACCCGGCGAGCTGCCCTGGATCGGCGTGCGGTACAGCCAGTCGTCCACCGCGGCCTTCAGCGTCGGCGTGTCGGCGAGCCGTCGTTCGACTCGGTGCCGTGCCGGCGACGGCGAGCCGTCATGGCTGTTCAGCGCGTCGAGGTAGCTGCCCTCGTTGCCGAACGGGATGCGTTCCTGGTCCGCCAACCCCATCAGGATCTCGATCTCGCGCATCTGTGCGGACTGGAAGCCGCTCGCCGGGTTGAGCTTGTCGCGGAACGCCAGGTAGTCCTGCGTGCGCATCGTCTCCATCAGCCGGAAGTGCTGCGCGGCGAGGTCGAAGCACAGCCTGATGCGATCGAGGCCCGCCACCGCGAATGCCAGCGCGTCCTCCGGCACCCGCGGCTGGGCGAACAGGTCGCGCGCGGCGACCAGCTCACGCAGCACGAGCTTGAACCACAGTTCGTCGATCTGGTGGATGACGAGGAACCGCACCTCGTCGTTGCTCAGCTCTTGCTCGGTCGCGGCGGTGCCGGCCTGCAGTGCCAGCAGTTCTTCGACGCGGATGTAGTCCCAGTAGTTGGCGGGGCGCGGAGGTGCCATGGGCGGCACTGTAGTGCCGTCCCCGGCGCGCGGCCCCGTTGTTCTTGCGTGGCCCGCGCCGCGGGCAGCGCGGCCGATCCGGTGTGCTGGCCCGCGCGGCCAGCGCTCGTCGATCAGCGCCGCGACAGGTTGAACGTCAGCGTCACGATTTCCTGGCCCGGCGCGATCGTGATCTGCTGCTCGGTCTCCCTCATGTCCATCAGGACGCCGAACGGATCGCTGTTGGCGCCCGGCCGTTGCGCGGTCACCTTGTAGGAGCCCGGCGGCACCCGCTTCAGCAGGCGGAAGCGGCCGTCGCTGTCGCTGTGGACGTTGGCGTTGAACAGCACGCGCGTCGAGCCAGGGGCGCCGGTGCCGGGCGCACCGGGCTTGCCGGTCGGCAGGTTGTCCGTCGTCACCGGCGTCGACAGCACGACCTTGACCTGCCCGGTCGGCTCGCCGCCGATCATCGTCATGCCTTCGACCACCGCACCGAGCATCAGTTGGATCACGCCGGCGTCGACGACCTGGCCTTCCTGCTCGAGCTTGATGTTGACCGCGGTGCCTTCGCAGTAGTCCGGGTGGGCGACGCGGAGCATGTAGTCGGCGAACGCCAGCTTGCTCAGCCGGAACCGACCCTGGGCGTCGGTCTTGCCCTGCACCCGGCTGTGCTTCTCGGGCATCATCGTGCGGAAGAAGTCGACCAGTGGCGAGTCGGCCAAGAGGCCGCCGTTCATGTCGGTCGTGACGGTGGCGTTCGGCACCGGCCGGCCGCGGTCGTCGATCACCGAGCCGGTGATCGTGGCGCCGAGCGTCAGCGTCGCGACGACTTCGGGGCTCGGGCCGCCCTCCACGACCGTGAATGGCTCCGACAGCGACTTCGCGTGGTTCGCTTCGGTGATCTGGAAGCGGTAGTCGCCGGCGGCGATGCCGCCCACCAGCGCCCATTCGCCCTTCCACTCGCTCGGATGGTCCGCGGGGGTGATCGTGCGGTCCGGCCAGTCGAGCACGTTGCCGATGTTGCCGGGGGCGTTCGCGAAGTGGCGCTTCAAGCCGAGCCGGTAGGCGCGCACCGGTTGGCCGTTGGCGGCGAGCACGCGCAGCTTGACCGACGCGCGCTGCGGCAGCACCAGCCGCACCTCCGACTCGCCGGTCAACGCGACCTGCGGCTTCATGTCCGCGAACTGCGTCATCGACGCCGTCAGCTGGTACGGGCCGGTGCGCAGCGTCTGGAACTGGAAGTGGCCGTCGCCATCCGCTTGCACGGTGGCGGTCTGGGGCGTCTTGGCACTGAGGCCGGTCGCGGTCACCGAGGCTCCGCGCACCGGCTTGCCTTCCTGGTCGATCACCACGCCGGCGATCGGCTGACCGGCTTCGAGTTCGATCGTGAAGTCGGTCGGCCCATCCGTCTTCAGTCCCTGGTTCTGCAGCGTCGTGCTCGCGTAGCCGGGGGCTTCGGCGGCGAGGTTGATCAGGGCCATGCGCGGCGCGTTGGTGTAGCGGAAGCTGCCCGTGGCGTCGGTGATGGTCGGAATGCCGCGTTCGCGGCCAGGCGATGCGAGCGTGGTGTGCGACTGGTTGGCGTGGGCGAGGAAGATCGTCGCGTTGACGATCGGCGCCTTGGTCACCTGGTCGACGACGCGGCCCGTCACGACGAGCCCGACTTCGAGCTTCAGGTCGCCCGTGTCGTACCAGTCGCCTTCGCGCACCTTGATCGCCTGCCGATGCAGTTCCGGGAACTCCTCGCTGAGCAGGCGCAGGTCGACCGGCTTGCCGAGCTTGCGTACGCCGACGGCGAACGTGCCGGTGTCGTCGGTGACCATCGACGCGATCGGCGGCGTCGAGCGGCCGAGCTTGTTGCTGACGAAGATCTGCGCGAAGTCGCTCGCCACGTTCTCGCACAGCAGCACTTGCACGCCGGCGGCCGGCGCGCCGTCCGGCCGCACCACGCGCCCGCGCACGCCCTGCGGCGCGTCGGCGTGGCTCGTCCCGACGTTCGTCGTGGCGACGACGCGCTCGGTGCTCACTGGCGGGGTCGTCGCCACCTCCGGCTCGGGATTCGACGGCGGGGGAGCCGACGGAGGCGTGGGATCGGGATTCGTCGGCACCGGCGGCGCGGTCGGCGTGCCATCCTGGAACAGGTAGACGCCGGCCGCGATCGCGGCGAGCAGTAGCAACGAGAGCAGGGTCTTGCTGGAGTTGGTCACGGCAGTATCTGGAAGGCTAGTGGTCGTTCAGGTGCAGGTCGCGTTCGACGAGACGTTGGCCCGGAGCCACGGCGATGGGCACCGCCGAGCGTCGCAGTTGGGAAAGTTGCGCGAAGATCTGCGCTTCGGGTTCGGCCGTGCCGATCCTGGTCCCGCGCAGTTCGTAGTCGCCAGGAGGAACCCGGCGCGGCAGCCGATAGCCGCCGTCGGGGTCGGCGATCGCCTCGAGCCGCAGCGCCCGCGCTGGATCGGCGAGGTCCGGCAGGGTCGTCAACACGACCTTGACCTGGCCGCCGGTGTTGCCGGTGACGCGGCCTCGCACCTCGGCGCCGGCGATCATCCGGACGGGCGGCAGGACGCGTTCCCCGTCGGCCGTGATCGTGATGCCGCGAACGACCTCGCGGCACGCCGCTGGATGCTCGACGCGGAGCTGGTAGTTCGCGAACGACAACCGGACCAGGTGGAACGTGCCGTCGGCGCCGGTGGTGGCGCGCGCGGCCGTGGCCCGGTCCGGCAGGACGCCGCCGAGCAAACGCACGAACGGGCTGTCGGGCAGAAGACCGTCGGGGTCCGTCTGCACCGTCGCGCCGGCGATCGGCAGACCTTGCTCGTCGACGACGCGCCCACGCAGCGACCCGCCGGTCGTCATCACGACGACGATCTGCCGCTCGCCCGCGGCGCCGTTCGGCGCGGTGTTGTCGAACGGCTCGGAGAACGTGCGTGCGAAACCGTCGGCGTCGATCTGCGCGCAGAACCACCCGGTCGGCAGTGCTGGCACCACGGCGTGGTCGATCGTGCCGTCGAGGCGCACGCGCTGCTCGGGGACCTCCACGGCTGCCGCCAACTGGGCGGGCGTTTCGGGGAACCAACGGCGCACCGCGAGTTGGTAGCTGCGCAGCACCGCGCCGCTCGGCGCCTGCACGCGCACGTGCACGCCGAGCTGGCGGCGCAGCACGATGCGCAGGTCGGTGGCGCCGGCGGCGATGCCGGCCTGCTCGACCGGGTGCCAGCCGCTCGCTCGCACGCGCAGCCGATGCTCGCCAGGGCCGAGGCCCTGCACGTTGAAACCACCGTTGCCGTCGCTGTGGTCGATCAGCGGACTCTGCGCGGCCTGCTGCGGCCAGGCCTCGACGCAAGCGCCCTCGACCGGCGTCCCGGCTTCGTCGACGACGTTGCCCGAGAGTGCGTGGCCCGGCAGCAGCGCGAAGTCCACTTCGGTCGGTCGATCGGCGGCGAGTTCGAGATTCTGGCGGAGCTGGCGCGCGAACCCGCGTCCGACAGCGGACGCCTGCACGACGCCGAGACTCGGCACGCCCGGCAGTTCGTACTCGCCATGGCCGTTCGCGGTCGCGACGAGGCCAGGGCCCGCATCCGGCAGCGCGCGCAGGGCCGCATCCGCGAAGGTGCCGCCGATTTCGACCACGATCGTGGCCCCGGGCACGGGGATGTCGGGACGGCCGGCGACGGTGACGCGACCGCGAAGCGTGGCGCCGCGGGCCATCGCCACGGTGCCGAGGTCGTGCCAGTTGCCGGCGGTCAGGCGCAGTCCGCCGCGGCGCGCGGTCGCGAAGCCGGGCGCCTGCACGTAGAGCTCGTAGACCTTGTCCTGGGCGACCGGAAGTCCGACGGCGAACCCGCCGTCGACGTCGGTCTCGGCGCGAGCGACCGGGCCGAACGCGCCTCGCTGGTCCCGCAGCACCGGCAGCACCAGCGGGTCGTTGCCGACACTGTCGACCAGGTAGACCGGGCAGCCCGCGAGCGGTCGCTGCAAGTCATCCACGACGCGGCCACGCAGGCCCTGGGCGCTCGGCGGCGCGGACGGCACCTGGCTGCGGCGCTCGGCCGCGGGCTCGACCCGTTCGGGGGCAGGTGCCAGCGGGCTGACCGCCGGGTTGGCGACGGGCGGCGCCGCCCCTGGCGGTGCCGGGGCCGGGCGCTCGGGTGCGGTCTCTTCGCCGGTATCGATCAGGACCCAAAGCCCCATGGCTGCGAGCGTTACCGCCAGCATCGACGCAATCGTACGGCTGGGGCTCATGGCTGGGCCGGCACCGGGCGTGGGCGAGTTGCGGGGAACGGGAATGCCATGGGGGCCAGGATACCGACGACGGCGGCCAGACTCGCAGGAGCCCTCGGTTCGGCAGTCGCCGACCTGCAGGTTGAGTCCGCAGCCCACCGCAATGTGCATGGGACGAACACCCGGGGTCGTTCTTCCGTGGAGTGGGGGGTTGGCGTCCATGGTCGGGACCGTTGGCGCGGGTAATGTCGGACACGGTGAATCCGGCGCGCGCCGTCGACCCGAGGGGCAACCGTGCCCGGCTGCGGCGAATGGTCACTGCCATGGCGGTACTGGCGGCGTTGGCCGCCGCCGCCGACGGCCTCACCTGGCTGGCCGTGCCGCCCGACGCGACGAACCGGTTGCGCGACGACGCATTCTACGAGTTCGCCTGGGCCGCCAACCTGGCCGCGGGCCGTGGCCCGATGGTCAGCGACGGCACGACGACCAGCGGCGTGCAGTTGTTGTGGAGCCTGCTGCTCGTGCCGCTGGCGCTGGTGTTCGGCGCCGGGGGGCTGCCGGTCGTGGCGCCGTGGGTGGGAACCGCGCTGCACGCTGCCACCGCGCTGCTGTGGGCGCGAGCCTGCCGCGATCGCCTGACGGGCTTCGTCGTCGCGGCATGTTGGCTTGGCCATCCGCTGCTCGTACGCGAGAGCCAGAACGGCCAGGAGACGGCGCTCGCCTGCCTGCTGGCGAGCGGTCTGTGGTTCGCGCGGCGATCCGGCGCGCAGTCCTTCACAGCACTCGGCGTGTTGGCGGTGCTCGCGCGCAGCGACCTGCTCGCCCTGGTGGCGATGCTGGCGTGGTGGCGCCATCGCCACGCGCCACTGCGCGCGCTGGCCGCTCCTGCGATCGCCTTCGCCGTGCATGCCGCGGCGAACCTGTCGCTCGGCGCCGGCATCCTGCCGGACAGTGCCATGCCGATGCCGTGGCTCGTGCACGGCAACCACGAACTCGCGGCTGCGGACGCCGGCGCCCGGCTCCACGGTGCATGGTGGTACCTGCGCCCGGCCTTGTTCGGCGGCCCGTGGGCGCTGGCCTCGGCATTCGGGTGCGCGCTGGCGGTGTTCCTGGTGGCGCGTCCGTTCTGGCCCGCGCGCCTGCGCGTGCTGCCGGCACTGGCGGTCGGCGGCGCCGCCGCGTTCGGGGCGCGCGAGCTCGCGATCGTCAGCTGGACCGCGGTGCTGTTCGCGGTGCTGCCGGCCAGCCGGCCTCGCGGCAGCCGTTCGGCGCTGCCGGCGCTGCTCGTCGGGCTCGGCGCCATCGTCGTGCTGCACTGGGCCGTGCGGTGGTATCCGCGCGACTACTACATCGCGCCAGTCGCAGTCGTCGCGTTCGCGGCGCTGCAGCGCGTCGGACGTTGCCGCGTGCTGCTGCTGCTGTTCGCGTTGTCCATGCTGGTCGATCGCGGCCGCTTGCGGCCCGAACCGCTCGCCGGCCAGCTCGAGATGGCGATCGCCGGTGCCGCTCTCCACCACGTGCTGCCAGAGGGCGAGCGCGTCGGCTGCTTCAACTCCGGCCTGGTGACGTTCCTCGCCGACGTCACTGCGAACGGTCGTGAACGCCGTGGCGTCGTCAACCTCGACGGCGTCGTCGACGGGCGGTCGTTCGCAGCCCTGCGCGCGGGACGACTCGACGACTGGCTCGACGCCGAAGGGGTGCGCTTCCTGGTCGACAACGAGGTGCAGTTCGCGCGCGATCCGAAGCTGCCGCACGCGTGTGGACACTGGTTCGGTCCGGACTTCGATGCGGCGCGCGATCTGGTCGAAGTGGCGCGCTTCGACGTGCCCGGCGTCGACAACGGGCGGCCTGGCGGCGACAGCATGCGGCTCTATTGGCGGCGTGGGCGTGGGGACCCGCCGCCACGGCTCGGCGCCGCGCGCGACCTCGGGGACGGACCCTGCGGCACGCGCCTCGCGCAGTGGCCGGCGCAGGCTGGCGACGTGCTCGAACTCGCGGTCGGCGACGGCGAACGTCGGCCGCTGCTCGCGGTCGACGTCGCGACCACGGTGGTCGTCGCGGTGCCGCTGCCGCCGCGGTCGGCCGGGCGTCTGTTCGTCGCGGGGCGGCCGGAGCCCGTGCTCGTGTTGGCGCCGCGCTGAGCCCCGGCAACCGCGCGGTCCGTTCCGGGCACAGGATTGCATCCGCGGCGTGGTGCGGTTCGGATCGCGCCGGCCCTTTCGTCTCTCGGTCCGCCACCCCATGCCCGCGACTCCATCGATCGTCGTCGTTTCCCTGCTCGCCGTCCTCGCCGGCTCGGCTGCGCTGCCGGCGCAGAAGATGCCGCGCGCCGATGTCGTCGACGTACCGGCCATTGGTGCTGGCTTGTGCGTCAGCAACGTGTTCCAGAGCCGCATGGTGGTGCAGCGCGACAAGCCGTTCGCGGTGTGGGGTTGGGCGGCGCCGGGCGAAGAGGTCTTGGTCGCGTTCGGCACCCAACGCCGGGAGACGCGCGCCGCTGCGGACCGCACGTGGCGGGTCACCTTCGATGCCCAGCCGGCCAACCACGAGGGGCAGCTGCTGCAGGTGCAGGGCAAGGACGAGCGCGTGCTGCTCGACGACATCCTGGTCGGCGATGTCTGGCTGCTCGGCGGCCAGAGCAACATGGAGTTCGAACTCGAGAAGGTCGAGAACGGCGCGCTCGAGATCGTCGCCGCGAACCTGCCGCGCATCCGGATCCTGACCGTGCCGTACGGCAACGGCCCGACGGCCGTGGCCGGCTTCGCGCGTCTGCACGAGTGGAGCGACTGGTTCGGCCAGCACTTCCGCAAAGGCGACTGGGACGTATGCACGCCGGCCATCGCCCGCGAGCTGTCGGCGATCGGCTACACGTTCGCGCGCCGCGTGCACCTCGCGAGTCAGGTGCCGATCGGCATCATCGATGCCTCGCGCGGCGGCACGACCGTCGAGACCTGGACGCCGCTCGAGCGGCTGCGCGCGCTGGACGAACCGTACCTGCGCGAGAAGCTCGCCGATTGGGACCGGCGCGTCGCCGCCTGGGATCCGGCGAAGGACCTCGCGCAACGCGTCGCCCAGCATCGGCAGTGGGTCGAGAAGGAGACCGCGGCCGGCAAGACGGTGCCCGAGGATCGCCGGCTCGACCCGACCGATCTGCGCGTGGGCCCGATCGGCGATGCGAACCACCCGGGCCACTGCTTCCAAGGCATGATCGCGCCGCTGGCCGGGCTCGCGGTGAAGGGCGTGCTGTGGCACCAGGGCTACAACAACGCGTTCGACGGCATGCCCGGCGCGCGGCTCTACCGCGCCGTGCTGCCCGAGTTGATCCGTTCGTGGCGCGCGGCGTTCGGCGACCCGCAGTTGCCGTTCGGCATCCTGTCGTTGTGCACCGAGGGCACGCCGCAGACCCGCGACGACTACTGCGAGAAGATGCTCGATGCCGGCATCTACATCCGCGAGGCGCACTTCCAGGTGTTCCACGAACTGTCCCGCGGCGGCGACACGAACGTGGGGTTCGCGAGCACCTTCGATCTGCGTCGGCGGTGGTACCACCCGCAGGTGAAGATCCCCGCCGGCGAGCGCATCGCGCGCTGGGCGTTGGCGACGCAGTACGGCATGCACCGCGAACTCGAGTGGAAGCCGCCGATGCTGGCCGGCATGGCGGTGGAGGCGGGGTCCTTGGTGCTGCAGTTCGACGTGCCGGTGAGCGACCCGGAGGACGGCGCGATCGAGGGCTTCGCGATCGCCGGCGACGACCGCCATTTCCAGCCGGCCGACGTCGCGTATCGCGTGGTCGGCAAGGACGACCGTGGCCAGCCGAAGTACGACCAACGACAACTCGTGCTGACGAGTCCGCTGGTGCCAGCGCCGCAGCACTTCCGCTACGCCTGGGGTCGCAACCCGCTCGCCAACCTGCAAGCGATCGGCAACAAGGACCTGCCCTTCCCGGCGCAGCGCAGCGACGACTGGGACATGAACGACGTTCCCCTCGGCGTGCTCGGCGCGGACCGCGGCGGCACTGCGCCGATGACGGGCGCGCAGCGGCAGACCGTGTTGCGGGCGCTGCGGCGCGACGACGCGCGGCGCCGCGTCGCCGAAGCGAAGGCGGTCCTGCGTGAGTTGGGCGATGCCGTCGGCGAGGAACGGCAGCCGGGGAAATGAGAACGCTCGCCGGGCTCGTGTTCGCCGCGGCGGTCCCTTCGGTAGGCTCCACGCCGTGAGCGCGACCTTCGACCTTGGCAGCGTGCCGGCCGACGTGCTCGGCATCGTCGCGAAGCTGCGCGATGCGGGGCGTCGGGCGTGGCTGGTCGGCGGCGGCGTGCGCGACGCGCTGCGCGGTCGGCCCGCGGCGGACTGGGACGTCGCGACCGATGCGCCGCCCACGCAACTGCTGTCGGTGTTCCCGGACGCGGTGCCGACCGGCTTGCAGCACGGCACCGTCACGGTGGTCGTCGGCAAGCACCACTACGAGGTGACGACGCTGCGCGGTGAGACGGCCTACAGCGACGGCCGCCGTCCCGACGCCGTCGTGTTCGTCGACGACATCACCGCCGACCTCGCGCGGCGGGACTTCACGATCAACGCGATCGCCGTGGATCCATCCAGCGGCGCGGTGATCGATCCGTTCGGTGGCCAGCGTGACCTGGCCGCGAAGGTGTTGCGCGCGGTCGGCACGCCCGCGCAGCGCTTCGCCGAGGACGGCCTGCGGGCACTGCGCGCGGCGCGCTTCGCGGCGACTCTCGAGTGCACGATCGAGCCGGCGACGCTGGCCGCGATCGGCGGCGCGTTGCCGACGTTCCGCAAGGTCAGCGCCGAGCGCGTGCGCGACGAGTGGCTGAAGGCGATGCGCGCGGCCCGGCCGTCGCGGGCGTTCGAGGTGATGCGCGAGACCGGCATGCTGGCGATCACGTGCCCCGAACTGCTCGAGGGCGTGGGCATGGCGCAGAACAAGTGGCACGCCTTCGACGTCTGGCGTCACGGCATGGCGTGTCTGGACGCCTGCACCGGGGATCCCGTGTTACGCATCGCGGCGTTGCTGCACGACGTCGGCAAGCCGCGCACCCGCGCCTTCAGCGACAAGACCAAGGACTGGACCTTCTACGACCACGACCGCATCGGGGCCGAGATCGCCGATCCGATCTGCCAGCGTTTGAAGTTCTCGACCGACGAACGGCAGCGCATCGTCGCCCTCGTGCGGCACCATCTGTTCCACTACGACCAGTGGACCGATGCCGCGGTCCGGCGCTGGATCCGCCGCGTCGGCCGCGAGCGCGTCGAAGACCTCTACGTCCTCGGCGAGGCCGACGTGCGCAGCAAGGCCGAGCGCATCGACGATGCCGATCTCCTGCCGCTGCAGCAGCTGCGCCTGCACGTCGAACGGGTGCTCGCGGCGGGTGCTGCGCTGTCGGTGAAGGACCTGGCGGTCGACGGCAACGACCTGATGCGCGAACTCGGGATGCGGCCCGGCCCGGCACTCGGTGATCTGCTCGAGTACCTGCTCGAGCAGGTGCTCGCCGAACCGGCGTGCAACGAACGGCCGCAGTTGCTCGCGCTCGCGCGTTCGTTCGCCGCCGGGCCGAAGTGACCTTGTCGCGCCGCGCGCGAACCGCTAAGCGACTGCCGATGCCAGAACTCCCGCCGGTCACGATCTACAGCGACGGAGCTTGTCTCGGTAACCCCGGGCCGGGCGGCTACGGCACGGTGCTGCTGTTCGGCGACCAGCGGCGCGAACTGTCCGCCGGCTACCGGCTGACGACGAACAACCGCATGGAACTGCTGGGGGCGATCGCCGGTCTCGAGGCGCTGACCCGTCCGTGCCGCGTCGAGCTGTGGTCCGATTCGCAGTACGTGGTCCACGCGATGACCAAGGGCTGGCTCGACGGCTGGCAGCGCCGCGGCTGGCGGACGGCGAAGAAGGAGCCGGTGGCCAACCAGGATCTCTGGCTGCGCATGCTGCGCGCGATCGGCGAGCATCAGGTCGATTGGCAGTGGGTGCGCGGGCACACCGGCAACGTCGAGAACGAGCGCTGCGACGTGTTGGCGATGACCGCGGCGAGCGGCGGGGGGCTGCTCGACGACGCCGGCTACCGGGCCTGAGCGTTCGCTCGACGAGGTGTCGGCGAAACCACGGCGCGTCGCCGCGGGTCTGCTAGCGCAGTGCCGCTGCCCGCACGTCAGCATCGATGCGGCCGCGCACGACCCCGAACCACTCGTCGGTCAGCGGCCGGCGGATCGCGACGCCTCGCACGATCCCCGCGCCGTCGACCAGCAGCAGGCGCGACGTTCCGCCGAACGTCGCGGTGAACGTCACTTCGCAGCCGGGTTCGCCGAGCCGGTTGTCGACCTCGCGCACGCGCACGGCGTCGACGGGCACCGCGTGCACGTAGATGCGATCGAGTTCCTGTCCGAGGCAGCTGAGTTCGGGCCACGCGAACATCGCCGCGCCGCGTTCGCGCAACACCGGTAGCGCCGCTCGCAGGTCGGCCTCGAGGGTCTCCTCGAGCCGGAAGTCGGTCGCCAGCACACCGACCGCGCCGGCCAGTGCCGTGCGCTCGGCGACGTCGCGCTGCTTCCAGGCGTAGCGCGTCGTCCAGATCTGGCTGGGCGCCAGCAGCACCGCGAACGCGGTCGCTGGCAGCAGCGCGCGCCACGGTCGGCCCGCGCGCGCGATCGTCGCGAGCAGGAGCCCGGTCCAGACCAGCATCGACCACGGCAGGTAGCGCTGCGAACTGATCTGTTCGGGGTGCTCGGCGAAGTAGTCGATGCGCAGCACGACCACGAGGCCGCCGACCAGGACCCCGAACCACGCCAAGCCCACGGCGAGCAGTTCCACGGCGTTCGCCGCGCCGCGGCGGCATCGCAGGGTCAGAACGACGAGCCAGAGCGATGCGACGATGCCGAGCGCGAGTGCCGGCCAGCGCGCCGCGAGGTGCGGGCCGAACTCGGCATATGCGGTGTCCGCGATCGGCTGCAGGAGTGTGCGCAGCCACTCGACGGGCTGGCGTGCCGCGTGGCTCGGGTCGAGCGCGGGGCTGAACGCCCACTGGGCCGGCGCGCCGATCCATCGCACCCACAGGTCGGCGCGGTCGGCGATGCTGGCGGTGATCCGCGTACTTTCGGTGCCCGAGGACCAGAGACCGGCGAGGGCGAGTGCGACGCCGCCGGCGAGTGGCGAATAGACGCGGAGCGGCGCTTTCTGCAGCCACAGCACCAGCGCGAAGGCCGGAAAGCACGCGAGCCCGCTGCCGAACGTGAACGTCGCCAGCAGCGCGCACACCGTCGCCACAACGCTGCCGCGCAGATCGGCTGCGCGCGCCAGCCGCTGCAGGCCCACGAGCAGCAGCAGGAGGATCAGGAACAGCGGGACCGATTCGTTGCCGTGTGCGAGCTTCCTGCCGTTGCCGAGCCAGAACAGGCCCACGGCGATCGCCAGGGCCGCGGCCGCGCGCTGGTCGCCGGCCAGGTCCCGCAGCCGCCGCAGCAGCACGAGGCCGACCAGGATCGCGAGCGCGCAGCCGGTGCCGATCTGCAGCCACTGGTTGGCGTGCAGCCACTCGAGTTCGGCGTAGCGCAGCAGGCTGGGCAGGACCTCGCGGTGGCCGTTGTCGCTGCCGAGCACGCTGTTCGGGAACGGCTCCGTGGCGAGTCGGACGAGGAAGCGCCAGGGATCCGCGTACGGCACGCGCGGCGACAGGAGCAGCATCATGAAGATGCCGAACGTCGCCCACGCCAGAGCGACGATCCACGCGCACCGTCGCCAGGCTCGACCGGCGCCGTCGGCTGGCGGGCTGTCGGTCACTGGATCGCGAACGTCAGGCCGCCGCTGGCCGTGTAGCCCTGCGGACCGCAGGCTGCATCGACGAACGCGAACTGGAACACGGCGCTGGCGCCGAGCAGACCGAGGTTGGTCGGGATCGGCAGGGTGAACCTCGCGTTGCCGAGCGCGTCGGTCGCGGGCACCAGCGTCGCCGTCGCCAGCAGCGTCGAGAGGTCGAGCGCGATGTCGACGCCGAAGACCTGCGGTTGGCCGGGCGGCGCCGTGGCACTCGCGGCGCCGACGATCGCCGCCGGGGAGGCCGACGGCAGCGGTCCGCGCACGCACCAGAGGGTGAACGAGGAGTTGCCCAGCGTCGCCAGGCTGCCGGTCAGCAAGGTCGGCTTGCGCGCACAGTTGCTCGTTTGGGCGCCGTTCTCGAACAGCAGCGCGAACGTCGCAGTCGTCGACGGCGTGCCGGTCACGAAGCTCGTCGTGCCGAACGGCGTGCCGACCACCGTGCCGTCCTCGGACGTGAACGTCCCGTCGAGCGGGAACACCAGCACCTGGCCCGGCATGTGCGTCAGCGCCAGGTCGCGCGTCGCCGCGATCTCACCCGCCGTGCGCGCCATCGGCCACACGCGGATCTCGTCGAGTCTGCCGTTCCACGCTTCGCGGCCAGGAGCGATCGGGTCGCCGTTGGCGAGCCGCAGCAGACCGCCGTTGTTCTGCACCTCGCTGAGCGGCGTGGTGAACGTCGCCACCTGCGCCCCGTTCTTGAACAGCCGGATCACCTGACCGTCCCAGCTGCCGGCGACGTGCGTCCAGTTCGCGAACTCGCCGGCGGCGAAGGTGTAGGTCGCCGCGAAGAGCTGGTTGCTCGCCGTGCGGACGATGAACTGCAGGTTGCGCGAGTTGTTGTTGCTCGCGCTCACGCGGAAGTTCCAGCTCTCCTGGTTGGGCGTGATGTTCTGACGCGCGATCGTCGGCCAGTAGTAGAAGCCGGTCGGAATCGTGCTGTCGTCGTAGGTGATCCAGGCTTCCACCGTGATGCCGGTCGGCGGGACCATGCGAGCGTCGAACGGGAACTCGACGCCGCCGTCGATGCCGATCGTGGTCTGGAGAGCCTGGTTCTGGGCGACCGCCATCGGCAGGGCCGCGGCGACGAGAAAGGAGGCGGCAAGGGTGCGCATCATGGTCGCGGGATCCTACCAGCCCGACGTACGTGTTCAGCGCACGCGCACCAGCCGCTCGCGCGGGGCGGCCAGTGCGACGAGATGCGGCTGCAGGTCGTCGAGGAAACGATGGCCGTCGACGTAGTAGCCGGCGGTCGGCTGCAGTCCCGGGACGCGGGCGCAGAACCAGCGGTTCAGGCATTCGACCATCAGTTCGCGCAGGTACTTCGCGAAGCAGCTCGCGAGCGCGGTCGGGAACGCGCGGTCCTCGCCGCGCTCGGCGAAGGTGATCGCAATGTCGCCGCCCGGTCGGTGCAGGCGGTACTGCGACTGCCCTTCCCGCTCGAGCAGGGTCTCGACGCGCGCGTCGGGACAGAGCCGGCGCAGGTCGCCGGCGTAGTGCATGCGGCCGCCGCAACGGTCGGCGACGACGTGCCCGCCATGTCCATCGGGTACCTGCCGCAGCAGCCGGCCGAGCACTTCGGCGTAGGCCTGGAAGTGGGCACGGCTCTTGTTGTCGGTGTCGGCGATCCAGGCGTTCCACTCCTCGACGTCGACCGGCCGCACGGCGATGTCCAGCACCTGCATGTCGGCCTGGCGCAGCGCGCGGGCGACCAGTTCGCCCTGCAACGTGAGCCAATCGGCGTCGGCGTGCAGCGGCAACCGCAGCGCCAGATCCTCGTACCACGGACAGCGCGCGAGGCGTTCGACGTCGGCGCCGAGTTGCGTCAACCAATCGCCGAGCGTCGCCGGCAGTTCGCCGTGCCGAGCCGCCCAGAAGCCCAGCGCCGTCTCCTCGAGGTGGCGCAAGCCGTGCGGCCCCTGGTTCACCTTCTTGCTGTCGGCGACGCGCAGCTTGCCCTTCTCGGTCTTGCGGCGCGACACGTACGCGCGCAGCACGCGCCACGGGTCCTGGCCCTCGGGCCCGAGCATCGCCACGCCGCCGACGACGAGCGGCCCGAGGATCGGCCCGAGGCCCGCTTCGTCGAGACCGGCGAGGAAGTTCATCCGCGCGCACGTCACCGCGCCGCCGCTCGGCGGTCAAGCATCGTTGCCAAGGGTCGTGCCGGGCCCGCGCGAGCCAGGGGGCGCTGGCGGCCGATAGCAGCGCGGAGGCCACCCATGGAAGTGCTGCTCGTCGAAAAGGACCCGCTGGTTCGCGATCAGGTGAAGGTCGCGCTGCAGCAGTTCCATGAGTTCCACGTCACCGTCGGCACCGGGCTCGCCGGCATCAACGAACTGCGCGGCCACGTGTTCGACTGCCTGTTCCTCGGCGTCGATCCGCGCGAGAAGGACACCGTCAAGCTGCTGCACCACCTGCGCTCGTTCGACACCACGACCGAGCTGTTCGTGCTGACCGACTCGCGCAACGTGCGCGACATGGCCGTCGACAAGAGCAAGTACAACATCCACTCGTTCGTGCAGACGCCGATCGTCGTGCGCGAACTGTTCGGCACGCTCGGGCGCTTCCTCGAGCGGCGCACCGAGCGGCAGAACACGTCGCTGCGCAAGAACTCCCGCCCCGTCGGGCCGGGCGCCAAGCGCTCCTGAGGCGCGCGCTTGCCAGCGCAGCGTGCCGGCGGTTCGCTAGCCGCCGATGGCCGAACCGTCGTCGTCCGCCCCGGTGGGGCGCCCGCGCACCAATCTGTGGCTCGAGTCGCGCTACCGCAAGCTGCGGCGTGGCCTGCCGCAGACGGTGTTCTTCTGTCCACGCTGCAAGGGCGATCGCCGGCGCGCTCGTGACTGCACCGAGTGCGGGGGCTACGGCAAGCTGACCAAGGAGTCGGTGCAGGAGTTGATCGCGCGGCGTCTGCTGCCGGCGATGCAGGCGAAGGGCGGGCGATTCCACGGGGCTGGTCGCGAGGACATCGACGTGCTGATGCTCGGCCGCGGTCGGCCGTTCGTGTTCGAAGTCGTCGGGGCGCGCAATCCCGCCGTCGACCTCGAGGCGCTGCGCGCCGAGATCGTCGCGCGCGCCGAGGGTGCGATCGAACTGGCGCCGTTCGTGCCGGTGCCGCGCGCCCGCGTCGCCTACTGGAAGGAGACGCACTTCGACAAGATCTACCGGGCCGAGGTCGCGCTCGAAGGCGTGCCGACCGAGGCGGCCCTGGCGGCCGCGCGCGCGTTCGCGGGCAACGTCGTGCAGCGCACGCCGCAGCGCGTCGCGCACCGGCGCGCCGACCTCGACCGCGAACGTTCGCTGCAGGTGCTCGGTCTGCGAGCACTGCCCGATGGCGCGCTGGAGGCACGGCTGCGCTGCCAGCACGGCACCTACGTCAAGGAGTGGATCTCGGGCGACGACGGCCGCACGTCGCCGTCGCTCGCGTCGTTGCTCGGCGTGCCGGCGCGCTGCCGGCTGCTCGACGTCGAGGAGATCCTCACCGACGATGCTGTCGCTCCGGCCGACCCCGTCGATGCCGCTGCGCGGCCGGTCACCGAGGGCTGACGTGGGCGAGCCCGCGCCGCCGAACCTGCCGCTGCTGCGGTTGCGCGCCGCGCACGCCGACGTCGTGCGGCCGCTGCTCGAGCGGGATCCGGCGTGGGGGCACGCGATGCCGGCGAACGCGCGAGTCGACGGCGAGCGCGCGCTGCTCTGCTACCGCCTCGCGCCGGAGTCGTTCTGGCTGCAGGTGCACTGGCGGTGGCGCGGTGCTTCGTGGGAAGAGCGCGACGTCGAGGTCGTGGTCGGCTCGACCGTGGCGCTGCGCCTGGTGCTCGACGACGTGGCGCCCGGTCTCGTCACGGACCTGCTGGGACTCGTGCCGACGCGCGCGTTCGGCAAGGGCGACAGCGGGCCACTGACGACGACGGTGCGCGACGAAGGCCTGTGGATCCACGAAGTGATGCCGGGCGCGTTCTGCTCGCCGGAGGAGAAGGTGCAGGAACTGCTGGCGCTGCTGCGGGCAGCGGTGCGTTGGCGCGACGTGATCGGGCATCGCGGCGTGCGATGGGCGGGCGTCACCGTGAAGCTCCGCGCGCCGCTCGAGCGGCCGCCGGCGTTCGCGCTCGAGCCGCGGGTGCTCGAGGACCTGGTCGGGCTCTCGCTGGCGCTCGATCTCGAGTGTGCGGCCGGCTGACGCCGGGCGTCACAGCGACTGCAGGAACGCGACCAGCGCGCGCCGCTCGGCGTCCGAGAGGTCCAGCGGCCGCACCTTCGCATCGAGCTGCGGATGCGCGTTGCCGCCGCGCGCGTAGAACGCGACCACCTCGTCGAGCGTGCGCAGCGAACCGTCGTGCATGTACGGCGCGGTGAAGCGCAGCCCGCGCAGCGTCGGCGTCTTCCAGCGACCGGTGTCGGCCGCATCGCCGGTCACCGCCGCGCGGCCCGCTTGCTGCTTGCCGTCGACGATGCCCACGCCCGTCGCGTGGAAGCCCTCGTCGGTGAACAGCGGCGGCACGTGGCACTTCCAGCACGCGCCCTTGCTCTCGAACAGCCACTGGCCGTGGCGTTGCTCGGCGGTCATCGCTTGGGCGTCGCCGGCGAGGAAACGGTCGTACGGCGCGTCGCCGGCGACGATGCCGCGCACGAACGTCGCGAGCGACTGCTGCAGCGCCTGCTCGTCGGCCGCGCGGCCGAACGCGGCGTCGAAACGCGCGCGCCAGGCCGGATCGCCGTTCAGGCGCGCGAGCGCCTCGGCCACCGAGCTGCCCATCTCGCGCGGGTCGGCGATCGGCTCGAGCACGAAGGCCTCGAGCGTCGGTGAGGCGCCATCCCACCGCTGGCGCGTGCCGTAGCCGCGGTTCCACAACGCTGGTGCGTGGCGCAGCGCCCGCTGCCCGGCGATGCCCGGCGGCAGCGGGTCGCGATGGGCGAAGCCGTCGGCCGCCGGGTGGCAACTCGTGCACGACACCGTGCCGTCGCGGCTCAGGACGCCGTCGTGGAACAGCGCGCGGCCGAGATCGAACATCGCCGCCGTGGGTTCGTAGCCGTCCGGCTTCGGCATCGGCGGCAGCCCTTTCGGTGGCTGCTGCAGGAACACGAACGCCGGCTCGGGCGGCGTGAAGCGCGGCGGCGTCGGTTCCTGCGCGGGCAGCGCGGCGACGACCAGGGCGAACAGGGCGGCCCGCACGTTCCGCCTTCAGTCCACGCCGAACGACCAGCTCGTCTGGGTGCGGTACTGCTGGCCGGGTTCGAGGATGGTGTTCGGAAACGACGGCTGGTTGACGCTGTCGGGGTAGTGCTGCGTCTCGAGGCAGACAGCGCTGCGCTGTGCGTAGGCCTTGCCCCCCTTGCCGCGTTGCCCGTGCAGCCAGTTGCCGCTGTAGACCTGCAGTGCTGGCTCGCCGGTGCGGATCGTGAGGTGGCGCCCGCTCGCCGGGCTGAAGAGCTTCGCGACGACGCCGTCGGTGGCGCGCAGCACGTAGTTGTGGTCGTAGCCCTTCGCCGGGCCGTCGCTGAGCTGGTCGATGCGCAGGCCGATCGGCAGCGCCTTCGTGAAGTCGAGCGGGCCGCCGCGCACGTCGGCGAGCGCCCCGGTCGGGATCAGGGTGTCGTCGCACGGCGTGTAGCGATCCGCGGCGATCCACAGTTCGTGGTCGAGCACCGTCGCAGCACCAGCACCGCTGAGGTTCCAGTAGGCGTGGTTGGTCAGGTTGACCGGCGTGCGGCGGTCGGTGCGGGCCTCCATCACGATCGACAACGTCGGGCCGGGCACGGGGCTGAGCCAGTAGGTGACGGTGACGTCGAGGTTGCCGGGGTAACCCTCCTCGCCGTCGAGGCTGCGGTAGGTGAAGCGCACGCCCGGGACTCCCGGCGAGCCGACGGGCTCGGCGTTCCAGAACACCTTGTCGAGGCTGCGGGTCGCGCCACCGTGCAGGTGGTTGGGCCCGTTGTTCACGGCGAGTTGGTAGTCGCGGCCGTCGAGGGTGAAGCGGCCCTTGGCGATGCGGTTGCAGACGCGGCCGGTGGTGCAGCCGAAGTACTGGTTGTCGGCCGACTGGTAGCCCGTCACGTCGTCGAAGCCGAGCACCACGTCGTCGACGAACCCGGCGCGGTCGGGCGTGCGAACGGCGACCAGCGTGGCGCCGTAGTCGGTGACGTCGACCTCGAGGCCGGGGATGCGCAGGGTCCAGAGGCGCGCGGGGCGGCCGTTCTTGGCTTCGCCGAACCAGCGCGAGGTGGCGGTGAGGGGGGCTTCGCTCATCGAGGTGCAGGCGGAGAGGGCGAGCGCGCCGAGCGCGGCGAGCAGAGCGGTCTTCATGGCGCGCGGCAGGCTACTGCGCTCGTTCGAGGCAGGCCACGGCTTCGACGAGGGCGGTCTGCGGGAACATGTCGAACGGCGTCACCGCGCGCGTCGTGAACCCCGCATCGCGCAGCAGCACCAGATCCCGCTGCAGCGTCTTCGGCTCGCACGACACGTAGGCGAGCTTGCGCAGCGCCAGCGTGCGCAGCTCGGCGACCACTTCCGGCGTGAGCCCGGCGCGCGGCGGGTCCATCACGACCAGCGACGGCTTCGGCAGCTCGCCCGAGCGGCACGCGCGCAGCCAGCCGTCGACCTGCCCGCAACGGAAGGTCGTGTTGGCGAGCCCGTTCGCCTGCGCCGAGGCGCGCGCGTCGTCGACCGCAGCCCCGTGCAGCTCGATGCCGACCGCGTGCCGCGCGCGCTGCGCCAGCGGCAGCGTCAACAGCCCGACGCCGCAGTAGAGGTCGGCCACCACGTCGTCGTTGCCGGGGCGCAGCCAGCTGCTGACGTGGTGGATCAACTGCTCGGCCATGCGCGGCGACGTCTGGAAGAACGAACTCGGCGAGATGCGGTAGCTGATCCCCACGAGCTGTTCGTGGATGAACGGGCGGCCGCTGACGAACGTCGTGTGCTTGCCGAGCAGCTTCGCCGGGTCGCCGTCGTTGTGGTTGACGCTGATCGACGACGCACCGGCCGCGTGCAGGTCGTCGAGGATCGTCTCGAGGCCGGGGATGCGCGGCTCGATGGCGACGAGCACGAGGTGCGACTCGCCGGTCGTCGTCGTGCGCACGAGCACGCTGCGCAGCAGTTCCTTCGGCGCGAACCACGGATCCCACGCGCGATGGCCGAGGCGGTCGAGCAGCGCCACCGTCTCCTGCACCAGGTCCCACGCCACGGCGTCGCTCGCCGGGCACTCGGTGACGAGTTCGAGCTCGGGCGAACGGGCGCGATGCAGGCCGCCCGCGAGTCGCCCGCGTGCGTCGTGCATCAGGTGCACGACGACCTTGTGTCGTTCGCCGTACGGACCCGCCGCCGGCACGGTGGGCGCGACCTGGACGGTGCCGGGCCCGAGCGCCCAGTCGAGGTCCTTCTGCAGGCGCTGCTGCTTGCTGCGCAGTTGCCCGTCGTAGGTCTGGTGCTGGCGGTGGCAGCCGCCGCAGGCGAGGAAGTGCGCGCAGCGCGGCACGACCCGTTCGTCGCTCGCGGTCTCGACCGCGACCAGCGTCCCGCGCCCGAACTTGCGCGCCGCCGAGGTGACGTCGATGGTCACGCGTTCGCCGGGCAGCACGCCGGGCACGAACAGCACGTAGTCGTCGAGCCGCGCGATGCCGTCGGGTCCGTCGCCGAAGCCGTGCACGTCGACGGTCAGGCGATCGCCGCGAGCGACCGGAGCAGGACGACGATCGGGCATCGGGTGGTTGGGGGAGCGGCGAGGCCGCAGTGCACGAACGTAGTCGGAACTGCCCCAAACCGGCTATCGCGACTGGCGCGTCCGCAGCGGCGGAACGCGTGCATGCGTCGACGACGGCCAGCACCTGCTGCCGGACCGTGCCGACGCGCGCTCGCGCAGTGGGCGCCTCCGCCACGCTGCGCGTTACCGCTCTCCCGCGCGCGGCTACAGTTCGCCGCCATGGCACATGCGACCTCGCCGGGAATCCTGGGCATCGGCCTGCTCGCAGTCCTCACCGCCGCCGTGCCAGCCCAGGGCAAGGCCGCCGGCGTGAACGAACTGGTGGCCCGCATCGCGGCTGCCACCGGCCCCGAACGCGACCTCGCGGCCCAGGAACTGGCGGCCCTCGGCACGAAGGCCGTGCCTGGGTTGAAGCGCATCCTCGAAGACGGCGAAGACGCGCAGCGCATCGCCGCCCTGATCGGCATCGGCAAGATGGGCAAGGCCGCGGAGCCGCTGGCGCCGGCGATGAGCAAGCTCTGGTTGCTCGAACGCGCGAGCCTGTCGGATGCGATCGAACACGCGTTCGTCGGTCTCGGCGCCGTCGGCGCGCCCGAACTCGCCCGCTGCATCGGTGAGTTCGGCATCCAGATCGCCGCCTGCCAGGCTCTGGAGAAGATCGGGCCGGCGGGCAAGCCGGCGGTGCCGGCGCTGTGCAAGCTGCTGGCGACGCGCACGCACGGCGCCCACCGTGCGGCGGCGCCGCTCGGCGCGATCCGCGATCCGGCGGCGCTGCCGTTCTTGACGAAGGCGGTCACCGAAGGGGCCGAGAACCCGCGCGGTTGCGACTCGTACAAGGTCGCGAACGCCGCCCAGGCCCTCGGGCGCTTTGGCCCCGCGGCGGCGGCGGCCGTGCCGGCGTTGGTGAAGGTGATGCAGGCCGAAGGCGAAGCCGGGACGGCGATGAGCGACCGCGCCGCCTCGGCACTCGGCGACATCGGCGTGCGCAGCGAGCCGGTGCTCGCCGCGCTGCGCGACGTTGCCACGAAGCGCACGGGCGACGTGCAGAAGGCTGCGCGGGACAGCCTCGAGGTTCTCGAGTGCGCGGCCGGGGCGAGCGACGGCACCATCGCGCGCGCCATCTGCCACGCCAGTTCCGACCTGCGCCTGCTCGGCCTGCAGCGCGCCGTCGAACGCGGCGCGAGCGGCCAGCAACTCGTGCGTTCGATCGTCTGGTGCTACGAACACACCGACGACGTCGCCGTGCGCATGGCTTCGATCGCGGCCCTCGGCGCGATCGGCGTGAGCGACGAACACGTCAGCCGCGTGCTCGATGCAGCGTGCCGGCACGCCGATGAGAAGCTCGCCGCCGCCGCGCAGGGCGTGCGCGCGAAGCTCGCCGCCAAGGGCTAGGAAGGGCTGCGTGCGGCCGCCGGCGCCGCGCGTGTTCGCGGCAGTGCGTCGAGGCGCAGCGTGTGGCTCGCCGGCCTCGCGAGTGCAGCGGCCACGGGAGGCGAACGTCGAAGGCCGCCCGCTCGACGCGACGGGCCAGCATCGGCAAGATGGTCGCGGGTGGCGGATGGTCTGGGGCAGCGGCTTGCCAAGCCAATCCGACCCGCCTCGACTCGCCTGCAGGTGGTCCTCCCATCATGAAGCGCCTCCGCCTGCTCCTGTTCGCCGTGCTCGTGGCCCTGGTCGCCACCGAGCTCGTGCTCCAGGTGGGCTACCTGGCGGTCTGGGCGCTCGGTTCGCGGCACGAGTCGTCCGCCACGACGGCCTCCGGCCCGGTGATCCTCTGCCTGGGCGACTCGTTCACCTATGGCATGGGCTCGTCGAGCCCGGCCAAGTCGTACCCGGCCCAGTTGGAGCAACGGCTGCGGGCCGACGGCCTCGAAGTCCGGGTCGAGAACCGCGGTTGGCCTGGCCGCAACTCGCGTGAGGTGCTGGAAGCGCTGGACGGCCTGCTGGTCACCCTGCAGCCCGAGGTCGTCTGCATCACCGTTGGTGTCAACGACTCGTGGACGAGGCCGGAACGGTTGCAGCTGCCGGCCGCACTGCCCTCCGCCGCGGACGTCACGTCGACGGGGCGCGAGTACGTGTGGACCTTCCGCACCTGGCGGTTGCTGCAGACATTCCGCGCGCGGAACCCGTTTCGTGACCAGCGCACCGCCGATTCGGGAGGCGATGCTGCAGGCGCGGAAACCGAAGAGCCGGCGGTCGTGGTTGGCCGGTGGCGCGCCGCGGGTGCGGACTTCCGGTGCACGCTCGACAAGGGCGGCACAGGCAAGCTTGGCCCCAACGACATGCGCTGGTCGGTGCGCGGCGAACACATCACCTTCACGCCGGAGGGAGCACCGCCGATCGCGGGCACCTGGCGTCTCGACGAGGGTGTTCTCCTGCTGTCGTGGGCCGACCAGCAGGTGCGGCTGATCCGCGAGGACATCGTCGAGAAGCCGGCGAGTCCCGTGGCGGACGGCCACCAGGCGATGGCGGCGTCCGACTGGGCGGGGGCGTTGGCGGCGTTCGAGAAGAGCATCCAGGCGGCAAAACCGGGCGATGCCAGCCTGCCCGGTCTGCACGCCGCCCTGGCGCAGTGTTACCAGGCGCTGGGTCGATCGGAGGAGGCGCGCGCCGAGCTCGCGACCGTTCGCACGTTCGCCGCCGAACGCGGGGACATCGGCGCCAAGGAGGCGCTGGCCACTGCGCTGACCGCCTGCGGCCATGTGGAGGAGGCCGATGCAGCGACCGAGCAGGCGATCGCCGCGGGCTCTCGCACTCCGAGCCTGTGGGTGCAGTACGCGCAGTTGGTCGAGAAGCGCGGCGACATCGACGCTGCCCGCAACGCGATCGATACGGCGATCGAGCTCGCGGTTGCCGCCCAGTGGAACCCTATGGCGGTGCTCTACCGCACCAAGGCGCGCCTGAGCCGAAACTCGACCGACTTCGTTGGCTACGCGGGTGCCATTGTCGACGCGCACATGCTGGACGGCAATCGTGGCCTGACCCGGCAACAGTTGGGCAACTGGCAAGCACCGACGGAAGCCAGAGTCGCAGCCATGCAGCGCGCATGCGCCGACCGCAAGCTCACGGACGACGACGCCAGGACTTTGCTGACCTTGCTGCGCGAGACGATGGGCGAAGGCACCGAGGCGTGGCACCAGACGTTGCGCGATCACCTGCAGCAGGCGATCCGCCGCTGCCGCGAGGTGGGAGCGAAGCCGGTGCTCGGCACGCATCCCTTGGTGGTCGGTTACCGCGAGATGCTGCGCCAGCTGGCTGAGGACGAGGGAGTGCCGCTCGTCGAGAACGACATGGCGTTCGCCGGCATTCGCACGAAGGAACCAGGGCGTGTGCTCAACGTCGCCGACGGCCACTGCAACGACGACGGCTACGGGGTCATGGCGCAGGGCTTCGCCGCAGCCATCCGCGGGCTCCTCGCGGCCGGCAGGCGCTGAGAGGTTCTCCGCAGCCGTGCCCGCGCTACCGTGCCGGCTCCCGGAGGTCCCATGCGCAACCTGCTGCTGTCTGCCCTGCTGGCCCTGCCCTCTGCTGTCGCCGCCCAGGATCCGTCCCCGCCGCCGACCGTCGCCACCCTGCAGAGCGAGTTCGACAAGGCGCTGCGTGCGTGGGCCGACGCCAACAACGCCGCGCGGGCGGCGGGCGACCAGGCTGCACAGGAACGGTTGCGCGCGGAGCGTCCCGAGGTGCCGTTCGCAGCCCGCTTCGCGGCGGCCGCGGCGCGCCTCGCCGGCAAGGAGGAAGCGGTGCCGTACCTCGTGTGGGTGGTGCAGAGCGGTGACGACGCGCAGGCGGTCACCGCGATGACGACGCTGATGGAACACCACGTCGCGAGCCCGGCGGTCCGGCTCGCCGTCGCGCGCATCGGCGGCCGGAAGCAGGACTTCGGCGCCGACCGCTCGCTGCGCTGGCTCGACCGCGTGCTCGCACACAACCGCGACCCGCACGTCCTGGCGCAGGCGCACTTCACGCGCGCCGCGATGCACGTCGGCACGCGTGCGGTGGCCACCAGCGACGAGCTGCGCCGCGAAGCGCTCGCGCACCTGGCGAAGGCGCGCGAGCAGCTCGACGCAGTGCCGAAGGACGCGGCGCGCTCGTTGGTCGGCCTCGTCGACCGTCTGCGCGACGAAGCCGAGCGCCTCGAGCCCGGGCTGCCAGCACCCGAGATCGACGGCAAGGACCTCGACGGCGTGCCGTTCCGCCTCTCGGACTACCGCGGCAAGGTGGTCCTGCTCGACTTCTGGGGATTCTGGTGAGGCCCTTGCCGGGCCATNNACCCGCACGAGCGGTCGCTCGTGGCTGAACTGAAGGACAAGCCGTTCGCGATCGTTGGCGTCAACAGCGACGAGGATCTCGAGAAGCTCGCGCCGCGGCTCGCCGCCGAACAGATCACGTGGCGCAGCTTCTGGAACGGCGCGGGCGGCACCGACGGCCCGATCAGCAAGGCGTGGCACGTGTCGGGCTGGCCGACGGTCTACGTGATCGATCACGAAGGCGTGATCCGGCACAAGGGCCACGGCGGTGCTGGCATGGACGAGGCGTTGCGCGCATGCCTGGTGCGCGCCGAGGCGGCGCTGCGCGCGAAGTGACGCGACGACGTGCGGGTCGCTTCCGCTCGATCTGCCGTCGATGGGTGGTCGATCTCGGCAGTCCGGCAATCGCGGACCGCAGAGCCCCGCGGGCGACTAGCTCAGGCCAGGATCTCGCGCACCACCCGGCCCGCGACGTCGGTCAGCCGGTGATCGCGGCCTTGGTGGCGGTGGGTGAGCCGCTCGTGGTCGAAGCCNNGCAGCATGGTGGCGTGCAGGTCGGCGACCTCGATCGGCCGCTCGACCACTGCGTAGCCGAGGTCATCGGTGGCGCCGAGCACAGTGCCGCCGCGTACGCCGCCGCCGGCCATCCACACCGAAAACGCCTTGCCGTGGTGATCGCGGCCGTAGCGGTCGCCGGCCTGGCCGCCCTGGTTCATCGGCGTGCGGCCGAA